>DATFQQ010000050.1:0-10898 GCA_035264195.1 Candidatus Sulfotelmatobacter sp. | reverse complement strand
TTCAAAATCGCATACATTGCGGTCGTAGAACTCACAGCGTTGAACACGCTTCTTCTCATCTTTTGCGATTGCTCGAAGAAGTTCCTGGGGAGTTGACATGCTTCGCCAGTATAGGCCCGGCCCGACGATTGGCGAAAAATCGCCACTACACTCATCATCCGGTCGATGAGCGAAATCGCAGCTACCGGCTAGCGTTTGAGATCTATAATTACGAGATGCCGATTTCAGCCAGAAATAAGCTCCGTGGAAAAATCGAAGAAGTTCAGTTGGGTGATGTCATGGCGCACGTGGTCGTGCGCGTAGGCGACAATTTGATCGAGAGTGCTATTACCCGCCGCAGTGCTGACGAGTTGAAGCTCAAGAAGGGTGACACCGTGGTCGCCGTCGTTAAAGCCACTGAGGTAATGATTCAGAAGGACTGAACCCTACTCCAGATCCACGATCTCCTGGCCACTCGGTGGCCGCCCAAGTTCACTGTTGGCATAACATCGCGATTGCACTCATTGACCCTCCAGCGGGGCTAGAGAGTAAACGCGCTGACTCAACCGTTACACGCCCGGCGGGGTTTTGCGAGCGGCCTTCGTGCACATTTGGCAGGTACTGTCACACTGGTCGACGGTATAGGTTTCGCCCGGACCTTTGAGTTGTTCAGCTGAAGCCTTGGCTTCCTCTTCCGATTGGAAAGCTTCCCAATCGATCTTCGAGTTGCCCCAGCGAATGTGATAGTGATTCACTGACGAGTGGGTAGCATGACCGGCCAAGGATCGCAAAACGCCAAAGTGCGCCAGACAACACTGGCAAGGATGGTTAGGCAGCATAGTTGGCGACAAATCCCGATACGCCCAAAACCCGATCTTTCGGGTCGGTATCGGTTAGGATGGCGTACTCCTTCGGGCTAATCCCGCTCAGCGCTTCTTCCAGACTCGGCATTGTGGTCACTGCCATAAAACGTCCTTTCGCTTTCTCTTCTCTTTGTGCATTACAACATAAAGTAGTTTGTTTAGCAATGGTGAGAATGAGGAATGGCTGCTGGGGGCTCGCATCGTGACCGTGTCGTGACTGTTAGAACCTACAAAGAGCACTAAGTTATTTCGTTTCTAACTGCATACCTCAATACCGTTACCGCCCTGAACAGGCGATCCAGCCTAGGGGAGGCGCTAACGTGACCCACTTGCAGAAAGAGTGCCGCCGCTCGAGTTCAGATGAGAAGTACGTGATTCATCAAAATACTGCGCAGGACATACAAAGGGGTCTGGGGCAAATGTCTACCAAGTGAGTGGGGATTGTCGGCGCTCTGGAGCCAGGTTAAAGAAATCCAATTAATAACCGGGGTGGGGAAACCCCCGAGACTCCTTGCATGATTGGCAGGCCTAAGTTGTTGAGTTATATCAAATGTTTTGTCCCGGATCCGGGACAAAGCAAAAAAGCGTATCGCTGGGGTGGGCCTTTGGGATATTTCAACAACCAGCGGGGAAGCCCGGGTTAAGGGGAGTCTCGCTTGACGTTGGGGGCGTTGTGGCCAGCTTCAGTTTCAACCTAAGCAAGTGGCATTCCTGATGGATCGGCAAGCCACCGTTCTCAGTCGTGGCACCCGCAAGACGGAGAGGTTTGCCGCAAATTGCGCATCCCATTAGTCCGTATCGCATAGCGGGAGTTTTAGGGGCATACATAAGCTCGCTCAGTCGGATCGTCTCAGGTGATTTGACAGGTCACCACTGGCAAAACTGACAGTGTCATCATTGCTCTAGCGCACGGACAGTATTCGCGGCAAGTGCAAGGATTCGGGTGCGCCTCATCCGAGGGGGTAAGAGTGGCCTATCACACTTCGCCAGACGAACAGATCAACAATCTCTGCCTGGAAATTCAAGGTGAGAGAAACGGATCCAAGCTACTTCAACTGATCGACCAGCTAAACGGTGTGCTCGACGCGAAAGAGAAGCTCCTGGCCAAAATGGGTAAGGAAAAAAAGCCGTCTGCCCGCTCTAAAACCGCGTAACATTCCGGATCCCTCAGGAGACTTGTGTAGAACCCTCGAGTGCAGAAAATCTGAAACGGCTCAACGGCCCTGCAAAGAAGCCGCGAAACGGGGGAAGGCGCTCCCTTACAGGGCCGGAGCCCGGGCAAAGTGGCGCCTAACATTACAACGAAGTAAAAAGAATTGATAATTAAAAGTTTGTCAGAAATGCGTGCGCAGTCAAAAACCGTCCGTTGGCTGCGCCCTCCCCAGGGCAACCAAAAGGACGGTTTTGTCTTAATTGCGGTGCACGCGATAGTCTCAGGCGGTATCGCCCAGCTGCCACTGTCAAAACTCTCAGAGGCTTTCGGCCCGAGACTTTTTGTCACGAGTCACGGTTCCTAATGAAGAATCTGGGGGTTACGAGTCTGGGTAGTGATGCAGTTTGAAATCCACAGGCCATGACGTTGTGTTGCGCTCCGCAACACTAAGTCCGATACTGTCGACATGGCAGAGAAGAGAACAAAAGCCGACAAAGCACTGCGACAGTCTGACCGTGCGGACAGGCGAACCGAAGCTCGGCCGCCACAAACGCCCAAGAAGCTCAAGCCTCAGGCCGCCGATGCATCGTTCCACCGGTTGGGGGAAATGAACTTTTCCCTAATAGGCTGATGGGTCCCCTTTTTTCCCGCTTAGAGTGCTGCTAATCCCTAGTTATTTGGTAGACATGACAACCGCCAAAGGTTAGAAGCGTTCGGACTGACTTACCGATGGATGACCTGGGGACATTCAGGACATCGGACAGAGTGAGTGACGCAATTTCAATAATCCAGCCTTGCTGCTCAGTTCGAGTGAAAAGTCCGCGTTTCATCAAAATAGGCTGGAGCACTCATGTAGTCGCTGGGGGGCGCTTAAAAATGCTGAAACACTTTTAAGGCCCTGGCCACTATTACTAATGGAGAGTAACGATGGCGTATACTGAGCATACTGCTTTTCCTCTGTTCCTCAACATCCCCGATGATTCCCGATTAGTGCATCAGGCGATGTTTCGATTGGGATTCATTTGCGAGTTCGCCGACCTGACGACGGAGCAAATGCGAGTCACGTTGACGATGGCCGCATTCTTAAAAAGCACTCAGGGACAGTCTGAGACCTGGGAGTCATGAAATGGTTCCTCCTGACATCACGGAAGGCCCAGATTTCTAGACGAAATGGTGCGTTCAGGACTTGCGTTTGAGAGTCAGGGCCAGTACGGGGATGCTGAACACCTCGAAGCGAAACGGGCTGCCGTAGAAGCTCTCCGGCCGACGCTCCGGCCGCACCTGTTACACAGCAACAAATTGCTACGTTCGGGTTGCTAGCTGTTCTGACAGTTGGCTCTTAGCAGAGTTTGTAGGATTATCAGGACGATTTTGAACTCGATCAGAGGAAGCCGCCCCTTGGGTTCCCGACTCGGAACCTTGAGCGGCTTTTCTTACAAGGTCCGTGCTAATCCTCCTCAAGATCCACTGGTTTGTGGCGGCCGTCGCGCTAGTGATCACTCTGTTGCGCTGGCTGGAGGACACCATAGCTAACAGAAATGGGAGTTGTGGTGTGGATAGGCAGGTAAGACTATCCAGAGGAAAGCTAATCGGCGAAAGACCCACAAGCAGATTAGAGCCCGTCCATCGGTTCCGCCCGCTAGGTCCCGAGGGCGGGCTTTCTCTTTTGCCTGGGGGGAGGCTAAGCAAGAATGTGGCTCATCATTCTTAAGATCTGGATTCTGTTCGCTGTCGCAATGGGCTTCATTCTGAGCGGCTTACTCAAGTACCGAAGGCGGCGATAGAGGATTGCATCCCTTTCGTTCTGGAGTAGACTATCTCCTGCTCTTTGTTTAGGACTCGCAGGCTCGACACCTCCACGTCGGGCCTTTTTCTCCTCTGAATGCTGGCCGTCTTGTGCCACGGCCCGGTCACTATCAGGCCATTCTTAAATTTGTCTGATTGAGTTACGTTCGACGTTGAAGAATGAGTTGTGATAGCAACCGCTCGTTTTCGCAAGCAAATTTGAGGTTGTTTAGGCCTGTCGCGCCTTCGGGGGAGGGGGCGTCGGGCCTTTTTTGTTTCTTTCGTAACCTTGCATCGTCCCAATGTCAGGACAAGACTAATCCTTAGCCGTAAATCCGCACATGGCTCGATGAAAGCACCTGGGAGGTCTCTCATCGGGCCATTCCTGCACTAAAGAGCCTGAATCCGCTCAGGAAACGGCGCTGCAAGGAATGCCAAGACTCTTAGGCCGCGTTCCGATATCTCTCTCCCGTTAGGGATTTTCCTGTAGTGACCTTTTGTCGGGTATCTGACAATATTTGCGCTTCACGGCATGAGGGGGGCGGCTCTCGGGCTTTCTTTTACAGGCGGCCATGTGGCACGTCATTCTCAAGATCTGGTTTCGGTTGGCTATCGCAATGGGCATTATCCTGCCGCGCTGGCTGAGGCACCGATCGCACTAACGTGCCCGTACTGCGGAACTGAGCTCACGTTCGAGTCTCCGCTAGACCACATCTTTATCGCGCGGAGAACCTGTCCTGAGTGCGGAAGGGAATTTCTCATCAAGGACGGAATAGCCGAGAAGAGCCCGAACTAGCCATTCGGCTCAACGGCCCTGCAAAGCAGCCGCGAAACAGGGGAAGGCACTTCCTTGCAGGGCCGGAGCCCAGCACCACATTACAGCGAAGAGCATAAGGAGTTCGTAAGTATTTGCGTTAAAAAACCGCCCTCTTTTGCCTCCTTCCCCCAAGAGGCCAAGTGGGACGGTTTTTTTCTTAAATTGCGGTCCCGATAATCGCAGCGGTATCGCCGACACTGCCACTGTCAGAACTGACAGAGGCGTTTGTCTCCAAGGACTTTCGGCCCCTTCGGTTGCATCTCGGGCAGAGAGCCCTGTCACTGTGTCCTCCTCACGCCATCCACGAATCCGGCGAGGCATTACTGCTCAATTAACGCAGAGGGATACAGCGATCCCAGTGTGATGGTCGCGTTTCGCTTGCTGAACGACTCAGAAACAACTCAGAACACCGCACCCGAATCTTGGCAAATCGTGATTGACGGGAAGGAGTTAGAAGATTCAGGAATGATATTTGGGAATGGCCCAGAGCCAACGGGAGGCTACGGTACGCTTGAGGCAGGCGCAACCTTCGATTTCGGGTAGGCGCTGCCAATCGCCAAGTACTTTGCGAAGCTCGGGAACACCGAATTAGCTGGAAAAGCAGGAACTTTCAAAGTCCAACGGTGACTGTCAAAATCCCGGCATCACAACGCTGACTCGCGGTTGGCGTAACATCGCCATTACACTCATCGTTCGCGGCAACCGGGAAATTGAGTACAAACTCTAATGCAGCAGCGGTTGTCGCCCGCCTCGCGGTTCCCTTATGGGGTCACTCCGGACCCGCCGCGCCGGAGTGTCTGATTTGATTTGAGCGTGAGCGCGATGTCTATAGATAACCGTCCACCAGCTTTCAAGTTGAGCATCGCTGGTGCATCGCTACTGTAGCCCTCCTCTAAAGAATCACGGTATACCCAAGTGTCAAATCCGTGCGCGCTGATCTCCAGCGTGAACTCGCGTTCTGAAGGAAGTAGAACGTGCATGGGCACGGTGGCTCCCATAAACTCGCGCCAACCATTACCGTCTTTAGGACTCACTAGCAGATCTACGCTCGACAGCAGTTCACCAGTCTTCGCGTTTCTCACAGTCCCAGTCAGCAATGCGCACTTCGGTGGGAAATTCAGTGTGAGGTTGGTGTATGGCGAAGAAGGCGATAGGAACACCCGCGCGGGAGGCTCTCGCGTAAATAGATTCCGAAAGGTAGACCGATATCCATCCTCAGGTTTTTGGGCGCCCAATTCGTACACACCCCATTTCAAATCGCGCAGGTAAAAGTCGCCGACCTCGTCGGTAATTGCGTCAACCCGCCCATCCACCTTGTTGAGACATCCCTCTGCGGGGCCGGATTCGATTTTCAGTTTTGCAGTTTCGTTTCGAATATCGCAGTGCAGGAAGAACATGGCAAACACGTCAGCGTGCGCGACGGGATTCCCGTTGCTGTCGAGCAGTTTGCCGCCGATAGCGCCATTTTGGGCGTATGCTAGGCAGCCGCACAGGAGAAAGATGCAAAGAAAATCTCGCGGTAGCATATAACACTCCTAATCCCGACGTGTTACCCTCGCAACCATCCTCTTTAAAGGTTCTCGCAGACTGAGCCGTTGTGACATCCCCATTACACTCAAAATGCGCTTTGCCGTTCAAAGCGTGTAATCGCCTGATAGCGACAGTTGACACCGATTTTGGATCCGACTCGCCCCGTCCGACAAGTATAAAGTCCATCACAGACGGACAAAACCCACGTTTCGTGCCACGAAAGTGCAAGCACGCCAATTCATTGGCGTTCCAAGAGCCAAGCGTTGGAAGTCGAACGGGATTTCGCGAGTGCCAGATGTTTGCCGTCCGGGGCTGGTACTGCCCATTGGATCACATCGGTATCCTCAAGCATAGTTCGAATGTTTCCCTGAAGATCGACGTTCAATAGAGACCATTTCCCGGTGTTGGCAAATGCCGTCACCCACAAGCTCTTGCTGTCGGCTGCGAAGTCTCCGCCGTGAATCCGTGCCCAAGCTTTGACCCTAACGGTACGTCCGGAACCGTCTTCAAGAGAGTGAAGTCTTAGACTCGGGTCCTGCTGTGGGCCTTCCACCGTCATGGTGACCAGTGTCTTTCCATCGGGTGACAAATTCCAGCCAGGGGCCCGATTTTCGATCTTGAACTGCGGAAGTATCTCGCTCTTACCCGTAACGGGATCAAAACGAAAAAGGTTTAGCTCTGTCGCGCTCTCCGAATGATACATACATACCTTGGACGGCGGGCGGGCACATTGTATGTTCCCGATTCTGCTATCCCGCAACACTTCCTGTGGCGAGCCACCGGCGAGTGACACACGCATCAAGCGGGTAGGGGCGGAGTCGCCGACTTTCGGCCACACCAGATAGAAGAGAGACGAATTATCCGGAGCGAGACGAGGAATGTTAACCTGCTCACCCCCTCCGACCAGAAGCTCTGCTATGGTCTGGTCAATCTGCTGTTTAAAAATGTGAAAGGTTCCGTCGCGGTCGGATACGAATATCACGCTCTTGCTGTCGGGAGTCCATGCAAAGGGTATGTCTGTCCAGTCGTCGAGCGTGAGCCGCTGGGGTGCGCTAATGGCGGCACCGTTGGCACGCAATTCTGAAATATATACCGATGAGGTGAAGGAAAACTTTGTATAAGCGATTTTCGTTCCGTTGACACTACCGTTGAGATACAAGATCCCGCCCGGAGTAGATGTGAGTCGCGATGCACGGCCGGTCACACGTCCGCTATCGTCGAGTGCTATCTGCCAGAGATTGAAATCTGTCTGATTCGGTGGCGGCTCAGTAACGGCATAAATAAGGTGATTGTCCGCCGTCCAAACAAGTGCCGGGCCGAGTTGTGCTGTGCTATCTAAGTCCGGATTGGTGTCGTGTGGAGTAAAGACGACTCTCTGCTGACCGCTGCCTAGATCGAGCATTGTTACGTTCATCGAAGATCCCCACTGGCCCGGCTCCAGCGTATCGGTTGCGAAAGCGAGTCGTTTTCCGTCTGGTGACCACGCGGGCTGACCGAAACTCGAAATCTGCGTCGCCACAGCGACCCGCCGTGAATCTTCGCCATTCCCGCGCATGACCCACATTTCTTGGTTCGGACTATCACCCCTGAGGAATGCAATCTGTGATCCGTCACGCGAAACCGAAGCGAACTCGCCGTTGTCGCTTAGTTTGCGAGGAGCGCCTCCCATGATCGGGATTTGCCAAAGACTGGTGGGTGATTTCGGACCCTCGACCCAGTCTGCAACGATATGGGCGCTGTCTGGATACCAGCAGACCGGGACAGGATTGAAACCTGCAGGCAGAGTGAGGGCGTGGGTTTCGCCGTTCGCAATCTGCTGTAAATAAAAACCGGTCTTATCGGCAAAAGCCAGATAGTCACCGTTGGGTGAAATCACGCCGCCAATTACTGGAGCCTCTTGAGAGTTAGCTGTGAGGCGCCGGTGCTTGAGGGCACTCGGACCATGCCGCCAATGTGCCACGAGCCAGCCCGGTGCCATTCCAACCAGCAAAAGCGCCAGAACCGCGACGATACGCCACCGAGTGAAAACGGCGCTGGACCGCGCATCAGGTGCGATGGTTGTTGCATCGACGGCAGATGGGAGGCGAGAGTCGCCGATACACGCTGAACTGTCCTCGGCTTCCCGAGACGTTAACGTGCCGATGAATCGGTAGCCCCTTCGAGGAACTGTCTCGATAAAGTGCGGATTATCGGCTGAATCACCCAGTACGTCCCGCAATCGGTTAATCGCTTTTTTCAATGCGAGTTCATAGTCAACGAACGTGTTGTCCGGCCACACTCGTTCGCGAAGTTCTTCACGGGTTACGACCTTGTGGGGGTGCTCGAGCAGTACCTGAAGGACTTGGAAGGGTTGGGGAGCAAGCTTCAGCCTCATGCCGGCTTTGCGAATCTCGCCGGTGGCAAGATCGACGTCAAACACTCCGAACTTTAACAACTGGCGTTGGCCTGCGGAGGAGGCCATAGCGCACCCCAAAGTGCGTCAAGTCTATCACGCGATAGCTACCGACCACGGGTGGGAACCTGCGCTGATGACTCTTTGCGTTTCAATAGGTTGCACTGGAACCGATAAACCACCTAAGAGGTTCTTGATGACTGGCTGCTCTCGCGCAAAGGTGAGCGCTGCGACAGCCGGGTGCCGGGGAGGAACAAGCCGAATAGCTGCTTCGGTCTTTGATCGACGTCCGTTGCTCCCTGCGGGCTTGCATCGAGGTGCTCTCCATGTCAAGCACATTCTTGGGAATCAAGAAGCTCAGAACGATTCTGGCTACTATCGTTGTGATAGGGCTTCAATCTCAGTTCCCGACAGATTTAAGTGCGCAGACACACGTCTTCAAGCAACATTTTGCCTGCAACATCGGCTACACGAAGCAAGAATGCCAGGCCGCAACGGCGATCTTGAAAAATGTTCTTGAGCGATACCCGGTGGACGCGCTCGGCCAGTGGACGTGGGTATTGGTGCGAACGGCGGATTGGAAATATGTTCTTTCGGCGAAGGGGATCGACGTGAACGATCCAGCGTTCAGTAACTTAACGAAGAGAGTCACGTTCCTCGATGGCTCCTTAATCGACAGAGCATCGATTCGCGGCACGGAGCTGCGTATGGTATGGCATATGCCCGTCGAGGAGTTACTCGATCTTGCGATTCGCCATGAACTCGCACACGCTCTCTGCAACGAACGCGATGAATTCAAAGCGACCCGCATAGCGACTGCCTGGAAAGATGGGACGCCTTTGTCCTGTCGAGTTGTCGAGCAGGCATCGACCCCTGCTTTCGGCCAGTTGCCGGCAGTGCGCCAAATGTCGGACCCAGCGACCGAAAGGCCGGTGAAGCAGAAGTTCAAGCACAAAGCGGAGGCAACGATTAGGTTACGAATTTACGACTTTGCCGGCCTTGAGCCAGTTGTTCTGGTCGACGCAAAAAAAGTGACAGCGGAGATATTTAGGAAGGTGGGCGTGGAAACGGTGTGGCTCGATTGTCCCGTATACCAGGCAGACTGTGGTGAGGAACCGGAACGCCTCCAATTCATGCTTCGAATCCTTTCGCCAGCTATGAAGAAAGACATAGTCGCCGAGGATAGCCTCGGGTTCGCTATCCCATGTCATGAGCACGATTGGGGCTGTCTACTCTACATTTTTTATTCCCGCATCAGCACGCTGGCTGCAGGACACGGCATTGGTCCTGGCAGGATTTTGGGGCACGTAATGGCTCACGAGTTAGGCCACGGGTTGCTTGGTCCCAATGCTCACGAGGGGTACGGCATCATGCAAGCCAAATTGCCAATTTCGGACTTATCGTGGAAAACGCTTTATTTCACCGCTGCCCAGTCAAAGCGTATACGAACCGAACTGCTGGCGCGGAACCAAGAACTGAGGAGTACAGGAGTCGCAGCGAGTTTCCCCATTACGCTCACTGCTCCAGAGCAGTAGCTTTCGGCCTGCAAACCGAAACAAAGTGCCCGCTCAAATGGCGTAATATCGCGATTTCACTCATTGTGCAGTTTTGCCCAAAAACCCAATCGCCGTTACGTCTGCAAGTGGATGAATCTGCTCAGTCGTGGATGCCGGACTTTCCTTGCCCGAAATCACATGAGACTGTTGAAAAACACTGTGGAGGTACGGAGATGGCGGTCGACCAAGGTTTTTGATGAATTTGGTTTGATTCTCTGGTGGCCTTATTTTCAGTTCTGTACCACACCGTATATATGTATTGACCTACTTTCATACGGCCTGTGTTTGTAGTATGGGTGGCCGTTGCGTAAAGAATCTCACTAGCCGTTTCAAGTTCTGGGCGGTGGCAGCCAACAAGAACTGCTCGCTGACATTCCACAGTCGGCGCAGTCTTACCCGCCCGAGTCGCATACGCTGCTTGAGTTCTGCAAACAAAGCTTCGATTTTGTAGCGAGCCCGCCGCGAACGCTCGTAAGCTGGTGTTCCGACCAGCGCTCGGACTGCCTGCCGGATGGATTCTTGCTCATGCACAAACAGTCTGCGATACGGTCCAGAAGTACAACGTTGCTTTTGCGGGCAGCCCTGGCATTGCGACTCCGTGGAGCGATAGAGGTAGCCTTGACTCTCGCGTCGGCGTCCGCGAAACGAGAGCACCTTTCCCTCGGGGCAGTAGAAGGCATTTTCTGTTGGTTCGTAACGAAACTCATCGCGAGTGAAGCGTCCGTCCGTTTGATGGCGCCGGTCGATCACCGCGATGTGCGGTTGCACCCCACGATCCAACAACCACGCTAGGAACTCTCCACTGCCATATGCCTTATCGGCA
>DATFQQ010000049.1:0-4884 GCA_035264195.1 Candidatus Sulfotelmatobacter sp. | reverse complement strand
CAAGACTAGACCATCTGCGATTTGTCGCTGAGCAGGGCGTTTGATCATTAATGACCGTGATGAGAAACCTAAACTGACACTTTAGATTTCTCAACACTCGGCTCAATGGCGCTTTACTCTCCGCTGCGGAATGACCTGCGGACGACTGCGGATTTGTTGACGGTCCCTAATTCGTTGGTGCGAAAGGGGGGACTCGAACCCCCACGGTTTTACCCGCCAGATCCTAAGTCTGGTGCGTCTGCCAATTCCGCCACTTTCGCACTTTTATTTTCAATTATATACGGCCTCTCGTTTTTGACGGCTCGCTACTGTTGTGGAAATCATTGGGACACCTGCGGCCCGAGTCGAAAATGCAGCCTTCACTGCCTGAGCCTGAGGATGCACATAACGTGCGGTCGTGGTGACGCGTGCATGGCCGGCGATCTTCTGTAGCGTGAAGGTGTCTGTAATGCGGCCGAGTTCTGTGAGGCATGTGTGTCGCAACGTGTGAAGGCCAGCATCAGGATCTAGTTTCAAACTGGTGCGAGTCCGCCTGAGTTGATCTGCCAACGTGAATGGCGAGAGCGACTGTTTCGGATTCTCTAAAGACGTGAACACGTATTCACACTGCGAACGCGACAACATCGCGAGTATCGCCTCGCGCATCTCTCGGGTGACCGGTAGCGTTCTCTCGCGCTCTTTCCGTTTAAGTCCCCGCTTTATGGATACCTCGCCAAACATACCGTCATCATCAGCCTGATCTGTGAGTGTTACACAATCGCGTTGCAATGCAAGCATTTCGCCCCGACAGATGCCAGCATCACGTGCCAGAATCGAGGCGGCCCGCAATGGCTCGGGTGCGATCGCAAGCCAGTTCTTATAGTCGGCATCGCTGTAGGTGAATTTGCGCTGACGTTCCGCGCCATCTTCCTGACTGTACATCTCAATCACTGGCAATCTATCGAAGAGCTTCAACTTGCGCGATGCGTATCGCAGAGCTTTGCGCAGCGTGGCCAGGTAGCGGTTAATCGTTGTCTTGCCGACTTCCTGTACCAGCATCGCAGACTTGAACCGTTCAATGAGTGGTTCGTCTATGTGGTCCAAGTGAGCCTTTGCCAATGGAACAAACTCGAGAAGTCGCGAGTACGCACCTTTGTAGAAGTCCTGCGTTCTGACGTTTTTCTTGTTTTCCTCAACCCACGAGGTGAACTGCTTTTCAAATTGTTTCAGTGTAGGTGCCGTTTTGCGCTCTGTCGGGCTAGTCGGGCCGGAAGCCTTTCAGGCAAGACTCCTGTGACCAGAAACGTCTGCAACCGATGATCCATCGTTTTTGGCTACGGGAACATTCCTATTGACATACTTTCGCTCCTGGGGCAGCATTCATCCGATTTATTAAACCCTTTCAATGGAGGAACCATGGAACGCCGTGCCTCCGCTGTTACCTCCCTTCACAGAAAACTCTTCTTCACTGTCGTTCTGCTGGCTGTTGCGATCTGCGGAAATGCTTTGGCTCAGTCAGCCTTTGTTCGAGTCAACCAGGTTGGATATATCGCCGGCGCATCGAAGCGCGCTTATCTGATGGCTTCGACGGCGGAAACCGGCGCGACTTTCTCCGTCAAGAATTCCATCGGCTCTACTGTCTTCGGCCCTGCTGCAATCGGGGCCAATCTGGGATCCTGGAGCAGCGGCTATCCCGATGTGTATGCACTCGATTTCGACAGCTTCGCCACGACCGGGACATATTCGATCAGCGTAAGTGGCCCCGCTGCGGCAACCTCTCCCGACTTCAAGATCGACACCGCGGCCAACGTCTACTCCGGAGTACTCGGGAATAGCCTGTTCTATTACCAGAACGAGCGAGACGGCCCGAATTTCATTGCGACTCAATTGCGCACGGCTGCGGCCCACCTGAACGATCAAAGCGTGAAGGTCTACGTCACTCCAAATGTGAACAATAACGGACGCTTCTCCGGCGATCTGACGCCTGCCACGTTGAACGGGACACAGGTCGTCCTCAATGGCGATGGAGGCTGGTGGGATGCGGGGGACTACCTGAAATTCGTGCAGACAACCAGCTACACGGTGGCGTTGATGCTCATCGGCACACGTGATTTCCCCGGCCAGATGGGCTCTAGTGGCGTTACGCAGAACAGCCTGCACTGGACAGATGAGGGCAAGTTTGGCCTGGACTGGCTACAGGAGATGTGGGACGACACAAACCAAATTTTTTATTACCAGATGGGAATCGGCAATGGAAATGCACAAACCATCAGCGACCACGACATCTGGCGTCTCCCACAGGCAGATGATACTTATGGGGGATGCAGTTCCGTCTATCGCTATATTTGCCATCGGCCAGTGTTTGTGAATACGGCCGCCTTGAATGGTTCGGCCATCAAGATTGGAGCTCTCATCAGCCCCAACCTAGCTGGACGGATGGCTGCCGATTTCGCTCTTTGCTATCACCTCTATCAGACCAGCAACACTACTTACGCGAACCAGTGTCTCTCGTCGGCAGAGCACATTTTCGATCTCGCAAACACCGCCCCCTCCGGCAACCTGTTGACTGTGATTCCCTTCAGCTTCTATCCAGAAACAGAATGGCGTGATGACATGGAACTCGGAGCAACCGAACTCTACTTCGCGGTCCAGGGATGCGGCAGCTCTTGCCCTGTGAACCTGCACCCAGCGACGTACTATCTACAGCAAGCGGCGCACTGGGCCAATGCATATATCACCGGGCCCGGTGATGCCGGCGATACGCTGAATCTCTACGACGTCAGCGGTCTTGCACACTTCGAGTTGTACCGCGCCTTTGTCCTCGCGGGAAATCCTACTGGTCTTGAGACAACCGAGGCAGCGCTAGTCGGGGACCTTGTCAAGCAACTGAACAAAGCGATTGCGCAAAGCGCCACGGATCCTTTTGGCTTTGGATTTCCGTGGGGTGCCTATGACACGACCACGCACGGCGGCGGGCTTGCTGTCATGGCGTCGGAATGCAACTACCTGCTCTCTATCGGAGCAAGTTGCACCCTGAACAGCGGCACGGTTGCGGCGACGTATGCAAATCGGCAGCTCGGAAACATTCTGGGAACGAATGCATGGGGAACATCGCTCATCGTGAACGATGGCACGACATTTCCCTTATGCATGCAGCATCAGGTAACGAACTTAGTCCCCACTCCGCCTAACGGTCCTCCATTCTTATCGGGAGCTGCCGTCGAGGGCCCAAACTCTACTTCCACGAAAGGAACGCTGTCGGGTATGGTGACTTGCCCGCCTAATTCAGTGGACGTGTTCTCCCAGTTCAACAGCAGATCAGCCGTATACAAGGACTTTGTGCAGTCCTACTCAACCGTTGAGCCTGCGATCGATCTGACTGCCTCGTCATTCCTGGCATTTTCGTGGCAGATCGCAGGAGCGCCATCAGGAACGCCGTAACGAAAAAACGCGAACGATGAGCCCACCCTTCGCACTTCGCAGGAGGGTGGATTTCATTTGCTCTTCGTCAGAGTTTCCCGGGCCCAGAAAATCGCGATTCAAGGAGGATCTTATGATCCGGAAGATCGCAAGGCCGTTATTCTCGTGCATTCTTTTGATGATTGTCCGTGTCAACGGAAATGCACAGACCCCGATACAGATCTACGGCGCATGGCACTGCTCTTCCGACGCATGCAGTTGGGCATCGGTTCCCAACATGACAACCTTCGATATGGATAATCGCTGGCTGATTGATCGCAACCTGGATGGCAGCTATCACCCTTCGGTCAACCTGGTCGTTCTCAGCTTCGTAGATCCAGTGAAGCTGATGAATCTCAGCACAGACTCGACGACTACCAAGGGTATTCCTATTGGAATGAACGCGACGGTGATCAGTTATTTCCAGAGTCGAGGCGTGCGCGTAATGATGTCCATCGGCGGCGCCAGCTTTAAGAAGAATTGGGATAAGGCGCTCGGGAGCAATCCAACCCAGCTGGGCACAAATGCCGCCAATGCAGCCAGGCAATTCAACGTTGGGATGGAGATCGACTACGAAAACAGCAGCAATCCGAATCTGAGCGGATTGCTGCAATTCGTCAGCGCATACCGATCGGTCGTCGCTTACGATGCGACCGGCTCGAACAATGCTGCCCGACTCACAATTGATCTTGGAGACGGTGACACCTACCTGACAAAGCTGGCGAACTACGCCGTCACTAACTGGTTGCAGACCAATGCGCCGGTGCTCGATTACGCGAATGCGATGGTAGCCGGACAAAAGACTGGCGTAGCTACTCTTGAGAGCGGCTGGCAGCAGCACGTGGATGGAGAATCCGGATCCGTGCCGCCGATGGCGCCGGCGAAGGTCACTGGAAGCCTCTGGCTTGTTGGCGGTCAGCCCAACTGCAACAACTTCAGCAACTCGGATCAGAACACAGCGGCAAGTTTTGTAGAGAATCTGGAGCCTGACGGTGCAGGAACCACGGCCGGAATGCTTGGTTACATGTTCTGGGCGGCAGGCTGTCAGGGCAACGGCACGGGCTGCACGTTTCCGCCAAACACCTGCCAGAACGGAATGGGCGGCGCCGCCACGGCATTTGATATTCCGATTCCAATGCCGCCGTTGCGGCAAAACTGATAGGTGTAGGACGGCCGTACCAACAAGGCGCTGAAAGAGCGTGGAGGCAAGATCAAGAATCAGACTCCAGCTTGTTGGTGCGGCGTTCCTTGCCCTCTTGACCCTGGCATGCGACAGCACTCATTGAAGGTTTTGAGTGTAATGGAGATTTTTCGCCAATCGTCGGGCCGGGCCTATACTGGCGAAGCATGTCAACTCCCCAGGAACTTCTTCGAGCAATCGCAAAAGATGAGAAGAAGCGTGTTCAACGCTGTGAGTTCTACGACCGCAATGTATGCGATTTTGAA
>DATFQQ010000048.1:0-43961 GCA_035264195.1 Candidatus Sulfotelmatobacter sp. | reverse complement strand
GCAGGAGATGCTGCAGACGCTTGAGGAGAAGGAAAAGATCGTCCAACTTCTCGGCGCTTATCTCGACGTGAAGCAGGAAGCGGTTCGAGTGGTGATTGGACTCGACGAAGCTATGCCGTCAATGCGCAATTTCGTGCTGATCGGTACGCCCGAGCATGCCGGGAATCAAGTCATGGGATCACTTGCCGTGATTGGTCCGACGCGTATGGACTACCAGCACACCATTACCGCGGTGTCATACATCGCGCGCCTCTTCGACAAAATTCTGAATGAATCGGAGTAAGACAAGCAGTTATGGGGAAATCCAACGGAAAACGAGAAGCTGAAGGACTCGACTTGGAGCACGAACTTCCGCCAGCGGACGGCGATGAGCCATCGTCGAATGCAGCACAGGGCGCGGCGACATCGACAGAGGCAACGGGTGCAGAAGCGGAACTGCAGAAGGTGAAGGCAGAGCGCGACATGTATGTCGACCGGTTGGCTCGTATGCAGGCCGAGTTCGATAATGCCCGGAAGCGTGCGATCAAGGAGCAGCAAGACTTCCGCGACTTCGCCAGCGTCGACGTCATCAAATCGTTGCTGCCGATCGTCGATAACTTCGAACGGGCGTTGCAGTCGAAGTCCGAGCCGGCTGATTTTCGCTCGGGGGTTGAACTGATCTACAAGCAGTTGCAGGATGCGCTGACGAAACTTGGAGTTCAACCGATTGTCTCCAAGGGAAAGCCGTTCGATCCGCACGTGCATGAGGCGATTGAGATGGTCGAGACGCCAGATGCAGCCGATCATGAAGTGCTTGAGGAATGGCAGCGCGGGTACAAGTTCAAGGACCGTCTCTTGCGTCCAGCCATGGTGAAGGTCGCAAAGAATCCCGGGAAATAGATCCTAATCTGAGTCTCAATTGTCCGGGCCAGTCGAGGTCTGCTGGTTCCAGGAAAGGCTTATTTGACCACCAACGCAAAGCGTGACTATTACGAAGTACTGGGCGTGACACGGACGGTCACCGAGACTGAACTCAAGTCCGCCTATCGCAAGCTCGCCCTGCAATACCATCCAGACCGCAATCCAAATAATCCCGACGCAGAGGAACGGTTCAAGGAAGTCAGCGAGGCCTATGCCGTGCTCGCCGACTCCGAAAAACGCGCCGTCTACGATCGTTACGGCCACGCGGGTCTCGGTGGTGCAGCCTCGCAGGGTCCGGGATTCGACCCGAGCGTTTTCCAGGATTTCAGTGACATCTTCGGCGAGTTCTTCGGCTTCGGCGACATGTTTGGTGGAGGCGGTGGCCGGCGCCGCAATCGCGTACAACGCGGGGCAGACTTACGTGAGGACCTAACTCTGGAGTTTGAGGAAGCGTTCTTTGGGACTGAGTCTCAGGTCACCGTTCGCCGCCATGAAGCCTGCGAAGAGTGCCACGGCTCGGGCTCGGCTCCGGGTAAAGGGCCCACAACGTGTCGTTCTTGTAACGGACGCGGCCAGGTTCGCTACCAGCAGGGCTTTTTCAGCATCGCGCGAACTTGCCCAACCTGTCAGGGATCAGGCAGTGTCATCACTGATCCGTGTCCGAAATGCAAGGGCGAAGGCCGAATCCTCCGTCAGCGCACGGTCGATGCTAAAGTTCCTGCCGGGGTAGAAGATGGTACGCGCATTCGGTTTGCGGGTGGGGGAGAAGTTGGGCAGTTCGGCGGACCAGCCGGGGACTTGTACGTAGTTTTGCATGTCAAAGATCATCCCTTCTTCGCCCGCGAAGGTAATGACCTGCATTGCGTGGTTCCGATTTCCGTGGCGCAGGCAGCCATGGGAGCAGAGATCCGCGTACCCACCATGGATGGCGAACACAGCCTCAAGGTTCCTGAGGGTACACAGCCCGGAACGGTGTTCCGCATCCGCAATAAGGGCGTGCCCGTGCTCAATGGCCACGGCAAGGGCGATCTCTACGTGGAAGTTCGCGTCCAGGTGCCGACCAAACTGAATAAGCGGCAGAAAGAATTGCTACAGGAACTCGAAGGTCTATCGAAGGTCGACAACCAACCGCTTCTGCAATCCTTACTGGGAAAGATGAAGGATATGTTCCAGTAGAGAACGAAGGCAGAGGTGGCGAAGAGCCAGCCGCGAAGCGGCGAAAGAATGCAGCCCACGACGCGAGTCGTGGGTTTTTTGATGTAAAGTCCTCAAAGCCCCAACGGGGCGGAAGAACCCACTTGGACCAATGACCCGCCGCCGATGGATCGCCGACGAAGTCTCTGCAGACAGAGCCTCTCTCACCGGTGCTCACGCTGAACATTTAGTCCGCGTCCTCCGCGCCCGCGTCGGCCAGGAATTCGACATCGTCACGGAGGGAGTAGTTCGCCGCGGGCGAATCTCGAGCATCATGGATGGCAAAGTGGAATTCGAACTAGGCCCAGAAATATCTTCAAGCCCGGCTCCGGCGAACCTCACGCTCCTCTTGGCCGTCTTCAAATTTGACCGTATGGAGTGGGCGATCGAAAAGGCGGCTGAGCTGGGAGTTTCACGAGTCGTCCCCGTAATCGCTCGCCGCACGGATGCACATCTCGCCTCGGCGGCAGTAAAGCGTGTCGAGCGCTGGCGCCGCATCGTTGTCCAGGCCGCAGAGCAATCCCGGCGCACTGCTCCCCCCGAGCTCTCAGAACCCGTGAAACTGCAGGCAGCTGTGAGCCTTCCCGGTTCGATGAAAATCGTGCTCTCTGAAGCCGAGCAAGATGCCGGGCTTCGGGATGTAATCCTCGCCAACGAAAACGCAAGCGATGCCCTCCTGGCCATTGGCCCAGAAGGTGGTTGGACCATAGACGAATTAGATCTCTTCCGAAAAGAGGGCTGGGTCTCGGCCTCTCTCGGCCCAACGATCCTGCGCGCCGAGACTGCTGCGATTGCCGCCGTAGCGATCACAACGTCACTGCTCTCCTGATACAGTGAAGTCAGCTCCCAAGGAAACGAACTCATGAATGCAGGTCATATCTATTTCGAAATTCAAGCCGATGATCCTCAACGTGCCATCAAATTCTATGTCCAGGTGTTCGGATGGAAGTTCAGCGAGGTCAAGGGCCTTCCGATCCAGTATTGGACGATCGAGACCGGTGGATCGCGCGGTGGACTCCTGAGACGTCCGGCGAAGACGCCTCCGCCAGAATGCGGTACTAACGCATTCGTATGTTCGCTTGAAGTCGCGAATTTCGATACCACGGCACAGACTATCGAGCAACTCGGCGGTGTCGTCGCTTTGCCCAAGTTTGCTGTCCCCAACACCTGCTGGCAGGGATATTTTGTCGATCTGGATGGCAACACATTCGGAATCTTCCAGGTCGACCCGAACGCCAAGTAGCGCGGCTTTTCCTCATGCTCGCTGGTGATATCCTGAGCCGAAATGGCGGTTTCGAAATCCACTCTGCGTTCCACGGCGTTCACTCCTGACGAGCGTCAGCGCGAAGCTATCGAGCACGTTGAAGGGCCCATGCTGGTGGTGGCTGGCGCCGGTACGGGCAAGACTTCGGTGCTCACGCATCGTATCGCCCGGCTGATTAAAGAAGGCCACGCCCGCACCGACGAAATTATCGCGCTCACCTACACCGTCAACGCTGCGAAGGAAATGCATGAGCGTGTCCGCTCACTTCTGGGCGGCAAGACGGTGCAGGCCGTAACCTTTCACGACTACTGCCTGCAGTTGCTGAAACGCGTCGGCAGGGACTTCGGCGTTCTCGACGAAAAGGATCTCTGGATCTATCTCCGTCGCCGCATTCGCGACCTTCATCTCGAGCACTACATCCGCGCCGCCAACATCGGACAGTTCCTGAATGACCTGCTGGAGTTCGTGAGCCGCTGCCATGACGAACTGGTTACGCCTGAAAAGTATGCGCAGTATGTAGAACGCTTGGAACGTGGAGAATTGCCGATTCCCCGGGTCATGCGATCCAAGACCGAACTCGACAGGGAAGAGGTGCTCGGCCGTTGTCGTGAGATTGCGCGGGTCTTTTCCACCATGGAGCGCTGGCTGGAAGAGGAGAATCTCGGAACGTTCAGCCACATGATTACGCGGGCACGTACTTTGCTGGAGAACGATGAATCGATTCTGGCTCAGGCTCGGCGTGAAGCACGCTTCATCCTCGCCGACGAGTTCCAGGACGCCAACTTCGCCCAGATCAAGATTTTGGCTCGTCTGTCGGGTGCAGATGGGAACCTGTTTGCCGTCGGCGATCCCGACCAGTCCATCTATCGATTCAGAGGGGCGTCGAGCGAGGCCTTCGAACTCTTCTATCGGAATTTTCCTGGCGCCAAGCGCGTTGTGCTCGAGAAGAATCGACGCTCCACGACCGCCATCCTGCAGACTGCTTTTGCCGTGATCAACCAGAATCCGCCGGTGTTTGCCAAAAACGGATCGGGAACGCCTGCTTATCAGCGCGCACCACTATTTTCCGCGCGCGACGAGGAAGCCTCAAAGGCCGGTTCGCAATTGTCGAATCAGCCGGTGACCGCCGTCATCCTGAAAGATAGAGGTACCGAAGGTCCCGACCTCGTCTGTTATCTGCGCGAGGCGAGGCGAAAGTTCAAGTGCAAATGGTCGGACTTCGGCGTCCTTTACCGATTGCACACCCATCGCGACGACCTTGTCCAGGAACTCGCCGAGGCCGGTATCCCGTTCGTGATCGAGAGCATGGACGTTTCCGATACGCCCGAAGCACGCGATCTGTTTGCCTGCCTCAATGCAATTGTTACCAGCGGAGACGACGTCAGCCTGGTTCGCGTCGCCGGGCTACCCTGCTTTCACGTGAATCCGGAACAGTTGCGGCAGGTCCTGCGCGACATTTCCCGTGATAATCGTGAAGCTCAGGTTACCCCTCTCTCGTCCGCACTCGGTCGCGTACGAGGTGGCTCCGAGGTTCTGGCTGCGGTGCAACAGGCACGCGAAGAGATTCAACGCCGCGGTGCAAAGGGCCGCACTGCCTTGGAAGTTGTTGTCAGTCAGTTTTCTCTGGACCGCAGTTCGCCGATTCTCCAGGCAGCCGTGCAATTCGTCGAAACCTGGGAGCAGAAAAAGATCAACAAGACCACCGACCTTGAGGAATTGATCGACTACCTCGCATATTTCCGCGAGGCAGGTGGAGTCATTCCTCTGCAGGCGAACGAGAACGAGGATGCCGTTCGCCTGATGACTGTTCATGGCGCGAAGGGGCTTGAGTTCCCTCACATCTTTATTCTGCGAGCCATTAAACCGTCTTTCCCGAATGCCTACCGCGAAACGGTCGTAGCCTTTCCACGGGAACTGAGGGATGCCGACTCCACTCTTACCGACGACAAGATTCTTCACGATCAGGAGGAACGCCGCCTGTTTTACGTCGCCATGACCCGTGCCCGCGACTCGCTCCGTATCTATGCGCGTGAGGGAAGCGGGAAAGTCGACAAGACCCCTCCCGGTTACCTGCGAGAACTGATTGCCAACAAGAGCGTTGCCTCGTGGTTCCGCGCTCTACCGGCAGGTGGCGCGCAGGCGACTCTCGACATCGCCGCTGCTGCCTCTTCACTTTACCCAGATCAAAGCCGGACGACCGAATGGTTCGATTTACCGGTGATCGATGGTCTTCACAAGCGTCTCAGCGCCTCGGCGGTCGATACCTACCAGCGTTGCGGATTGCAATTCAAGCTGGAACGCGATTGGCGAATTTCCGCCAAGCCCGCTGCCGCGATGCAATACGGGGCCGCGATCCACCGTGTGCTGAAGACGTACTTCGACTCCGTCCGGCTCGGACGTCCGAAGACCGACGATGAACTGATCGAGCTGTTCCGCATGGACCTCGTCAGCGCAAAAATCCAGGAATCCTATCAGCACGAGCTCTACGAGAATCAGGGTGTCCTACAACTGCGGGACTTCCTCGCGGCCGCGCGCTCGATCCCCGCTTCCCAGGTGCTGCACACCGAGGAATCGTTCGAGATCAGGATCGGCGATACCAATGTTGTGGGACGGATCGACCGTATCGACCAGCTTTCTGACGGAGCGGTTGCCATCGTCGACTACAAAACCGGCAAGCCGCGTGACCAGGAGTCGGCGGATGAGAGTCTGCAGCTATCGCTCTATGCGATTGCCGCGAAAGAGAAGTGGGGATACAAGGTCGGCGCGCTGATCTTTCACAACCTGCAAGAAAATGTGCCAGTCATCTCCATGCGTTCCGACTCTCAGCTGCTTTCCGCGCGGGTGTGCGTGGAAGAAACCGCCAGGGGGATTGCGGAGAATGTGTTTGATGCCAAGCCAGGCCAGCACTGCAATTTCTGCGCATACCGCAGCCTGTGTCCTGAAAAAGAGAAGCGCATCCCGCGTCTGCAAGCGGCGAAAGCGTGAGTGTCCTCGACGAGGAGTGCTCGAGCCGATTTCGTGTTTGTCTTTGAAAGACATTGAAACCTTGAAACTCGCTCCCAAAAAACTTAGGGGACGCATTTTGCGTCCCCTGTTGACTTCGTACTGAACCGGCTTAGTGTTTCTTTTTCTTCTTTGCCTTTTTCTTGGTTGCCATTGTTTCTATTCTCCCTTCCATTCTTCATGGAAATTTGCAGTGGTCTTCTACTGCAACTAGTTGATGTATAGAGTTATTGAAAAATGAAGTCAAGAAAAAAATGATGATGAATTCGCGCAAGTTGCGACACCAAAGTCACGCCGACAGAAATTTCATCGCGAATGTCAACTGTAATTTTCTGCTGGTGCATCCATGCACTGTGCAAATTTACATATTGCACAACTCTTCACGGCGCGCACGGACGTGTCAGCAAGGATCTGTGCTGGATTCTCGAGCGTGACCGTGCGCTGTGTCGCGCATAACGCGATGAACCGCTCTTGCTTCTTCAGTCATCTATAATGTGGAAGCGAAAATCATCATTGGAGCCGCGATTTATGCCTACTTTTGACGATGCTGTGATCATCTCCGGCTGTCGCATACCGGTTGGAAAATTTCAGGGCAGCCTTTCAGATTTCACTGCGCCACAACTCGGTGCGATCGTTGTGCGCGAAGCAGTCAAGCGTGCCGGCGTGGATCCGGCGCAAGTGGATGAGTGCATCATGGGTAACGTCGTCTCCGCTGGCCTCGGGCAAAATCCTGCGCGACAGGCTGCGATCTTCGGTGGACTGTCACCCGCGACAGGTGCCATGACAATAAACAAAGTTTGCGGCTCCGGATTGAAAGCAGCCGCACTCGCGGCGCAGGCGGTGCAAACAGGCAACAGTTCGCTCGTCGTCGCCGGTGGCATGGAATCGATGACGAACGCTCCGTATCTTCTCCCACAGGCGCGCAAGGGATATCGATTGGGCAACGCTCAGGTGATCGATTCTATGGTCCACGATGGTCTGTGGGACATTTACAACGACTACCACATGGGCATCACCGGAGAGAACGTTGCCGAGAAGTATGGCATCACACGGGAGGAACAGGATGAGTTTGCGGTGAACTCGCATCGCAAAGCCGTCGCGGCGATCAAAGAGTGTCGCTTCAAATCGCAGATCGTTCCGGTCGAGATTCCAGCCAAGAAAAAGGGCGCAGCTCCCACCGTTTTTGACAAAGACGAAAGCCCGCGCGAAGACACAACGATCGAAATTCTTCGAGCGCTCAAGCCTGCTTTCAAGAAAGACGGAACAGTGACTGCAGGCAACGCCCCCGGAGTCAACGACGGAGCCGCAGCCGTGGTGGTAACGACCGCACAGCGCGCACGGGAACTCGGCGCGAAGCCAATGGCCCGAATCGTCGCCCAGGCAACCAGCGGCGTCGAGCCCAAGTGGGTCATGATGGCCCCCGTCGGTGCCGTACAGCAAATATGGAAAAAGACCGGCTGGAAGAATGAAGACGTCGATCTCTACGAACTGAACGAAGCGTTTTCCGTGCAAGCCTTGGGAGTGATGCGGGAACTCAACCTCAATCCCGACAAGGTCAACGTCAACGGCGGAGCGGTTGCCATCGGTCACCCCATCGGTGCCAGCGGTGCACGGGTTCTGGTCACCCTGCTTTACGAGATGATCCGCCGCGATGTGAAACGTGGCATCGCTGCCCTGTGCTTGGGTGGAGGCAATGCGGTGGCGATGGCGGTCGAACGCTAAGACCTGGGCGGTCGAGTAGCCAACGTGCTCCCTATTTCGTTGCAGCCCCGATAATCCCTTTGTGCCGGTTGAGTAACTCCTCGACTAGCGCACTGAGGCAGGCGTCGTCTTCCAAATTTGGGCCGGTCCCGTTGGCCACCGCGGGTCACATAGAGGCAATGACCCCGTCCTCACGCAGAATTCTGGATGCGATAACGGCGGGACAAATCATTTAATTGGTTGTCTCGATTGGCATAACACATGGGATAATCACAATTCTCTACTGAAAGTTCATGTTTGACTTGGCCTGGATCTGGGAGCGGCGGAATCGGGGCGTAGTTCTGCTCATCAGCGCTCTCATCGTTGCGGTTATCGCGGTGGTCGACGGGTGGACCAAACCGTATTTTTCCCTCGGCTTTCTGTATCTGTTCCCCATCATGTTGGCGGCGGGCTTTCTTCCCCGCTGGGCCATTGTGGTTCTCGGGGTTGGTTGTGGATTGCTAAGCGAGCGGTTCAGCAATCTGGATCCTTCGGATGCCCGCATTCGGTTTGGATTTGAAGCCATTGCCCTCTGCGGCTGTGGATTGTTGACCTCTGAGGTTCTGCGAAACCGTCGACTAATCCTGGAAAATCAGCAGCGGGTTCGCGTCTTGGTTGAAACCAGCCCGGCGGCGATTGTGACCGTGGATGAGAGAGGCTTCATCGAATTGGCAAACCTCGCCGCCTGGGAACTGATGGCACCCCAAGCGGGGACTCTGATCGGTCAGCCCGTGTCGGCATTTCTCCCGGAGCTACATCACGCGCTGCGGTGGGAAGATGGACCTCAGTTCCGAACGTCGATGCAGTGCCATGGACATCGCGGAAATGGGGAGTCGTTCCTGGCTGAGGTGTGGTTCTCTACATATAAAGAAGGAAATACTCCTAAACTTGCTGCCATCATCGCCGACGTCACTGAAGACCGGAGCGCTCACTCGGCGGCTGCCGGCTCGGGCATAGCCGCCGAGAGGCCAACGCTCAATCCGCGCGAGTTGGAGGTCCTGAAGCTGGTAGTGCAGGGGCTGGCAAATAAAGAAATTGCCTCGCGCATGGAGATTTCGGAAAGCGCCGTCAAGAATACGCTTCAGCAGCTTTTCGGGAAGACCGAAGTGCGGACCCGAAGCCAGTTGGTGCGGGTGGCGCTGGAACACTACCGCGACCTACTGTAGGCGAATTGCGGTAAGCGCGACGCCCGATCCACCTCAAGACAAGTCCAATTTATTCACTGCTATGTGTGAGTGTCATCACTGCATTTCGTCCTGGTTTTCGGCAGCATACTGAAGAGATTACCCGCGCGAGCGGACGAATTTGCGGATCTCGTGAATCAGGGCCAGGGGACCGAGTCTGACGACGCGGCCAGGATGTCCCCATGCAGGCCACGCTCTCCCATTACCGTATTCTTGAACAAATAGGTGCCGGAGGGATGGGTGTCGTCTATCGAGCGCACGACGAGCGTCTCGATCGTGACGTTGCTCTGAAAGTTCTGCCTTCGGGCATGCTGACCGACAGCGGGTCGCGCAAGCGCTTCCGCAAAGAGGCTCTGGCGCTGTCAAAGCTGAACCATCCGAATATTGCTATCGTCCACGACTTCGATTCGGAAGACGGGGTCGACTTCCTGGTCGAGGAGTTCATCGACGGATTGTCGCTCGACACGATGCTGAGCGCAGGGCCACTCTCGGAAAGGAAATCGTTAATTTGGGCGCGCAACTGGCTGAAGGAATTGCCGCCGCGCACGACCATGGCATTATCCATCGGGACTTGAAGCCGGCCAATGTGCGCGTGACTCCGGAGGCTAGACTCAAGATTCTCGACTTTGGACTTGCGATGTTCCTACGCGGCGAAACCAGCCCGACCGCCGTGACGGAGAGCGTAGCCGAGACGCGAGGGATCTCCGGTACGTTGCCGTATATGGCTCCGGAGCAGTTACTAGGCGACAAGGTCGATGTCCGTACTGACATTTGGGCGATGGGCTGTGTGTTGTATGAGATGGCGGCGGGAAGACGCCCGTTTCTGGGTTCCGGGCCCGCGTTGACGGAAGCCATCCTTCATCATGCGCCGCCGCAGGTAAGCAAGCTCAATCCAAGAATCGGAGCGCAACTCTGCGCGGTCATCGAAAAGTGCCTCCATCGCGATCTCCGGAAACGGTACCAATCGGCGGAACAGATTGCATTGGACCTACGACGGACCTCCGGGAAGTTGACGGATATGCGGGCACGATGGACGCGCCGGATTGCTGCTCCGTTTATCACACTCGCCGTCGCCGCCGCCGTCTTGGCAGGGGTAAGAGTGGGCACATCTTTTCGCAAGGCTCTGTTCAGCAAGCAGACTTCGCAGGTCACGGCGAAGACAGCTCCGCACGAATCCTATTTGACGGGCATGGAGTATCTGAATCGCTGGGACAAAACTGCGAACCTGGACTCGGCCATTCGGTTGTTCGAGCAAGTTGTGTCGGCGGATGAGTCCTTTGCCTTGGGCCATAGCGCATTGGGCCAGGCACACTGGGCGAAGTATCGACTCGATCGTGATCCGAAATGGATGGAACAGGCAGAGCAGGATTGCCGCCGTGCCGCAGAACTGCATCGACAGCTCCCGGCGGTTTACGTGACTCTGGCACTGGTTCACAACGGCAAAGGGAAGTTCGATCTGGCGCTGCAGGAAGTGCAGCAGGCGTTGCAGTTGGAGCCTCGCAATGTAGATGCGCTGCTGGCGGAGGCGGCAGTGCTTTCGAGCATGGGGCAAACAGCGAAGGCAGAGATCACTTACAAGACAGCTACGGTGCTGCGTCCGCAGGATTGGAGCGGCCACTACGAGCTTGGAGTTTTCTACTATCGGCAACGGCGATATGCCGATGCTGCCGGGGAATTCGAACGCGTACTTGAGATCACACCCGATAATGCTTTGGCGCACGCCACTCTAGGAGGCATGCTGCAGCTTCTAGGCAAGGACGCGGCAGCGGAGACACATCTGAAGCGCTCCCTGGATTTGCAACCGAGCTATATCGCGTATACGAACCTTGGCGCGCTTTACTATCGCGAGAGGCGTTGGGAGGAGTCGGTGGCGATGACACGGCAGGCGCTCGCCCTCAACAGCAATGACTGGAGTGCGTGGCTAAATCTAGGACTTGGCTATGAATGGTTGAACAACGAAGCTGCGGCCAGGGACGCGTTCGATAAAGAACTGGAGCGTCTGGAACCTCTCGCAAAACGTGACGGCGATGATGCCGAAATCCAAGTGGAATTGGGGCTCTTGTATTCGAGGCACAAGATTCGAGCTAAGGCCGTCCCGTCGATTGAGGCGGCACTGGCCCGGGCTCCCGAAGATCCCAGTGTCCTGGCAAGTGCGGCAGAGGCCTATGAGAATCTCGGAGATCGCAGCCGTGCTCTCGACCTCGTCAAAAAGGCTTTGGCCCGAGGTTGGACTCTGGCGCAACTGGAGAACGATCCCGGCCAACGAAGATTAATTCTGGACTCTCGCTTTCGCGAGATTGCACAACAATACACAAACCACTCAAAACTCTCTCAGTAAATTGACGGGCCATTCGGCCCAGGAGGAGTTATGCAGAAATATCCCAGTTTAACCATATCTCTTGGCGATTCGCTCATGGTGGTTGAGAAGCGGCTCACCAGCAACATCGTTGGCCAACCGGCTGATAAACCCGATTCAGAGAACGTCAAGATTGCGATTGATGTTGATGTGGAGAAATTGACTGCCACATTCCATTGCCGCGATTCTGAAAATGCTGGTGCTCACAAGAACCGATTCGTGATGTTCGTAGCGAATGCCGATTGTGTCTTGCACTTTACCAATCCCCATGTATTTGGTGTGTACCACGTTGCTCTCGCGAAGGGAGTGACTGCGGGGCTGCATGTGACTGATCAAGCTAGTAATGATGAAACGGACTACTACGTTTCGATCACCATGACCAGCGTGACAGAAGGTGGAGCAACCGCCATGGCGGCCGCCCCACGCAGAGATCCGAGGATCATCGTGCCGTAAATTGGAATCGGGCCCGGCGGATGGGCTGGGCCCCTTTTATCGCAGCAGATGCTATTCGGGCTTACGCCTATAGTGCCGAGATCCCTATCGACATTCAACGCGAAGCCGCCACGGTTCTAATTCGTGGCCGCACATTTCCGCCTTACTATCCCAGTCTGATAGTAGGTCACCAATAAAAGACCTAGGCGGAGGTCTGCCATTTTGTTGAGTTGGCCCGCGACACTCGCCGGTGTCAATCTGGGTTTGACAATTTGCAAACCCGAGAAGGGCCGCCATTCTTCGAGAGGGACTGGGCGGCCCTGCCTCTCAGCAAGATGGCCCCAAGCGGATCGCTGTTTTCCCAGAGGAGTAAAGCTATGTCATCACCTCAATTCGAAAGATTCGGTGCATGGATCAGCAAGAAGTCCGTGTGCATTTGGCTGGTCTCAATGTTTGTAATTGCGCTCGCCCTCCCTGTGTGGGCGGGAAGCAAGGGAAAAGACGAAGAGACTCTGAAAAACGCCACCAACGTACTGCAGAAGATGTTGAGTGATCAGAACATCCCGTCCGATGTAATCGCCAAGGCTGATTGCGTCATGGTTCTGCCGAATGTCAAGAAGGTTGGATTCGGCATCGGCGGAAGTGGTGGACGTGGACCTATGATGTGCCGCATCAACTCTACAGGGAGGTGGTCTGCACCGGCGATGTACAGTGTTGGCGGAGTCAGTGCCGGGCTACAGGTCGGCGCCTCGTCCAGCGACTATGTGCTCCTCATCATGAGTGAGAAGGGCGTTAACGCCATTTTGAATGGCAAAACCGAGTTGGGCCGGGACGCAACTGCGGCGGCAGGACCAAGCGGAGCCTCTGCGACTGCAGTGTCCGGCAATGACGTCCTTACTTATAAGGAAGCCAAAGGGCTGTTCGCAGGAGTTTCATTGAGTGGAGCTTCGCTTACGCCTGATAACGACGCAAACCAGCGGCTCTATGGGAGATCCATCACTCCCCAGGAGATCGTGCAGACGAACGCCGTGCCAACGCCTATGGCGGCGCAAGGGATGGTCCAGCTTCTCGACAGCAAGTACGCCAAGAACTGAAGGTACACTGCTGGTAACGTAACCATCTGACGATCAGATTTGTTCTTGAAGGGCCGCTACTCTAGAGGGGAAATCGGCGGCCCTCTTACTTTGTTCGCGCAGCAGTCCTGAACTTGGTTGGCAGAATCCTTAGCCGAACGTGAAGGCGCTCTTTCGGGAATGAAGCGAGATGCGGAACTGGTGCGCCCGGAGAGATTCGAACTCCCGACCTGTTGCTCCGGAGGCAACCGCTCTATCCAGCTGAGCTACGGGCGCAGACCTATATTTTGAAGATTATACGCGAGAATTTCGACCTTCGGTTTGTGGTCCAAATGGGTCCCTGGGTCCATAATTGGATCCACCTTTTGTGGCCGATCCAGAGGAGGCGCGTAGCCGTTTCCCGGGGACGTCGGGTCCGCACGATCTGCATGGTGTGGAATTTTGAAGCTCCATGCTGCGCTTTCTACGTGCCCCAGTGGCGCACTGAATACCATCACTGGATGACGCAAGTTCTTGATCTGAGAAATTCCAAGCGATCAAGGGTTAGGCAAACAAACCGTACAGAGACAGGGAAATGGCGATCTTCTCCTGGTTACTTCGTTGAAGTGTGCGCAAGAAATCACTGACACTGTCGACGGTGTCAGTGATGCGATATTTCGTCAGGGTGTCTTTTCCAATGCCCCTCTAAAGCTCCAAGAGAATGCTTATTTTGACAACTTCTTGACAACTAGCGCTGGCCAACCCGGTCGATTTGCCGGATCATTGATCGAATGAGCGCGACGCAGCTCCAACCCGGTGGGTCGAGAGCTACGACCTCGGTGACAGACAGTCAAGGTGCTCGCACCGTTCGACTTCGGTGCCCAAGTTGCGGGCATGGATTCCCCAACCACGTTACGAAACCTTTCCAATTAACCTGTCCTGCGTGCGGATTTGCCATCCCTGAAGTAAACGGGATCCTGCGTGCTTTGACGCCCGAAAGCAAAACACAATTTGAACAGTTCGTTCGCGATTACGAGATGGTCCGAGCAAAAGAAGGTTGGGGCTCCCAGACGCCGAGCTACTACCTTGCTCTGCCGTTCCACGACCTGACGAACAAACATACCTGGATATGGCGAATCCGAGCCCGGACTTTGCTCTACCTCGAGAACCATGTTTTGCCCAAGATCGAGAGTGGGCATTCTTCAGATTGCCGGGTCCTCGATATCGGAGCCGGAAATGGATGGCTCAGTTATCGGTTGGCGAAGCGCGGTTACCTCCCGATTGCCGTCGACCTGCTAGACAACGACGTCGATGGTCTCGGTGCCGCTCGGCATTATTTGGCTCACTCACCACGAAGTTTCCAGCGGTTTCAAGCGGACATGGATCATCTCCCGTTCGACTGCGGGCAATTCGATGTCGCGATCTTCAATGCTTCGTTCCATTACTCGTCCGACTACGAGAGAACCCTAAGAGAAGTGCTGCGCTGCTTGCGCCGCCCAGGAACGGTGGTCGTTGCTGATAGTCCTTTCTATTGGCGTGAAGAGAGCGGCCAACAGATGCTGGAAGAAAGGCGAGGAATGTTTGAGCGGCAATTTGGCGTCCGCTCCGACCTCAATCACAGCCGCGAGTACCTTACGCAGAGGACCTTAGACGAATTGGCAGAGCGGTTGGCGATTCACTGGCATGTGGGGAAGCCGTGGTACGGCCTGAGTTGGGCGCTCCGTCCGGCAAAAGCCCGTCTGTTGCGCCGCCGCGAGCCTTCGAAGTTTTATCTGTTATGGTTCAAAGCAGCCTGACTTGTGCGATCAGTGACATGGGTGTTGAAAACTGATGGGATGAGTTCTCCATGCTCTTTCGAGCACAACGGCCTATGAAGACGGCTCCGGCAGCGAGGAAACACAACCGCTACAGCCTACAAACGCTCCCACGGCTAGCCCTTCTAACGACGACTTAGAGAACTGAGCCATCCGATCCCTGGCCACTGAATCGTTCCTCACCAACTAGGCGTGGCGGCCACACTCACGTGAGCACGATCACGCGTGCGTGGGAGTCTGATCACCGAATCACTGTCTTTTCCAGAGGCATTCTTGAGCCACGCCGCGACCGGTGGATCACCCACCGGTGTTGCGAACTCGCGGCCTCCTAACGTCTCGCTTGCGAGGAATCTATGGCCCTTCTCGACTCTTCCACTGGAAAGCTGATTCGTGATTACTCGATCGAGGAACTGAAGGACTCCGCGAAGTTGATGCGAGGGTACGACCTGGTCGCGCTCTGTGCCGCAGGATCGGGCCATGCCGGCGGGACGCTCTCTATCATGGATGTCACCGCCGCCCTGTATCTGAAAATTGCAAACCATGATCCTGCGAATCCGCAATGGCCCGACAGGGACCGCATCATTTGGTCCGGCGGACACAAGGCACCCAGCCTCTATCTTGGCCTCGCTTTTGCGGGATTCTGCAAACCGCAGGATGTGATGTTGTTGCGAAAACTCGGATCTGCTTTCCAAGGCCATCCGCACTGGCTAAAGTTGCCCGGGGTCGAGGTGTCGACCGGTTCACTTGGACAAGGTTTGAGCATTGCCGTCGGCGTTGCCTTGGCAGGCAAGTTGGATGACAAGACCTTCCGGACGTTCTGCATCATGGGCGATGGCGAGCAGCAGGAAGGTGAGGTTTGGGAAGCAGCGATGGAAGCTGCGCACTATAAGCTCGAAAACTTGGTCGCGATCGTGGACTACAACCGTCTGCAGATCGACGGGACCGTCGCCGATGTCATGAACATCGATCCGCTCGAAGAAAAGTACAAGAGCTTCGGCTGGGATGTTGTGCGCATCAATGGACACGACATGGCACAAGTCCTCGATGCACTCTCTGTGAATCGGGTCGGATCTGCCAAGCCACTCCTGGCTATCGCCGAAACCGTGAAGGGGAAAGGCGTCAGCTTCATGGAGAACGTCGCTGGCTGGCATGGAAAGACTCCGAACCACGAAGAAATGATTCAGGGATTGCGCGAACTGGGTCTTCTCGACCGCGTGCCGTACGCGAGTCTGCTGGAATACGCGGAACAATACCAGCAGCAGGCCACGCGCGAACTGAATGCGAAGATGCCGCATTTCCGCCGCGATTACTGGTGGAATCACTCAATCATCATGAGCGCGAAGATGGAGCCCACCCGTGCCGGATTTGGGCGCGCGCTGGCGCAGAATGGCGACGACGAGAGAGTGGTGTGCCTGGGTCTCGATATCTCCGGATCGATCACCATCAGTGAGTTCTATGCCGGTAAGCCCGAGCGCAAGAAGCGCTGGATCAGCATGGGAATCGCCGAGCAATCCGCGACCGCCGCTGCCGCCGGGCTTGCCAGAGAAGGGAAACTGCCCGTCTTTGGGACGTACGCGACTTTTGCTGCTGCCCGCAACTTGGATCAGATCAGAACATCGATCTGCTACGGAAATTTCAACGTGCTGATCGCAGGCGCTCATGGTGGCGTTTCGGTCGGCCCCGATGGCGCGACCCATCAGGCTCTTGAAGATCTCTTTGCCGTTTGCGGATTGCCGAATATGTCGGTGGTTGTTCCCTGCGATTCCATTGAAACCCGGAAAGCCACCACTCATTTGTTATTAAAGCTGCAAGGGCCGAAGTACCTTCGATTTGCCCGCGAGGCAACTCCGATTGTCACGACGGAAACGACGCCGTTTGTGTTCGGACAGGCGAACATTATCCGCCTGCGGAAGGTAGTCAACGAGTTTGCAGAAGCATTCGAGACACAACTCTCCTCCGCTTATCGCAACGAATCGGAAGACCTGACGATCATTGCTTGCGGACCGATGGTTCCCGAGGCAATGCGCGCCGCTTACATTTTGCAGCAGGAATTCGGATGGGAGACACGCGTCATCAACATGCATACGTTGAAACCTATCGATGAAGACGCTGTGATTCGCGCAGTTAAGGAAACGGGCATGATCATCACTGCCGAGGAGCATCAGATTGGCGCGCTGATATGGCGGGTGAGCGGGATCATCACCAGTTCACCCAGTTTATACGGCGTACCCGTGATCACCGGCGCGGTTGGGGTTCGGGACCGATTTGGAGAATCCGGTGCCCCGTGGGAGTTGATCAAAGAATTCGGAGTCAGCGCAGACGGCTGATCCGAATGGTCTCCTGCGGTTGGCTCTCGCCCCCGAAGGTGAGCATAGAAGCACCTGGACTAATGCTCTCCTCCGGGCACTACTTGGAACAGTGAAGGACATCACCGGGGCGAGTGACTGAGGTCACGCTAGGATCGCCTGAGAACACCAAGAGTTGGCGTGGTTCTCGACCGGAGAACCTTTCCCCCGGGCCAAATACAAGCTTGCGCGAATGAATTCATGTACCGCCGCGAGGCGATTAGATGAGACGTGGAGGGACTCAAACGAGCGTGAAGGGAACGTCAGAGTTATAAGGCAGGAATCAAGTACCGCGTTGCTCAGCTGACTTGAAGGCGCGCGTAGTCCACGGCTTAGATCGGGCAGGGCAGCAGTGAGAGAGTAATCAGTGGTCAGTTGTCAGTAACGATTGGATTCGACTACTGACCACGAACCACTGATCACTAACCACGTTTTTACCAGCGGGCGCGTTCACGGCCGCCGCGATTGCCACGATCTCCGCGATCGCCTCGATCGCGGCCACCGCCGAACCCTCCGCCACCGCCGCGCTCGGCCTTGGGGCGAGCCTCATTGACGTTGATCGTGCGTCCGCCGACCTGCGAGCCGTTCAGCGCCGCGATCGCTTTCTCTCCGTCTTCGTTGCTGGTCATCTCGACGAAGCCGAAGCCGCGGGAGCGCCCGGTGTCGCGATCGGTCATGATGCTGACGCGGTCCACTTGACCGTAGCCTTCAAAGATCTGCCGCAGTTCGTCTTCATTCGTATTGAAGCTGAGGTTGCCGACAAAGATATTCTTCACGCGTAATCCCCTGCATTGAGCTGTCGGAAGTGCGAGCTCACTTCGAGGACTGGCAGGTCGGAAGGGCCTTCCTGGAAATCTCAGCGGAGCTGGCGAACAGTCAAATGCGCGGGAAGTATAGCAGAGAATGGCCCGGCAGCTTGTCAAATTGAAATTCACAGGGGTGGGCGTCGAGTAGTCGACCGGGTCTTTATTTAGGGCTTCTCAACACTCGTCGACCTTCCAGTAGCCTTCGGAATGGAACCCCATTTGTAGAAGGCGGTTCCGGGGGTCGTGACGCTTGCCACACCCGGGGCAGATCAAGTAGCGGCTCCAGGCGGTACCTTGGCGATCGTAGTCTTCGGCGACCGCGAAGGTCGTGCCGCAACTGCATGGGACGAGGAACATGCGCAGAGACGGTTTGGATTGTGAGGGCGACGATTTGGGCCGGGATTTCACAGCATGCTTACTATTCTTCCACGACCGCGAGAGAACTCTTCTTGCGCTTATTTGCCTGCAAAACTTTCTTGCGCAGTCGTAGCGACTTCGGCGTGACCTCGACGAACTCGTCGTCGGCAATAAATTCGATCGCCTGCTCGAGGTTCAGCGGCTTAAAGGGCACCAGCCGGATCGCCTCGTCAGCCGTCGAGGCGCGCATGTTGGTCAGCTTCTTCTCCCGCACCGCGTTCACGTCGAGGTCGGTATCTTTTGCGTTCTCGCCGATGATCATCCCCTCGTAGAGATCGATGCCCGGTCCGACGAAAAGCTCCCCGCGCTCCTGCAATCCCCAGAGCGCGTACGCGGTGGAAACGCCGGGTCGGTCGGCGATGAGCGCACCAGTCAGCCGGTGCGGGATCTCGCCTTGCCACTCGGTGTATCCGTCGAAGAGCGAGTTCATCACGATGGTGCCGCGCGTGTCGGTGAGCAGTTGACTCCGCAGTCCGATCAGCCCGCGGCTGGGTACGCGGAATTCGATCCGTACACGCCCGTATCCGTGATTGTGCATGTTGGTGACTTCACCTTTGCGCGAGCCAAGTTGCTCCATGACAACCCCGACGAATTCTTCCGGGACGTCGACGGTGAGGTGCTCGACTGGTTCCATCAGCTTGCCATCGATGCGCTTGGTCACGATCTCCGGCTTGCCGACCATCAGCTCGTAGCCTTCCCGCCGCATCATCTCTATAAGGATGGAGAGCTGGAGTTCGCCGCGGCCAAGAACTTTGAAAGAGTCGGTCGTTCCGGTCTCCTCCACACGCAGGGAAACGTTGGTGAGCAGTTCTTTCTCGAGACGCTCGCGCAGGTTGCGGCTGGTCACATACTGGCCGTCTTTCCCGGCGAAAGGAGAAGTATTCACCGTGAACAGCATCGCGATGGTCGGTTCATCGATTGCGATATGCGGAAGCGGGGCAGGACTTTCCACTTCGGTGATGGTTTCGCCGATGGTAATGCCTTCGACTCCCGCGACGGCGACGATATCGCCGAGTTCCGTTTCTGTGATGTCGGTGCGCTTGAGACCCGAGAAGGAAAACAGCTTCGTGATCTTAGTCTTCTGCATCGTGCCATCGAGCTTGGCGATGGCGACTTCCTCTCCGGTGAACATCTTGCCGTTGAAGACTCGGGCGATGGCGAGCCGTCCGAGGTAGTCGCTATAGTCCAGGTTGGCAACAAGAATCTGCAACGGTCCGGACAGGTCGCCCTTCGGGGATGGAATCGTCTTTAGGATTGCGTCGAAAAGTGGCCGCAGATCCTCTCCGCCGCCTTTCATGTCGGTAGAAGCCGTGCCGGTCTTGGCATTCGTGTACAGGACTGGGAAATCCAACTGCTCCTCTTTTGCATCCAAATCAATAAACAGGTCATAGATCTCGTTCAGAACTTCCTGCGGACGGGCGTCGGAGCGGTCGATCTTATTAATAACTACGATGGGCGGCAGCTTGGCTTCGAGCGCTTTGCCGAGCACGTAGCGGGTCTGCGGCAGTGGTCCCTCGCTTGCGTCAACCAGCAGCATGACACCGTCGACCATCTTGAGCGCACGTTCGACTTCTCCACCGAAGTCGCTGTGGCCGGGCGTGTCGACGATATTGATCTTGACGTCGTGATAAAAGATGGCCGTGTTCTTTGCGAGAATAGTGATGCCGCGCTCACGCTCCAGTTCATTCGAATCCATGACTCGTTCGACGTGGTGCTCGTGGGAGCGGAATGTGCCGCTTTGCTGCAGCATGGCGTCGACCAGTGTGGTCTTGCCGTGATCGACGTGCGCGATGATGGCGATGTTGCGGATGCCTGAACTCAAGAAGAGACCTTTCTATATTAGTGCGTACTATCACTTTACTATGCCGGGAACGAACTCGGCGACCACCGTCGCGGTCAAGAACACCCATAAATGCGGCCTCCGCTACAATCATTAGTCGGTAAAAGGACCCAAGAATGACGATCGCCAGGAAGACAACAGGAGTACTTTTGAAAACCGGAATTCTAGTTGCTGTCGCGCTTCCGCATGTGCCGTCGAATGCTGCTGTGGCGCAACCTGCCCAGTTTGGCCCCAGCAATCCGTTTTACGCGGCGAGTACGCTGCCGCTGCAGGCGCCGCCTTTCGACAAGATCAAAGACAGTGACTACCAGCCCGCACTTGAGGCGGGCATGGCGCAGCAGCGCGAGGAAGTCCGCGCGATTGCTGAGAACCCGGATCCACCGACCTTCGAAAACACGCTGGTGGCGCTGGAAAAATCCGGGCAGCTCTTCAACCGCGTGATGCTGGTTTTCAACGGTGTGGTGGGCGCGAATCGCACTCCCGAGTTGGAGAAGTTGCAGGAGATCGAAGCCCCGAAGCTCGCGGCGCATAAGGACGCCATTTTTCTCGATTCGAAGCTCTTCCATCGCGTAGAGACCATCTACAAGCAGCGCGAGTCGCTCAAGCTCGATCCCGAATCGCTGCGCTTGGTCGAGTACTACTACAAGGAGTTCGTTCAGGCCGGGGCAAATCTCTCCGACGGCGATAAAGCCGAACTGAAGAAACTGAATGAAGAGGAGTCGACCCTTTCAGCGGCATTCAGCACAAAGTTGCTCACCGCAACCAAGGCTGGTGCTTTCGTCGCGACAGATATGAATGCATTGGCGGGCTTGAGTGACACTCGTCTGAAAGGTGCGGCTCAGGCAGCCCAGGACCGCAAAGTTGATGGCTATGTGATTCCTCTGCAGAACACCACACAACAGCCCGATCTCGCGTCGCTGAGCCAGCGGTCGACGCGGCAGGCAATCTTCGAAAATTCGTGGAATCGTGCCGAGCACGGAGATGCCAACGATACGCGTGACACCGTTGCCCGCATGGCGCAACTGCGAGCGCAGAAGGCGAAGTGGCTGGGATTCCCGAACTTTGCGGCCTGGAAATTACAGGATCAGATGGCCAAGACGCCGCAAGCCGCAATCAAGTTCATGGACGCTCTAGTACCGGGCGCGACATCCAGGGCAGCCGCCGAAGGCAAAGACATCCAAGCGTTAATCGATGCACAGAAGGGCGGCTTTACTCTGCAGCCCTGGGACTGGGACTTCTATGCCCAGCAGGTTCGAAAGGCCAAGTACGATCTCGACGAAGATCAGCTCAAGCCTTATTTCGAACTCGACCGCGTGCTGCAAGAGGGCGTGTTCTACGCCGCCAATCAACTCTATGGAATTACCTTCAAAGAGCGGCACGATATTCCGGTCTACCATCCGGACGTGCGGGTCTTTGATGTATTTGACTCCGACGGTAAACAGCTCGCGCTCTTCTATTGCGACTATTTCAAGCGCGATAACAAAAACGGCGGCGCCTGGATGGATGTCTTCGTCAATCAATCCAAGTTGCTCGGTACTCTTCCGGTTGTATACAACGTGGCCAACTTCGCTAAGCCTGCTCCTGGACAACCGGCGTTGCTCAGCTACCGTGATGTGACGACGATGTTCCACGAATTCGGACACGCGCTGCACGGAATGTTTGCCGCCACGAACTATCCGAGCCTTTCGGGATCGCAGGTGGCGCGCGACTTTGTGGAATTTCCTTCGCAGTTCAACGAGAACTGGGCGAGCTATCCGTCGGTATTCAATCATTACGCGAGGCATTACCAGACCGGAGCGCCCATGCCCGCGGAGCTGGTGGCCAAGGTAAAGAAGGCTGAGAAGTTCAACCAGGGTTATGCGCTGACAGAAATAGTGGCGGCCGCACAACTCGATATGCAGTGGCACACGCTGCCCGGAGACTCGGCTCTGCAGAAGGTCGACGACTTCGAGGTCGCTGCCCTGAAGAAAAAGAACCTGTATCTCAGCACGGTGCCCACACGCTATCGCACCAGTTACTTCGCGCACATCTGGCAAGACGATTACGCTGCCGGATATTACGCCTATCTGTGGAGCGAGATGCTCGATCACGCCGCGTACCAGTGGTTTGAGGATCACGGCGGCCTGACGCGAGCCAACGGAGACCGTTTCCGGCAGATGGTCCTGTCCCGGGGCAATACGGAGGAACTTGGAAAGATGTACTCGGCATGGCTGGGCGGAGAGCCGAGCATCCAACCGATGCTGAAGTTCCGTGGATTGGTGCCGGAACAAAGCGGCAAATAGAAGCGTGCCCCGCTTCTCCCGGTTTTGGGAGAAGTGGGAATTGCCGTCGAAATAGTGGAACTCTTAGCGCGTTACGAGTCCGTCGCCGCAAGTAACTCCGCTCCCGCCTCAACGCTACCCTCCGCTCTGACCCGCAGCCGATACCAGAACACAATCGTCACCAGGGAAAACGCAAAGATGATCGTGGAGATGGCATTAATCTCCGGCGTGATGCCCCGGCGAAGTCGTCCCCAGATTTCAAGCGGCAGCGTGTTCTCGCGGCCGATCAGAAAGAAGCTGACCGCGATCTCGTCCATCGAAAGAGTAAAGATCAGGAGCGCCGCGCCGATGATGGGTAGCTTCAGGTTCGGTACCGTCACCCGCCAAAATGTTTGCCAGTAATTTGCGCCAAGGTCGAGCGAAGCTTCTTCTTGCGCGCGGTCGAGCTTTTGCAGACCGGCGAAGACTTCAGTTGTTGCCACGGAAATGAGTGCGGTGCCGTGGCCAAGAACAATGGTCAGCAAACTGAGTTTTGTGCTAGCCAGGTCGAACAGCATCAACAGCGAGAGACCGGTAATAATTCCGGGGAGGATCAGAGGTAGCAGAACTAAGCGGCGAAACAGCGCTTTCCCAGGGAAGTTCGACCGATCGAGCGCGAGCGCTGCGGGGATCCCGAATGCGAGCGAAATCGCCATCGCCGCGAAGGCTACTTCGAGGCTATTGAACACCGAGTCCCAAATCGCGCCGTCTGAGAATAAGGTCCGATACCAATTGAAGGTGAGATTGCGTGGAGGGAATCCTCCGACTCCCGGGCCATTGAACGAATAAAGAATAAGGACGGCGATTGGCAAATAAAGAAACGCAAATACCGCCAAGGCGTGCAGCAGCAACCAGCGGGAACGCGAGACATTGTCCGAGTTGCCGCTCACGAGAAACTCCACTTCTTCTCCAGTCTCTCGGAGAGGAACAGCAAACTCACCACGACTACCAGCATGCACAACGAAATTGCGGCGCCGAGCGGCCAGTTGTAGGCTGCGCCAAACAGACTGACCACAATGTTCGAGATCATGATACCGCTCGGCCCGCCGAGCAGCAGCGGCGCAAGAAAATCTCCCAGGCTTAGAACAAACGCGAACGTCGCTCCCGCCACTACTCCCGGAATCGAGAGAGGGAATATCACCTTCCAGAAAGTCTGAACTGGAGTGGCACCGAGATCATGCGAGGCTTCGACCAGATTTCGCGGGATGTGTTCGAGCGACGCGTAGATCGGAAGAATCGTGAACGGCGTATAGATATGAGTCAACGTCAATACCACCGCGAATGGGCTGTAGAGCAGAAAATCCAGAGGATGGCTCGTCAGATGCACATACTGCAAGAGTGTGTTTAGCACGCCGTCGGAACCGAGAATCGTCTTCCACGCGTAGGCACGCACGAGATAACTCACCCACAGCGGAATGATCACCATCTGGTAGAGCAGGTCTTTTCGCTTGCCGGCATAGAACGACAGAAAATACGCCAGCGGATAACCCAGCAGCAACGAAAACACCATCACTCGCGCCGCGATCCACATCGAGCGCAGCAAAGTCTCCCAGTAGACCGGTTTTTGCAGGAGTTCCTGATAGTTCGCAACATTCCAGGAGCGGACGATCGTCTGCGCGGACGATACCGACCAGAAGCTGTAGCAGAACATCAGGGCATACGGCACGAGCAGAAACACCGCCACCCAGGCTAACGGCGGTACGGTGACGATTGTTCGGTAGGCCCGTGAAAACATCAGATCCTTTCTGGAGATTCGCGGACGGGAATGGCGTCGGCACCGGAGAACTCCAGTTCGACGTGATCTTGAGTCACACTGCCGCTGGCAGTGCGCGCGACCAGGACGAGACCGTTGCAGTCGACGCGGATCAAATCCGTTGCGCCATGGAAGGCCTGACTCAGAATGCGCCCGCTGACACGAACAGTTCCGGGCAAAGCAGACTTGCTGCTCAAACGCAGATGCTCAGGACGCAAAGAAAACTGGGCGGAGCCGTCTTGAAAAGATGTTTCCCACGCAAGCGACCCACACCGTGCGATGCCTTGACGGACCTCACCGTTCAATAAGTTGGTGTGTCCGATGAACTGCGCGACATAGGCGGTCGCGGGACGGTTATAAATCTCGCGTGGCGTGGCGACCTGCTCGAGTTCTCCCGAGCGCAGCAGAGCGATTCTGTCGGACATGACCATCGCCTCTTCCTGGTCATGCGTGACGAAGACGAAGGCGATGCCGACTTCGCGCTGCAGTGACTTCAACTCGACCTGCATCTGTCGCCGCAGGTTGGCGTCAAGCGCCGAGAGAGGTTCATCAAGCAGCAGCAAGCGCGGACGATTCACCAATGCACGAGCGAGAGCGACCCGCTGCTGCTGCCCGCCGCTGATCTTCGAGGGCTTTTTCTTCACGTGCGCCGACATCTTTACTTTGTCGAGCGCCTCGGAGACACGCTGCTTGACCTCTGATTCGGGCCGTTTCGCCACGCGCAGGCCGTATCCGACGTTCTGTTCCACCGTGAGGTGAGGGAACAGGGCGTAGTGCTGGAACACCGTGTTCACGCGGCGGCGATAGGGGGGCTGCTGGTCAAGGCGTTCCGCGCCCATCCGGACTTCGCCGGAAGTTGCAGTCTCGAACCCGGCGATGATTCGCAGCAGTGTGGTCTTTCCCGAGCCGCTCTCGCCCAGAATCGTGAGGAATTCGCCCTCCGCGATTTCGAGCGAGATGTCGCGCAGCACGACATTGCTCCCGAAGGTTTTCGCAACTTTGCGGATGCTAAGCAGTGTGGCCCTCGCGGCGGGTTGCGCGTTCGTTGCTCCGAGGCTGGAGAGAGTGTTGAGGGAGGCCATATCGCTGTCAGACGCTTTCAGGCGTCCCTCCGGGACGCGTTCTCGAACATTCCTCGCAACTGCCAGTAAAACTGGCGGGCTATTATCAAGCGTCCCTCAGGGACGCACGGTGACTACTGTGCCGCCTTCACATCGTTCCAGATCTCGTTGTACTTCGCGCGGCGCGGCACGTTCTGCCAGAAGTAAATCCGTTTCTGGTAGTTGTCGACGTCATCCAGATGCAGCGTTTTCACTTCGTCGGCCGTCATGAACTGCGCTGCCTGCGGATTGGCCGGAACATAATGTGTCTTGTCGGTGACCAACTTCTGCGTCTTGGCCTGGATCATGTATTCCAGAAACTTGTGCGCCAGTTCCTTGTTCTCACTGCCTGCGGTGATCATCAGATGGTCGATCCAGCCTGTCGTGTTTTCTTTTGGAATGGTCTCGCCAACGGGGAATGCAGCTTTCTTCAAATCGGCAGTATTAAGCGGCCAACCCATCGCGAGGACGATTTCGTGGCTCTGGAACAAATTAGTCAATTCTCCGCCGGTTGCCCACATTTTGCGGACATTCGGCTTCAGTTCCAAGAGCTTCTTCTTTACTGCATCCAACTGCGCATCGCTCAAGTTGTAAAGTTGCGACGGATCGGGCTTGTCGAAGCCAAGAACTTGCGCGGCCATATAGACGGTCGACAGATCATCCCAAACAGAAACCTTGCCTTTGTATTTTTGATCCCACATCACATTCCACGAATCAGGTGGCTGCGGAAATGCAGTTGTGTCGTAGATGATCGGGTCTGGTCCCCACATGAACGGAACACCGTAAAGCTGTCCGTTTGCGTGCACCAGGGGAAGGGAAGTTAGTTGCGGAGAGAGCTGCGCGTAGCTGGGGAGCTTGGTGAGATCAAGCTGTGAAGCAAGTCCGGCCGTAGCGATCGATGAGGCCACATCGCTCGACGGCGAGATCACGTCGTAGTTTCCCGCACTGCCTCCGCGCAGCTTCGCCATGAGTTCGTCGCTCGATCCCATGTAGGACGCGGAAACTTTACAGTGATTTGCCTCTTCAAACGCTTGAACGAAAGAGGGGTCGGCGTAGCCCTCCCACACGAGCAGATTCAATGTCGGCGTCTTCTTACTGCACGATCCAAGGAACAGCAGCGCCACGAGCAGACTGACGAGCCGCGCTGCACGTTGCCAATGCATGTCTTTCCTCCCAAACATCGCAGATGAGCGGCCTAGAACGTCGGCGGCGTGTTCACCCAAAGCACAACGGTTTCTCTTTTCCCCGGATTTTTCCAGCGGTGCGGCGTGTTGCTTTCAAAATAGAAACTGTCACCGGGCTTGAGATGGTGTTCTTCTCCGTCGAGTGTGATCTCCAGATCGCCGCTCAACACGTAGATAAATTCCTCGCCCTCGTGCGTGTAGGGATCGCCGCTGCCGGCCTCCGGCGCGATGCGGAAAAGATGCGGCTCCATCACGGTGTTGCCCCATGCCAGCAGTTCCATGCGAACTCCGGCGCCCGCCTCCAGAACCTTGCGTTCTGTTGGACGCACTCTGCGACCGCCCGTACCGTTCACGTCAAAAAAGTCGAGAATATTCGTCTTATAAAAGCGTGCCAATTTCCGAAGAGTTCCGACAGATCCACTCATCTGCGAGCGCTCGAGAGCGCTCAGAAATCCGACCGAGATGTCGACCGCTTCAGCAACCTGGGCCAATGAAAGACGGCGCCGGGCACGCAGTTGACGTAGATGCGCGCCGATCGCCCCCGCATTGCCGTCCGCTGCGGGACGAACCTTGCCCTCGCGTTTGAGCAACTCAACAATGGCGACCGCGTTGAGACCGCGCACCTTGCGCAGAAACCGCGCCCGCTTCAATAACTTGACATCTTCCGCCGTGTACAGCCGGTATTTGCTCTCTGTACGCCGCGGACGGGCCAGACCTAGGCTCTCCCACGATCGGATTACGGACGGCGAAACCCCCACCTGCCGCGCTACATCTCCGATTTTCAAGTAAGGTTCAGACATGAAATTAGAAAATTAGCACGAAATCGGATCGCCACATTTTGCATGAGCCGTAGTCGTTTTTTGTCCTTGACAGCGGCTGCCCCGCTTCACTAACCTTGCGGGATTATAGCAAGGTTGTTGCGGTAAGCAACTAAAGCTTTTTCAAATAGAATTCCCAAAAATCTCTTCCGGATATGCGGAGGTCCCATGCCGTCACGCCGAGCCTTTTGGTTCGCAGTATGCCTTACCGCGGTCTCACTCTCGACCCCCCTTCTGCTCCTTGGCCAAGGCACGACCGGTCGAATCGTCGGCCGGGTGTCCGATCCCGGAGGAGCGGTCTTGCCGGACACGAAAGTGACGCTCGTCAATGAGGCCACGGGCGTAAGCCGTGATGTGAAGACAAGTGGCAGTGGGGATTACGATTTCGTTGAGGTACCTGTCGGCACCTATCGACTCGAGTTTGATTTGACGGGATTCAAGCGAAATGTGCGTCGCGGCGTCAATCTGGATATCAACCAGGTCATCACGCTGAATATGACGATGCAGATCGGAGCAGCCCAGGAAGTTGTGGATGTGACTTCCGAGGCGCCTTTGGTGGAGACCACGAGCACGCAATTGGGCGCGGTCGTTGGAGACCGCGCAGTCAGCGAACTGCCACTGAATTCGCGTGACACCTACCAATTCTTGCAACTGCAGCCAGGCGTAATGTCGACGGCGGGATCAAGCAACTCGATTGTCTATGGCAGCAACAACGCCGGTGCAGTATCGGTAAATGGCGGCCGTGGGCGTTCGAACAACTTCAGCGTTAACGGCGGCGATGCGAATGACCAGTTCGTCAATTTACCCACGGTGCAACCCTCGCCGGACAGCATTCAGGAATTCCGCGTCCTGACCAATACATTTGACGCGGAATATGGCCGGAACTCCGGATCAGTAGTGAACGTTGTCACGAAATCGGGGACGAACCAATTCCACGGCAATGCTTACGAGTTCTTCCGCAACAAAGTGCTGAACGCGAATTCGTATTGTTTCTCGCCCGATGGCTGCCCCAAGCCGAAGTTCAATCAGAACCAGTTTGGTGGAACGTTTGGCGGGCCGATCGTCAAGGACCGCACATTCTTCTTCGCATCGTACGAGGGGCGGCGAATCCGTCAGGGAATTCCTTCCCCGGCCGTCATCGTACCGAGCGCGGCGGAGCGCCCTAGTGCTTCTCAGCCCTACGCGGATTTTTCTTCCGAGTCCACTTTTAGCGGCGTTTTGAGTAGTGCCTATGCCCTGAACAACAGGCCGAATTGCACAACTGCGCTGGGAAACGCGCCAAATATTCCGGATAATTCGAATTATTCTGACCTCTTTCCCGGGAACATAATTCCGCTGGGCTGCATGGATGCCACTGCGGTTGATTTGCTGCAGTTGGTGCCGACACCGGCCAGCGGCGGCAGCATATTACAAACGGTTCCAGTACAGCCTGAGCGAGGCGACCAGTTTACGGTTAAGTTCGACCATCGCATTAACAACAGCCAGAACCTCAGCATCTACTATTATTTCGACGATCATCACCTCGTCTCACCCTTCGCTCAGTTCCAGGCAGCCGGAGCGAACATCCCCGGATTTGGTTCGGCCACCAGTGAGCGATTCCAACAATGGAACATCACTCATACGTGGACCATCACAAACAGCACGGTCAATGAGTTTCGGTTCAATTACAACCGCGAGGCACAAAGGACTTTCCAACACCCGGTAAGAACCAGCCTGGTGCAGGATTCCTGTCCGACGGCGCCTGGATGGCTAACCAGCGCACTGGGAACCGTGCCGTGTTTTTCAGATGGGACGCAAAGCAACGCAACCGGAATTCATCCTGGACTCGGTACCCAGCACGAGGGGTTACCATTCATTCAGCTGAGCGGAGGATTCACGATTGGCAACAATGGCGAAGGCGAGTTACCGCAGGTGGGTAACTCATTTCAGTGGTCAGACAGCTTGAGCAGAGTGGTTGGGAACCATTCGCTTAAATTTGGGGGCGATGTCAGGCGGCAACGCTTTGACCAGACGCTCTACTTTGATGTCAGCGGTGAATACTTCGTCGACGGCACCTCAAGCAATTCGACGCTGGGGGACACGGTGTTCTCGGACTACTTGCTCGGCTTCCCCGGCTCCTACGGCCAAGGTTCCGCGCAGGTGGAAAATGTCCGCAGTACCGGTCTCTACCTGTTTGCACAGGACAGCTGGAAGATCAAGCCGAATCTCACGCTCAACTATGGGCTGCGTTGGGAACTGAACACGCCAATTGCCGACATCAGCCATCACGTGCAAACATTCCGTCCGGGACAGTCAACAAAAGTTTATCCCTGCCAGCTCTCGCAGGCGAGCATTGATACGCTCGGCAGCAGCGATTGTAGTCCGTACTTCCCGACAGGATTACTGGTACCCGGCGATCCAGGCGTGCCCGCCGGAATGACCCAGACGTATTACAAAGCGTTCGCTCCGCGCATCGGTATTGCGTGGAGCCCTGGAACATCAGGAAAGACGAGCATTCGCGCTGGATGGGGACTGTTCTATAACCCGATCGAACAACTCGTGCTGGAACAGTTCAGCGCCGAACCGCCTTTCGGGGGCAGCACATTCCCTGTCGATACTCTATTCAATCAGCCATTCCTGAGTCAGGATGGATTAACGACCTATCCCAACCCATTCAATGGAATTCTGAATCCGACGCGCGGGCAGCCCGTCGACTGGTCTACGTTCCGGCCAATTCTCTTGTTCGGCCAATTCCAGCCGAAGATGCGTTCGCAGTACTCAGCGCAATACAACCTCACCATCCAACATCAGCTCAGGCATGACATGAGCGTGATGGTCGGGTACGTCGGGTCGCAGGGACACCGCTTGTTGGCGACTCACGATCTGAACTATGGGAATCCGCAAACCTGTATCGACCTGCAGGCGATTTCTGATCACTACGCCAACATTAATCCAAATGATCCTAATGTTTCAGCGTACAGTTGCGGCCCCTACTATGCCGATTCAGCTTTCCTTCTACCAGCCAATACGATACCGGCCGGTATGACTTTGACGATGCCTTACGGTTCGCAAGCCACGGTCACGGGACCGAACCCGACTGACATCAATCTGGTGGGACTGCGAAAGTATTCGTCTCCACAATGCGATCCGTTCACCGGAAACGGCTGCCCGGTCGACGGTGTTCCAGTCTTCAGCAGCATCTTCGCCCAGGATACGATTGCGAATTCCGCCTACAACTCGCTGCAGGCGTCTCTTGATAAACGATTCGCTCACGGCTTGCAGTTCACAACTGCATACACGTTTAGTAAGTCGTTCGATCAAGCCTCGAGTTTTGAGGGAATTATCAACCCGATCAATCCCCGCCTCAGCCGTGCGTTGTCTTCGTTCGACGCGCGGCACCGGTTGGTCTTCAGTTATTACTGGGAATTGCCTGTTCAGAAGTTCAGCGGCGCGAAGGGGCAGATCCTGAATGGCTGGGCCCTATCGGGAATCACAACTTTCCAGACGGGCTTTCCGATCCGAATCACGACACTGGATGATCAGGAGCTAATGTACAGCTTCGATTTCGAACTGCCGGGCGAGCCGGACCTTGTAGCGCCGTTCCGTAAGATGAAGCCGCAAAGCAACGGCAACTACTTCTTCGATCCGGCCTCCTTCAGCGAGGACAACACCTTCGGTCGGATTGGAAACTCGCCGCGTACGATTTGCTGCGGCCCACATATCAGCAACTCGGACTTCGCAGTCCTCAAGACCTTTACAATATCGGAGACGAAACGAGTCGATTTCCGTGGGGAGTTCTTTAACCTGTTTAACCACACTCAATTTTTCAATCCGGACGGAAATTTCTCTGACGGCCCGCAATTTGGGCAGGTCACTCAGGCCCGCGATCCACGCCTGATGCAGTTTGCCCTAAAGTTCTTCTTCTAATGCAAGACCCCGGGTAGTCAAGAACTGCCCGGGAAATCTAATGGCCCACAGACCATGAAAGTCTCCGGCCTGAGTTTTCTTGGAGAAAGAGATGTACCCCGATCTACAGAAAGAGCTTTCGACCTTTGAACGCCGGACCCCGAAGTCCGCTGAGGCCCACAAGAAAAATCTCAAACGCATTCCTCTTGGTGTAGCGAGCAACTATCGCGCATACGATCCGTGGCCGATCTTCGTGAAAGAGGCCAGCGGCAGCAAATTCCGCGATTTGGATGGAAACGAATACATCGATCACAACCTGACCTTCGGCGCGTTGATGGCCGGACACTGCCATCCGGCGGTGATGAAGGCCGTCGAGAAGCGCCTTTCGACCGGAACGATGTTCGGCATGCCGCACGACATGGAATGGGAACTGGCGGAAGAGATTTGCAATCGGTTTCCCGTTGAGATGTGCCGCTTCGGCAATAGCGGCACCGAGGCCACGATGCACGCGGTTCGCCTTGCTCGTGCCGCGACCGGCCGCGACAAGATCGTAAAGTTCGAAGGCGCCTACCACGGACTGCATGACAGCGCTTTGGTCAGCGTGAAGCCGCACGCTCCCGATTTCGGCGACATTCATGCTCCAACTTCCGTGCCTGGAGGCCTGGGCGTTCCGAAGGCTGCCATCGAAAATGTGAAGATCGCAACCTTCAACGATCTCAATACCGTCGAGCGCCGCTTCAAAGAGAATCCCGGAGAGATCGCCGCGATCATCCTCGAACCCATCCTCATGAATGTCGGCCTCTGCTTGCCGCAGCCTGGCTTCCTCAAAGGCTTACGCGAAATCTGCGATAAGAACGGCGCGCTGCTGATCTTCGACGAAGTGAAGACCGGCGCGAAGCTTTGCTGGGGCGGCGCCAGTGAATACTTTGGCGTGAACCCAGACATCATTTGCCTGGCGAAATCAATCGGCGGAGGCTTGCCGCTCGCCGCTTTCGGCACGCACAAATCCGTCATGGATCTCATCTCGCAGCACAAGGTCTTCCACGGAGGAACCTATAACACGAATCCTGTATCGATGGCTGCGGGCTTGGCGACGTTCCGTGAGGTTCTCACGCGCGACAACTATGCGAACGTCGACAAACTGAGCAAGAAGTTGGCTGAAGGTTATCGGCGCATCATCGCGAAAGTCGGCTTGCAGGCATATATCGCGCAGGCTGGCGCGAACGGCGCGTTGATGCTCTATCCGAAGGAGATCGTGAACTATCGCGACTGGACGGTAGTTGACGTCGATCTGTGGCGCCATTACTGGTTCGGTATGGTCAATCGCGGCGTGATGGCTCAGCCCTACTGGTGGGACGAGCAGTGGACGATATCGGTACAGCATACCGACGCCGATATCGACAAGCACATCGCCGCATTCGACGACATCGCCGCTTCGCTCGCCAAAGCACAGCAGGAGCGCAGCGAGCGCGTCCCGGCGGAAGTTGCACACTGAGAAATAGTGGTCAGTGGAAGTTGTCAGTGGTCAGCTGAACTGATCATGGACGCTGGCCACTGACCACTAAGCACTGACTACGAATCTTGTCCACCACCACACAAGCCGAAGCTCAGCCTCATCTCATACGCGCCCTAGGGCGTCGCGATCTGGTGCTGCTCTTCGTGGTGGCGGTATTCAATTTGAATGTCGTTCCTTCAATCGCCGCAAACGGCGGCGTAACTGTGTGGCTCTGGATCATCTCCCTGCTACTTTTCTTCTGGCCACAAGGCATTGCCGTCATTGAACTCGCACATCGTTATCCCGGCGAGGGCGGCGTCTATCTCTGGGCCAAAGAGGTCTTCGGCGACTTTCACGGATTCCTCTCCGGCTGGTGCTATTGGACCAACAACATGCTCTATGTGCCGACGGTGATGCTGTATTTCGTCGGCGTGTCGGTGTACGTGCTCGGCCCAGGTCATCAAGGCCTCGCGGATAACAAAATTTTCGCCTCGATTGCATCACTGACTCTGTTGGCTCTGCTGACTCTCTTTAATATTCTGGGCCTCGGCGTCGGGAAGTGGATCAACAATTTGGGCGCGATCGGGACCTTTATCGCAGCAGCGGTGCTGATTGGACTTGGAGTGGTGGTCTGGTCGCGCTTCGGAACAGCGATCACGCGGGCAGATTTCGCCATCCCCCCAAATCCGAAGTTCGTGCTGAATTCCTTCGGTGTGATCTGCTTCGGTCTAGTGGGCCTGGAACTCGCTTCCGTGATGGGCGACGAGATTAAAGATCCGCAAAAAACGTTGCCGGGCGCGGTGGCACTCGGAGGCGTGCTCTCTGGCGCTCTCTACATCGGGGCAACGCTGACGCTTTTGATCGCAGTCGGCAAGAACGTAAACGTCTTACAGGGCATCGTACAAGCCGTGACTCACATGGCGGGCCGGGTGGGCATGGGATGGCTCAGTGTGCCGTTTGCCTTGATGTTGAGTTTCTCGATCGCGGGCATTGGCTCGGCATGGATGGGCGGCTCCGCGCGCATCCCGTTCGTCGCTGGACTCGATTCCTATATGCCGTCGTGGCTCGGTAACGTGCATCCGCGTTATTCCACGCCATACGCGGCGCTGATCGTGCAAGGAATTGTCTCGGCCGTTTTGGTGATCTTCAATTTTGCCGGTGCCGGCGTTCAGGAAACATTCCAGAAGTTGTTGTCGCTGGCAGTCGTGCTGCAGTTGGTTCCGTTTGTCTACATGTTTGGTGCGTTGGTGAAATTTGCGGTCAGCGAGCAGAAACCGGCGGGCCAATACGGAAGAATCACGTTGTTCCTTGCGGGTCTTAGTGGATTGCTGACCACGATCCTCGGCATCGCGCTCGTGTTCTTTCCAGCACAACAGATTACCTCGATGTTCTGGTACGAAGTTTGGATGGTGGGCATGACGCTATTGGCCATTGGCCTGGCGGCGTTCTTCTTCTTCGTCTATGGGCGCCACAAGGCAGTCCCTCCGGTTAAGACAAAGTTGAACCATGTGGGGACAACCGCCGCGGCTGTCCCGGCGAGCGAAGCTCGCCACTAAAGTTTGTGTAGGGACGGACGCAGCCTGCCCTGAGCGCGGTCGAAGGGTCCGTCCCGCTAGCGCAGCTCGCGTGCAAATGCCGTAATCATTGCCGGCTTCAACGCGCGAAAGAGATCGTATCAGGGTACGGCTTCAGCCGTGCCATCGCAGTCGCAAAAAGATCCGGGCTTTAGCCCCAGGAGGCCACGATGCCGAGCGGAGTGCAGACCGAAGTCAAAACCTACCAGATGTTCATCAACGGCGAATGGGTCTCCGGCAAATCGTCGAAGACGTTCCCCGTTTACGATCCCTCGACGGAAGAAGTCATTGCCCAAGTCCCTGACGCTAACGCCGAGGATGTAAACCGCGCCGTCGCGGCCGCCAAGACAGCCTTTGAAGACGGCCCCTGGGCAACAACGACCGCCCAAGAGCGCGGACGCGTCCTGTTCCGCATGGCCGATGAAGTTCGCCAGAATCTTTCCGCGCTGGCCGAACTCGAATGCCGAAACACCGGCAAGCCGATCGTCGAAGCGGAGTTCGATCTCAATGATGTCGCTACTTGCTTTGAATACTACGGCGGGCTTGCCACGAAGATCATCGGCCAGGTCAATCCTGTTCCCGATAATGCGATGTCGTTGTCTCTGAAGGAGCCAGTCGGCGTTGCTGGACAGATCATCCCGTGGAACTACCCGCTGTTGATGGCAGCCTGGAAGCTTGCGCCCGCCATTGCTGCGGGATGCACGTGCGTTCTGAAGCCCGCGGAGCAGACGCCTCTCACTGCGCTCGAGTTCGCGAACTATTTCGCGGACTGTGGTCTGCCGCCAGGTGTAGTGAACATCGTGACTGGATTCGGCGAGACCTGCGGCGCCCCGCTCGTGCAACACCCCGACGTCAACAAGATTGCGTTCACTGGCAGCGCGGCGGTGGGCAAGATCATCGTGAAACAAGCTGCGGATACCGTGAAGCGCGTGACGCTGGAGCTTGGCGGCAAGTCTCCCAACATCTTCTTTGCAGATGCCGATTTTGAAGCCGCGATCGACGGCGCTCTCTTCGGCGTGTTCATCAATCAAGGTGAAGTCTGTTCCGCCGGAAGCCGCATCCTCGTGCAAAAGTCCATCTATAGAAAGTTCGTTGACGCCATGGCGGAGAAAGCGAAGAAGATCAAACTTGGCCCGCCGCTCGAACGCGAAACCAAGATGGGTCCGCTGGTCAGCAAAGAGCAATACGACCGCGTCAATCAATATCTCGAGGTTGGCAAGAAAGAAGCCAAGCTGGCTTCCGGTGGCGGACGTCCAGAGAAATTTACCAAGGGCTTCTATGTTCAGCCGACGATTTTCTACGACGTGAGCAACAGCGCCCGCATCGCCCGCGAGGAAATCTTTGGGCCGGTCGCAGCGGTGATTTCATTTGAAGACGAGAAAGACGCGATGAAGATTGCGAACGACTCTCCGTATGGCCTGGCCGCGGCCGTCTGGACCCGCGATATCTTTAAAGCCATGCGTGCTGTCAAGGCTCTGCGCGCAGGGATTGTCTGGGTCAACCATATGCAGCCGACGTACGTGGAAGCCCCGTGGGGGGGATTCAAGCAATCCGGCTTCGGCCGCGAACTCGGTCCGTGGGGTATCGAAGAATATCTGGAAACGAAACAGGTGCACATCAACCTAAACGAAGCGCCAATCGGCTGGTACTGAAGACAAGTGGTCAGTGGTAGTGACCAGTGATCAGTGGCCGGCGGTGAGAGAGCACTAGCTGACGACAGTAGCCGCGAAGCGGCCAAAGAATGCAGCCCACGGCGCAAGCCGTGGGTAAAGCCAAGAGAAGACAAAAGCCCCGAAGGGGCGGAAGAAACGAAACGCGAGATCACGATGTCGACGATTCAGCTCCGCACACCGATTCCTGGCCCGAAGTCGAAAGCCCTCCACGAGCGCCGCGCAAAAGCCGTGCCTCGGGGGCTTTCTCACGGCACGCCAATTTACGTCGCCAAGGCCGAAGACGCCTGGCTCGAAGACGTCGACGGCAACCGCTACCTGGACTTCGCGGGCGGCATTGGATGCCTCAATGTCGGTCATCGCCGCGAAGCCGTGGTTGAAGCCATAAAAGACCAGCTCGACAATTTCCTGCATACATGCGTCCAGGTTACGCCGTACGAGAACTACGTGCGCTTGGCCGAGCGCATGAACGAAGTCACGCCGGGCAAGTTCGCGAAAAAGACAATCTTCGTCAATAGCGGCGCCGAGGCTGTTGAGAACGCAGTCAAGATCGCGCGTGCGTATAGCAAGCGTCCAGGCATCATCGCCTTTGAAGACGCATTTCATGGGCGTACGATGATGACGCTGGCGTTAACCAGCAAAACGCATCCGTACAAAGCTGGATTCGCGCCGTTTCCGAGCGAGGTTTATCGTGTTCCCTTCGCGTATTGCTACCGCTGCTCGTACTCGAAAGAGTACCCGTCATGCGATCTCTACTGCGCCCGGCACTTAGAAGATACGTTCAAGCGGGTGGTGGCGAATGAAGAAGTTGCCGCCGTAATTTCCGAGCCGGTGCTGGGTGAAGGCGGATTCATCGCCCCGCCGCCCGACTACTTCCGTGTGCTGATCGAGCTTTGCCGTAAGTACGGGATCCTATTTATTGCGGACGAGGTGCAGTCCGGCTTCGGGCGTACCGGTAAGTTGTTTGCCAGCGAGCACTATGGAATCGAGCCAGACCTGATCGTTACGGCCAAGTCTCTCGGCGGAGGTCTGCCGCTGGCTGCCGTCACCGGCCGCGCCGAAATCATGGACGCTCCAGGAGTCGGTGGATTGGGCGGAACGTTCGCGGGCAACCCGCTTTCCTGTGCGGCAGCGTTGGCGGTGCTCGACCTGTTCGAGCGCGAGAACTTGCTCGCCCGTGCTAACGAACTGGGCGACCGCTTTCAGCGCCGTGCGTGCGAGTGGCAGCGCCGCTGGTCTCTGATCGGCGATGTTCGTGGCTTGGGCGGCATGCAAGCGATCGAGCTGGTGAAGTCAGCGGAGACGAAGGCCCCAGCCACTGACGAGACCAAGAAGATCTCGCAATACTGCTATGAACACGGCCTGATCACGATCACCGCAGGAACGTACTCAAATGTGATCCGCGTGCTAGTCCCGTTCGTCATTACCAACGAGCAGATGGACGAAGCGCTCGACGTGCTAGAATCCGCGATCGCCAACGTCTGCGAGCAGAAGGCCGTAGTGGCGCAGTTGGTTTAGCAGCGCGAGCCTAGCGGCGCAACGCTCTTTGAGTTTGTCATCCTGAGCGAGGATTGCACTTCGCGCGTAGCGCTAAGTGCAACCGCAGTCGAAGGATCCCTATAGCTGTATCATTAACTCTCTGGGGAGCCCGGCGCCTTTAGCGGTCCTCCAGCGCACAACATTCTTCGCGACAGCGAAAGGCATTACCACAATGACCGTAGCAGCACCTCCTTCCATCAAACTGACCAACTACATCAACGGACAATGGGCCGCGTCGCAGGCGTCGGAATGGCGCGATGTCATCAATCCCGCCACGGGAGACATCCTGGCGAGCGTTCCACTCGCGGGAGCAGCCGACGTCAATGCCGCTGTGAAGGCGGCTGCCGCGGCCTTCCCCGAATGGCGCCGCACTCCTCCGGAAGACCGCATCCAGCCGCTTTTCAGGTTGAAGATGCTTCTCGAAGAGCACATCGACGAGATCGCCCGCATCATCACCATGGAAAACGGCAAGACATTCGGTGAAGCCAAGGCCGAGATGCGACGCGCCATCGAGAACGTTGAAGTGGCCTGCGGCATTCCGATGATGATGCAGGGCTACAACCTGGAAGACGTCGCACGTGGCATCGACGAAATGATGATCCGGCAACCGCTCGGAGTGGTGGCGGCGATCGTTCCGTTCAATTTCCCCGGCATGATCGCGTTCTGGTATCTGCCTTACGCGATTGCGACAGGTAATACGTTCATCCTCAAGCCGAGCGAGCGCGTGCCGCTGACCATGCGGTACATCTACGAATTGCTCGAAAAGACCGGACTGCCGAAAGGTGTGGTGAATCTGGTCAACGGTGGCAAAGCGGCCGTCGACGCGCTGATTGATCACCCGAAAGTTCGTGCGATTAGCTTCGTCGGATCAACCCCGGTTGCGCGCTACATCTATTCCCGCTCGGCAGAACAGGGCAAGCGCTGCCAGTGCCAGGGTGGCGCCAAGAATCACGTCATCGTGCTACCCGATGCGGATATGCCGATGGCCACACAGATCATCAGCGACAGCGCCTTCGGTTGTGCCGGACAGCGCTGTCTCGCCGTGTCCGTCGCAGTGACAATTGGCGAAGCGCAGAAAACGTTCCGCGACTCGATCGCCGAAGCCGCTGCGAAGCTAATGGTCGGCAACGGACTCGAAGACGGCGTGCAGATGGGCCCAGTGATTACTCCACAGAGCAAGGAGCGTGTGGAATCGCTGATCGGAGTCGGCGAGAAGCAAGGCGCCAAGGTTCTTCTCGATGGCCGAAACACACAGATTCCGCGGCATGAGTCGGGCAACTTCGTGAAGCCGACGATTCTCGACGATGTACCCGCCACCAGCGAGCTCACCGATACAGAAATCTTCGGCCCGGTACTGAGCCTCGTCCACGCTGATAGTCTGGATGACGCTCTGGCCTTCCTCGAACGTAGCGCCTACGGCAACCAGGCGTCGCTATTCACGTCAAGCGGATCGGCAGCGCGCCGATTCCGCTACGAAGCGCCTGCAGGGAATATCGGTATCAACATTGGAGTCGCCGCTCCCATGGCCTATTTCCCTTTCAGCGGATGGAAGAACAGCTTCTTCGGCGACCTACACGGTCAGGGCCGCGACGCCATTGAGTTTTACACCGATAAGAAAGTCGTCGTCGAACGGTGGGCCAAGGAGCACAGCCGGAAATTCTGAATATTGTGCCATCGAGCGATTGAGTCATTGAGCGATTGCTGAAAAACCCCTGCACCACGATCGTGATTTTCAATCGCTCAATCACAAAATCGCTCAATCACTCAATGCACTGAGGAAATCATGACTACTACTCTCGCTACGCCCACCATGTCTGGCCAGGAAATCGTCGACCTCACCAAAAAACACACACTCTTCGAGTGGTCAGCACAGTCGAAGGTCGATCCCATCCCGGTTGCCCGCGCCAAGGGCATCTATTTCTGGACGCCGGAAGGGAAGCGCTTCATCGACTTCAATAGCCAGTTAATGTCGGTGAACATCGGCCACGGCGACGAGCGCGTGATCAACGCGATTCACGAGCAGGCGCAGACGCTTGCCTATGCGAATCCGTTTATGGCCACGGAGCCTCGCGCACGGTTAGGTGCGAAGCTGGCCGAGATCACCCCTGGCGACATCGACACATTCTTCTTCACCAATGGCGGCGCCGAGGCCAACGAGAACGCGATCAAGATTGCTCGCTTCTTCACCGGGCGTCACAAGATTATGGCGCGCTACCGCTCGTATCACGGCGCGACGGCCGGCAGCATCTCTCTAACGGGCGATCCGCGCCGATGGGCTGCTGAGCCCGGCATTCCCGGCGTGGTGCGCGTGCTCGATCCCTATCACGGCATCGAGCGCGGATGGGAATCGGCCGAGTCCTCGCTCGCCATGATCGAAGAGACTATTCAGCTCGAAGGCTCACACACCATCGCGGCCTTCATCCTCGAGAGTGTCGTCGGCACCAATGGCATTCTCATTCCGCCCGACGGATACATGCAGGGTGTGCGTAAGCTGTGCGACAAATACGGCATCCTGATGATCGCCGACGAGGTCATGGCCGGATTCGGCCGCACCGGCGAATGGTTTGCCATCGACAACTGGAAGGTCGTGCCCGACCTGATCTGCATGGCCAAGGGACTCACTTCAAGCTATCTGCCGCTCGGCGCGGTCGGTATGCGCCACCACATCGCGCAGCACTTTCAGAATAATGTTTTCTACGGAGGCCTGACCTACAACTCGCATCCTATGGGCTGCGCCGCAGCACTGGCGACAATTCGTGTGTATGAAGAAGACAACCTGATCGAGAACACGCGCAAGATGGGCGCGCTGATGAAGCAGTTGCACAAAGAGGTGCAGGCCAAGCATCCATCCGTAGGCGAGGTTCGATCGATTGGCCTATTCGGAATCTTCGAGCTGATTCGCAGCCGCAAGACCAAGCAGCCGATGGCGCCCTTCAACGGCACTTCCGAAGAGATGGCGGCGCTCGGAAAATTCTTCCGCGAGAACGGACTCTACACCATCGTGCGCTGGAATTCGTTCTACACGAATCCTCCGCTCTGCATCAATGAAGAACAGCTGCGCGAGGCCTTCGCGATCATCGACAAAGGGCTCGAAATTTCGGACAAGGCAGTGAACGATTAACCAGTCTTCAGGCAGCGCGCTTAGTTGCCCGCGACCGCTTTGGAAAACTGCCGGTGATTTTTCGAATGAATCCATGCAGGGCATGAAATCCGTTCCCTGGCAGGAACATGAACGGACACTCTCCGGGAATAAGTTGGATCCCTTTCTCCTGGCAGAGCTGAACGGCGTTAGCGCTGACGGCGCCGTCGCCAGCCGCGCGATACATCCAGATCCGACGGATGCCTGCCTCAGCGCAATCTGCGACCACCGCGTCGGTGGTTAAGGGAGACGTCATTAACAATGCAGCATCCACCGGTGGTTGGATGTCCTGCACTCGCTTGAAGCAGCGTTGTCCCAAAATCTCGCTGGCTTGCGGGTTGACGGGAACTACGTTATACCCTCGTCGGCAGAGTTCCTTGAAAAGCAAAATGCTGAAGTCTCCGGGATCTCGCGAAGCACCGACCATCGCAATGCGCTTCTGAGCGAGGAAGTCTTCGATCACTTCAAGTGATGTGTGGGCCGGCATGGTCCCTCCTGACTGAGCGAAAGAGTAAGCCAATCTCGGAAAGCCGGCAGTGATCCAGGTCACCGATGGACGCTTGTGGGAAAAGCCCGCCGTCGGCCAAAACAGGCGCCAGAAGAGGCTTTCGGGGTATCCCAAACCAGCTCCTTTTTGATGCCAAGCGCCGCTTTGGGCTTGCAGATTGGCCGTCGGCGGAGCACAATTTACTCCATTTAGAAACACGCCCAACGGGCCGTGGTGGGGAGTCGAACTCCACTCGAGAAAGGTCGAGATGAGGAACTGCATAACTTTTACCTTGCTGTCGGCGTTGACGGTGACCGCCTGGGCACAGCAGAACGCCGTGAATTCCACGTCCACAGCGCCGGCCAGCACAACTTCTGCCACAAGCGAGAGAGAGCCCTTGGCCTCGCCTCGCCCAAAAGACTTTTGGGATGGGGACGACCCGAATGTGGTGAACCTGATCGAGCATCCCTTCGCCACGAAACGGTATGTGCAAAAGCTTGTCAATCCGATTCGTGACCGCGTAACTGAGCTGGAGCAGATCACGTCCGAAACCGCGAGTCAGACCAAGGATGTCGATGCGCGCGCCAAACGAGGTATTCAGCTGGCATCAGAAAAGACGAGTTTGGCTGACCAGCACGCCAGTGACGCTTCCGGCAAAGCGCAACTGGCCCAGACCGCTGCCAACACTGCATCGTCACGTGTTGGTGCCGTCGAGCGGACCATTAACAACCTGGACCAATACAAGGGAACCGCGCAGACTGAGATCCGTTTTCACCCCGGCCAGACTGTGTTGAGCAAGAGCGCCAAAGATGCCTTGGATCAAATGGCTGATCCGCTAAAAGGACAGCAGAGCTACATCATTGAAGTCCGCGGATTCTCACCAGGGCAGGGACAGACGGCGGTCCGCAGCTCTCAGCGGATGGCCGATTCCGTCGTGCGTTACCTGGTGCTTACACACAACATTCCTCTATATCGCATCTATGCAATGAGCATGGGAAACGCCGGGCCAAATGGTGAGAAGCGTGCCACCGCAGCTCGTGTAGAAGTCAACGTCTTAAAGAATGACTTGGGAACCTCGGTGCAGCGATAAACTCTCTAATATTTCCCGGGCGGGCCACTATGGCTCGCTTTTTTACTTGTCGGGAAGCCTACCAAAAGGCCTATAATACCGCCGCGTTGTGATCGTAATCACAGATCGTAAATGGAGCTTTCCCCATCATGGCAAGAAACGTTTCGCTTCTTCCCTCAAACTTGAGCGGAACGTGCAAGTAGGACTCTCTGTACTAGAGAGTCTCGGCATAAAAGTGCTTCGTCCGGTTTCCAGATAAGCAAGGATCCAGACGCGCCGCCGGCGAGCAAAAACTTGCAAGACGTGAGGATTGGCTATGAGTTTTGCCGATCAGGGGATAGTTACGTCAAAAGCGATTACAACCGAATCTCCACAGAACTCTGCCCGGTGGATCACTCCGCGCAATGTTCTGAGGTTGGGGATCGCCGTCGTTGCGCTCCACATTTTCCAGGAAGCCTTTCTCGACGCCGCAGCCAGTTCTCTGATTGCGAATCTTTTGCAGATCTTCTCCGCCCTGCTGGCGGCCACGACGTGTTTCGTTGCGATTCGAAGGAGTTCCGGCTTCACGCGGTCCTTCTGGCTCTTGATCGGACTGAGCTTCCTGGTGTGGACGGTTGCTGATCTCGGCTGGATGTACTACGAGTCTTTGCGGCACATTTCTCCCCCTCGAGATTCGATCTTCCATTTTCTAGGGGACTGCCGATCGCTGTTTCTTGCCATTGCGCTATTGCTCGATCCGATGGATGAGTGCCCTTGGTATTTCTTCGACTTAGCATCGTTCCTCGATACCATACAACTGTTCATCGTATTCTTCCTGATTTACCTGGGCTGGTATCACGTTCCGTCCCTGCATGCAAGCTTGGCGCTCTCGGTGGTGCGGTCCGATCAGATCGAGATCGGCGAGGCCTGTGCGGTAATTGGTTTGGCAGTGCTGCAGGTCTTCCGCGCGCGAACTCCAGAACTTCGAAAACTTTACGTCAGCTTCCTGGTTTGTTTTGCTCCGCTGTCCATCGGAGTCTTGTTCACCGATTACAGAGAACTAAGACTGTCCCAGGAAATTCGCACCGGTACTTGGCTTGACCTCTGGTGGACGATACCGTTCCTAATGACAGCTTTCTGGGCGGCGCAGTGGCGGCAGCCCGAAAGTCTGTTCGACAGCCAAGAAGCTCCACAACCGTTCTTCAGTACTTTGTTCGAGAACACGATCTATGCCGCGGGCCCCCTCATCGTGCTGCTGCAGGTCACACAACTCGGGCCAGAGTGGCGCACGCTCAGTTTCATTCTCTTGGGTATCTCGATTTTCAGCTTCGGTGTGCGTTTGGCCCTCAGCAAGTTTCGCGAGTCCCGTGCAACTCTTCGCATTCAACAAGCGACGGAAGCTTTGGTGGCGAGCGAGGATCGTTACCGCGATCTGGTCGAACACAGTGAGGACTTGGTATGTACGCACGATCTGCACGGGACCCTCCTTTCGGTGAATCCCGCGCCCGCTCGTGTACTCGGCTACGAAGTCGCGGAACTTCTCCAAACACCCTTGCGCAACTTGGTGGCACCAGAATTCCGTGAGAAGTTCGACGCCTATCTGGAGCGCGTGACAACAGCCG
>DATFQQ010000047.1:0-19181 GCA_035264195.1 Candidatus Sulfotelmatobacter sp. | reverse complement strand
CTCCAGTGAGAGGATCGGGTTCTTGTCCGGAGTGGATGGCGCGGGTGGCGAAACTGAGAGTTTTGTTGGCTTTCATTTTTGCAGTTGATTTTGGGAATACCTGGGGTTTCGGGGTGCCCCCTCCCCCCTCGGGGTCTATTGGAATCAGCAGCTTAGAGGAAAACTGTAAATTAAACTATTCACAGCAATCAGTTACGGGCAAAATCTTGAGTGCGTGGGACTTACGCCGTGGATAATCGCCTAAGTCCTTTAAATCGCTTTGTTACTTTAAAGATCATGTTGCAAAATCTTGAACGGTAGAGAGTTATCTCTCTTTCGCTTGATTTTGATTTCCCGGTTCGGGAAGTTCTTTCACCACAGGGGCACAGAGGGTCACAGAGAAAACCCTTTGCGCCACCTTTTAGCAGGATCATTGAAGCTTCGGGTTGAAGTCAAGGTTGGGTGAACATTGTTGGGATGTGGAAAACCTCTGGGCATGCAGATTCGATACGATAAGCGCGTGTCCGACATTTGCATCAGGCCCGCACAGCCTTCTGATCGAAACGATCTGGTGCGTATGCGTGTGGCGCTGTGGCCCAACTCGTCCGCGGAGGAACACGACCAAGAACTTACCGCGATTCTCGAGGGTAAGCCTGTAGTGACGCTGCCCCTGACAATTCTGGTCGCTGAGAACAACGATCGGATGTTGGTTGGCTTCCTGGAAGTGGATCTGCGCTCTCACGCGGATGGTTGCAACCCGGCCCGACCAGTAGGTTATGTCGAGGGTTGGTATGTTGCAGCGGGTTATCGGCATCGGGGGATTGGGAAAAAGCTTCTGAAAGAGGCTGAGGACTGGGCGCGAGGCCATGGCTGTGTTGAGATGGCGTCGGATACATGGATCGACAATGATGTGTCGCAACGGGTACACGAGAAGTTAGGGTACGAGGTTGTCGACCGCTGTGTGCATTACCGCAAGACGCTGTGATCTCGGGGCTCCGGGCCAAATCGCGTGACCGAAACTGAGGTCTGGATCGTCCGTTACCTATGATTATCCGATCCCGAACGCGGACTTGTTCGCCTTTTCCTGCCATCCTAAAATCTCAAGCGGGGCGTCTGTCCACGGGGAATCCAAGACAAGAAGGAAGAATGACGCCAGACCGTTGGGTCAGGACGCTCTGCGCGGGCCGGTGGACCGGATCCAGGAGGCATCGTGATCGAGCAAAAAATTAATGAATTTTTTGGTGATGCTGAGGCCACTGGCTTTGGAACCGGCTGGTGGAGTGGGATCTTGTCGGCTTTTTTTGGATTCCTCGCATTCGGAGGAGTCTTGTGCCTGCATTTTCCGCAACTACTGACCTCTCCAGAACTGCGCGCGTATTATCCAATGCACCTTATGCGCGTGTTGATCCAATGCCTGATCGTGGGGGCGGTTCTGTTCGGGATCGTTGCTTCGATTCTGCGTAAGAAGAAGATTTTGGCTTTGACGGGAACGCTGCTTGCCATTGCGGCGACGGCTTTGGGAGGCTCGAGCGTACAGATCAACCCGAATCTGCGCAATGGGCCGGCGATTGGGCTGGACTGGTTTTTGCTGGATATGCTTTTGATGGCACTCATTTATGTGCCGCTGGAAAGACTCTGGCCGCAATATCCGGAACAAGGAACATTCAGGAACGAGTGGACCTTAGATGTGGTCTACTTCATGTCCACGCATCTGCCGATACAGGTTTTGTCTTTTCTGGTTTTATTGCCCGCTACTCAGGCCGTGAAATATTTGGGTGTTCCTGCTCTTCAACACCTGATCGCTCGAATGCCTTGGCTTTTGCAATTCTTCTTGGCCGTTGTGATTGCGGACTTGGCCGAATATTTCATTCATCTGGCCTTGCACAAAGTGCCGTTTTTGTGGCGCTTTCATGCGGTGCATCATTCTTCGAAGGCGCTGGATTGGATCGCCGGTTCACGCTCGCACTTTGTCGATGACACGCTGGTGCGCGGGTTTATCCTCGTGCCTCTCATGTTCGGATTTTCGCAGGCGATCATCTTTGCGTACCTGATTTTCGTTACCCTTCACGCGACCTGGACTCACTGTAATTTCGGTCCTAACGCGAAATGGATCGAACAATTCCTGGTGATGCCCAGATATCATCATTGGCACCATACGTCTCAAAAAGAGGGGATCGACAAGAACTTTGCGATTCACTTTCCCTGGATCGATAAGATTTTCGGGACTTATTACTATCCGGATAAATGGCCCGAACGTTATGGATTGGACGGCGAAGAGATTTCGCCAAGCTTTCTGGTGCAGACGATTGAGCCGTTTACGATCAGAAAGAGGAAGGCGTAGCGGAGTTGGGTGAGAACGCTGGCGACCGTCAGTCCGTCTAGTAGCTTTTCTTCCGCCCCTTCGGGGCTTGGTTGTCTTCCGCTTGGTACTCCCACGGCTTACGCCGTGGGCTGCACTCTTTCGCCGCTTCGCGGCTGCATTCTCGATGCTGCCAGGTTAGAAATTCAGTGCCGCTAAGGGAACGTCTTTGGGGACAGTTTCGCCCCTTGTGGTCGCCTTTACCAATCCGAGAGATTTCATCACCTTGACCGTCAAGAATCCGAAGTCATATTCGGAGTCGTTGTGGCTCAGCCGCAAGAGACCTGGGTAGTGGTGGTGGTTGTTTTGCAGGCATGCGCTGAAGGTAGCCGTGACCGGTAACCACTCGCCAACGTTCATGGCGTTGTCGTCGTCGTGATAGCGGCGGTATCCAAAATCGCGCGTGTGGGTCCAATAGTTTTGAATCATATTGACCCAGAGTGCAAAAATTCGTACTCCGAACCACATTATGAGCGCGAACTTCAGACTTCCAGCTAGCTTCCACAAGAGATAAAAACTAGAGGCTTGTGCAACGATCGCGAAAACGGGATTGGCGGTGACTCGGAAAGTCAGCGACTTGCAGATATCGTCAGTCGCCAAGTCTTCTACACATCGATACGGCATTACGCAGAGATACATGGTTCGCCAAAAACCGTCGCCTGCGAGTTTGTTGGGATCGCCATCGTGGTCGGCATTTTTGTGGTGCAGGCGGTGACGATTTACCCAAGCGATCGGGTCTACGTAGATGGCGAAGGTGTTATTCACTATCGTGACGGCCTTGATGAACCATGGCTGATAGTCGAGGGAACGATGAGCGATCCCCAGATGAAGAACGTCTGCCAAATACAACCCTCCGAGGAACCAACAGAACGTCAGGTAAGCTCCGCCGAGTAACACTCCAGTCAAGGGAGTTGGGGCCGAATACGCACAAGCCAGCATGTAGAGCAAAATGGTCAGATAGCCTATGGCGCTGTAGATTTTCATGGTGTCTCCGGGTGGGAAGATTCAAGCAAAAATCAGCGGAGCCAGCAAGTAACTAGAATGTATCCGTGAGTCCATTTCAGGCGGGGTTGCGTCGCGGCCGTGGCTGCAATAATTTTGTAGCAAGCGTCGGCGGCAGCAGAACCTAGACCGCAATCTTTCGTACCCACGATCACAGATCGTGATTCGCTCCTTGGGTCAAAATAGCCACAAGGAGACAAGCCGATGTCACTCAAGGCTGTGGCATGGACGCTGCTAGCCGCGATGGCGTTCGCGGCTGTTCTGCTCTTCAATTATTGGGCTTCTTACCAACCGCTCAGCACGCTGGCTTACTCCGGAATCGTATTGGCGCTGTGCGGGCTCGCGAACCTGACAATCCCCTTCCGTTTTCTTGGAATCCGCAAACGATTCGTCGGAGCGCTGGTTCTCGCGGGTGGTGTGGGCTTGGCCGTTGCAGCTCTACTCTGGCCGGCCCCGACGTTTCGCGTCGAGCAGCCGAGAACTCGTCTCGACGAAGTCATGCCGGAGTTTCAGTTTTTCGAGAGGCATTCGGTGCGAGTCCACGCACAACCGGAGCAGGTGATGCAGGCGATTCGCGAGTCAACCTTTGGCGACATGAAGTCGCTGGTCACGCTCCTGAGAATTCGCGGGACTGCCCTGCGTATCCGCGATACCGGCGAGTTTTTGCAGAACAAACGGATTCTCGATGCGTTTGCGGCTTCCGGTTATGTTACTGGGGGCAGCGAGCATGAAGTCCTGATGTGCGGTGGGGCGAATGTACGGGCGATGCGTCCCCTCCAAGTGCGCACCTTGTAGGAGTTCGCCGACTATCGGGAGCCGGGTGCGGTCAAAATGGCTTTTGACTTCAACGTGGAAGATGCGGGTGGGGGATGGTTCGCAGTGACCGCCGAGACGCGCGTCCTTGCTCTTGATGATCTGGCCCGCCGCGGCATGGCGCGTTATTGGAGATTGATTGTGCCTGGCAGCGGACTGCTCCGGCGTCAATGGCTTGACGGCATCAGGAGTCGAGCCGAGAGCATGCCGACCTCACCGCCTGAGATCCACAGCAGTGTTCAGTGATGTGTTGTCATCCCTCGGACTCGGGGCTCGTTATTTCAAAGGCTGTTTTTGCCATGATACCTTGACTATCTACAATTGATGTTGTAGATAATCATAGTATGGGCAAGCCAAGTGATCTCGTCCAGGGAACGCTCGACCTCCTCATCCTTAAGACACTCTCGCTTCAGGCCATGCACGGCTGGGCTATTGCCAAGCGCATTCAGCAGATATCGAGCGAAGTGCTGCAGGTGCAACAGGGATCGCTCTATCCAGCACTACACCGGTTGGAGCAACAGGGATGGATTAAGGCCAAGTGGGCGGAGAGCGAAACTGGCCGCCGGGCCAAGTTTTATTCACTAACCACTGCGGGGCGCAAACAGATGGAAGCCGAAACAACAAATTGGAATCGGCTTTCTGCCGCGATCAACCTTGTCGTGGGCGAGGTGTAATGCAACTGTCATTTCGAGCGGAGCGACGAATCCCGACCCGCAGGAGTTGTGCCGGGGTAGGGATGCTTCGACTCCGCCGGAGTTCCGCTTCGCTGCACTCCGGCTACGCTCAGCATGACAGTGTTTGGGTGCGTACATGACCTCGCTTCGGTGCGCAGAGGTCACACTTATTTCTTAGAACACTCTGACGGCTGGAAGGAGACGCAATGCGGTGGTTGAACCGACTGGTGATGCAGATTCGTATGCTCTTCTTCCGTGGAAGTGCAAACGCGGCGCTCAATGAAGAGCTGCGTTTTCACCTTGAGCAGCAAATTGCGGAAAGCCGATCGGCGGGGATGAGCGCGGAAGAAGCTCGCGTTGCGGCTCTGCGAGCGTTCGGAAATCCAGTGTTGGTGCGCGAACAAGCAGGTGCCACATGGAACTGGAGCGGGCTGGAGCAGTTCATACACGACCTGCGCATCGGGGCCCGCACCCTGAACCGGACACTCGGATTTGCACTTATTGCAATTCTCATCACGGCGTTTGGCATCGGGGCCAGCGTTACGCTGTTCACGGTCGTACGCGGCGTGCTGCTTAGGCCGCTGCCTTTCAGCGATCCGGATCGGCTCGTGATGCTCTATGAGCACAGTACGATCGCTGCCGGAAGCGGGGACTACCCCTACAACCTTGTCACTGGCGGTGTCTATGCCGGATGGAATAAAGACAATACCAGCTTCACTGGCCTGGCCCTCTTCAAGACTGACAGTGGAGCTCTTTCGGCGCAGGGCGGTCAACTTCCAGAGACGCTCGACAAGGCGAGTGTCTCCTGGAATCTATTCTCGACTCTCGGAGTAAATCCGATTCTGGGACGCACCTTCACATCCGGAGACGACAGCCCAGCGGCAAATCGCACTGTGGTGCTGAACTCGAGTTTGTGGAAGCGCCGCTTTGGGGCTGATCCAGGGATATTGAACCGCACCATCTACGTCGATACGAAGCCGTATACGGTGATCGGCATCATGCCCGCATGGTTCGAGTTTCCGGATTCAAGCACGCAACTGTGGACGTCCGCGTATCACGAATTCCCAGAAGAGATGATGTCCTCTTACCACAACCATGCGTTTCGGGTGATCGGGCGGCTAAAGCCAGGAGTGACGGCGGCGGAGGCGACCGCGAACTTGAGCGTCATCTCGCGCCAGATTCATGACTCTCACCTGGACAACCCGTTTGTGACTGCATCGGCGAGCAGCCGGCCGCTGCTCGAGCACATGGTGGGCGACGTGAAACTCCCGCTTTACGTGCTGCTCGCAGCCACGGTATGCCTGCTGTTGATCGCCTGTCTTAATGTGGCCAACCTTCTGGTTGCACGGGCTGCGGCGCGCCAGAAAGAGCTTGCGATTCGCACCGCGCTGGGCGGCGGCCGTATGCGACTGTTGCGCGAGCACTTGACCGAGAGTTTTCTGCTCGAGATCGTGGGCGGAGGCGCAGGTTTGTTGCTGGCGTATGCTGCCATCGATTGGCTGGTGCACTCTCGTCCCGACATCGCGCGCGTGTCGTCCATCCACATGGATGGCATGGTTGCGGCCTTCACGGTGAGTGTGGTCGTGCTGTGCGCGATGTTTTCCGGATTGGTCTCCGCATTCCAAGCCGATGACAAGCAGGTGCTCAGCGCCCTCCACGAGTCCTCGCGTGGATACAGTGCGGGAGGCACACGAGCGCGGCTTCGCAAGACATTGCTTGCGATGGAGGTGGGGCTCACTGTCGTGCTGCTGATGGGCGCTAGCCTGTTGGTAAAGAGTTACCAGCGGCTCCGGTCTACTGACGTCGGATGCATCACTGACAATGTGCTGACCATGCGCATCAGTCTACCCGGCGCGCGCTATGAGACTCCGGGTCCGGCGCCGGCGAGCTTCTTTGAGACATTGTTGGAGCGAGTGCGGGCACTGCCGGGTGTGGAAGCGGCTGGATTTGTGATCGGAGTTCCGGGGCAGGGCTACATGGGCGACAACGGCTTTGCGATCGCGGAGCATCCGCCGCTACCGCGGGGTAAAGGGACTTACGCGATCTATCGCTCGGCGGATCCCGGGTACTTTGCGGCTATGGGCATTCCCATCTTGCGCGGACGGACGCTTGGCGATAACCAGAAATTCGATCACGCCGACGAAGTGGTGATCAGCGAATCGTTCGCCAAAAAGTTCTTCCCCGGGGAAGATCCGATCGGTAAACACTTGCGGGTGACGGGCAGAACGAACCTTAGTGTGATCGTGGGGGTCGTGGGCGACACCCGCTATGACATCGGCGCGGCGCCTGAGGCCATGCAGTACTATCCTCTATTTGCAGGCACCGAAAACTTCGGCACGCTTGTGATCCGCTCCCGACAGGACGTCGAGCAACTGGCCCTTCCGGCGCAACAGATTATTCAAAGTATGGATCGTGACTTGCCGGTCTCGGACGTCATGACCATGAATCAACTGCTCGGCAAATCTACAGTAGACCAGAGCTTTGATGCCGCACTAATTACCGGATTTGCGGTGCTGTCGCTTCTGCTTGCCACGGCCGGATTGTTCGGTGTGTTGTCTTATATCGTCGCGCAACGATCTGGTGAAATCGGGATCCGCATCGCGCTTGGAGCACAGCGGGAGCAAGTGCTGGGATTGATGCTCGCCGATGGCTTGCGTCCCGCGCTGATCGGACTGGTTCTAGGACTGGGCGCGAGCGCGGCGACGACGCAATTCATCAAGTCCATGCTGTATAAGACCCGGCCTCTGGATCCTGAAGCGTTCGTTGCAGTAGCGGTAGTGCTGATCGCCTCAGCGGCGCTGGCCTGCATGATTCCGGCGTGGCGAGCGTCTCGCCTCGATCCAATGCGGGTATTAAGGATGGAATAAAGGGTAAAGCCGGCCACGGCACGTTCGAGCCGACAGCTGCTTTCTGCGCGAGGATGTCTCGTCCCGCGCCCCACCGTCGCGCACGGAGACAATCAACAGCAGAGGCAAACCGACAAAAAATCGTGAGTCCTGGAATCCCGACCTGGAATCTTTCAGTTCGAGGATGAGCAACATGACCACTCTCGACTCCATCTTGGAACGTAATAGAGATTTTGCTGCCAGCCAGTCTGCGGCGCGCGAACTTATGCCTCGTGCGCTGCCGAATGTAAAGGCCGTGATTATCGGTTGCGCTGATATGCGTGTGGACCCGGCTCATGTACTTGGAATTAAACCTGGTGAAGCCGTCGTGATGCGTAACATCGGCGGTCGAATCACCCCAGGGTTGTTGGAGCAGTTGGGCCTGCTGGGAAGAATCGGTGAGGTTGCCGGAGCGATTCCTGGAGGCGGCGGGGAATTTCATCTGATCGTACTGCAGCACACTGACTGCGGAATTACACGTCTGGCCGGCGATCCGGCCATGCTTACCCGTTATTTTCAAATCCAGGAAACGGATCTGGAGAAAAAAAAGGTCACCGATCCTCGTGCGGCGGTTGCCCTTGACGTTGCCTTGCTCCGGGCGATTCCGGCATTGCCAAGCTCGTGGCTTATATCCGGCCTTGTCTATGATGTGGCCACCGGTCTGGTTGAGGTCGTCGTGCCGCCGGGGTTGATCCGCGCCGCAGCATAATATCCACCAGGTCGAAGGTTCACGGACAAACCACCTCATGAGAGGGCGATGCTCCAGTTCCTGTGCTGCCCTTAATTTCTATGGCACAATGTCAACCCGTGCCAAACGCAAAGACCCAGGCCGCCGGCGGATATGCCCAAAGAATTGATCGGGTCATCGACTATCTTCGTGGGAATCTACATCGCCCGGTGAAGTTGGCTGAACTCGCCAATGTTGCTTGCTTCTCGGAATTTCACTTTCATCGGATTTTTACAGCGGTTTCTGGCGAAACCCTGAATAACTTTACGAATCGGCTTCGTCTGGAAAAGGCCGCCCGTCTTCTTCGATACTCCGAGCAGAGCCTGACCGATATCGCCTTGGACTGCGGTTTCTCGTCGTCGGCGACGTTTTCACGCGCCTTCCGATCCGGTTACGATACTTCGCCAAGTCAGTTTCGAAAAAGCGGCGAGATCAAAAAGAGCAAGATTTGCAAAGAACTCTTCCCGCAAGACGCATATGGTCTCCCGATGAGCGCGGAGGAAAAGAAAGCCGCGTTCCCGGTGAGATTGATCGACATTCCCGAAAGACAAGTCGCCTATATTCGGGTTACGAATGCCTTCGAAATGGACAGAGTACTTGCCGCCCTCAAGACCCTGATCGAATGGGCCAAGTCCCAGAATATTTTTTCGCAAGGAACCCTCTTCGGAATGACGGTAGACGATCCACACGTGACGCCGGCACATCTTTATCGATACGAGGTCTGCCTTGCATCGTCTCTTCCCTTCGAGTGCACGGACGGAATGTCGAAATTGAAGATGCCAGCCATGCGATATGCCGCCATCACGGTTTCCGGAAATATCGACAAGGTAGCTACGGCGTGGGACTACCTTTACAGAGACTGGCTTATCCACAGTGCCTACGAGGCCGAGCATGCACCGGCACTTGAGGTTTTCCTGGACAAAGAAAGAGCTATGGATTGGTCGCATTTTGAATTGGAGTTATGCCTGCCGCTTCGTAAGCCGGCAGAGACCGAGACACGGAGTGGGAGGAACTGATGATCGACGGAATTGGCGGCGTTTTTCTGTTTTCCAACGATACCAAGAAATTGGCGGCCTGGTATCAGGATTGCCTCGGAATAGGTGCTGTGAGCGAAGATCCTGAGTGCAATTCAATCTATGCAACGTTTGACTCTCGGGATCTTGAAAATCCGGAGATCAAAAGAACTATGGCTTGGGCGATTATGCCCACGGACCAAGACATTAAGGATAAGCCACGCACGGGTCAGATTAATTATCGAGTGAAGAACATGAAAGAAGTTCTCAGCCATCTTAAGAGCAAGGGCGTGGCCATCGAAAAGACGGCGGAATATCCCGCCTACGGGAACTTTGCCTGGGTCAAAGATCCGGATGGCAATAAGATCGAGCTTTGGGAGCCATCGGAGAGCGCATAGAAATCCCTTAAGCCGCTTAGTTTTCTTTCTCTAGCTGTCATTCTGAGCGAGTATTGACTTTTGCGCCCAAAGCGCAAAGGTCAACAGCAGTCAAGGATTCCATGCCATTTAATCTCAGTACGGACCCTCCAAGGAGTTTTCGCCACGGATCAGCAGTGTCGTAAGAACTCCCTGAAACGTTCCTCTCACTACACAGGACAAGGGGTCCTTCGGCCCACAAGGAGCCCGGGCCTCAGGATGACAATTCAGGAACGGTGCACACTAGTTTCCCCAATTCAGTGTTTAGCATGGACAACGTGCACGCCAAGGTGTCCCAGCGCGAGTCCTTGAACGGCGGCGCCGAACCTGGACACGATCTCGTGGAAATTGACGTCTTCGATAACAGAAAATCCGTTCGAGCGAAGAATCGCTGCAATGGCCGCCGGCTCGAAACAGGTGACCGAACGTTCATTGATTTTCTTGAGCTGTTCGGTCCGCTCCGTCTCCAACTGCCTCACCTCTTGTGACGATGCCTCCGGAGCTCCCATGTAGTCGAACACCACCTCCGAGTTCTGGATTGAAGACATATAGTCCAGAGTGCGGCCGATAGCGTCCTGTGTCAGATATGGCACAACCCCGAGCCAGGTGAAAAACGCGGGCGAGTTCTGCTGAAAGCCTGCAGCGACCAACTTCTCTCCCAAATCGTCCCGCTCGAAATCGACTGGCACAAAAATAAGCCACTGCGGAAGTGCGATTTGAGCCTCAGCCAGGCGCTCGCTTTTCCATGCCTGCGTCGCGGGGTGGTCCACCTCATACAGACGGATCTGTCGTGCGCCATGCGGATTCCGGAGAGCAAAAGTGTCGAGCCCAGCGCCAAGGATGACGATCTGCCGAATCCCTCTCTCGACGGCTCTTGACAAAGCATCTTCCGCAATCCGGCTTCGTGCGCTGGTGAACAGGCGTCCGAGGCTGCCCAAGGGATTTTGGGTCGCAAATTGAAGCACGTCCTTTTCATCTTCACCGAGAATCTTCATGGCAAATGGGTCATGGAGGATTGATCCATGATCGAGCACCTGATGAGCAGCTCGTTGTCGGGCGACCATCAGGGCTGTGCGGCTGGGTTCATTAAGCTTCAATGGGGGTCTCCGTTCTCATCAAGGCTGATCGGATGGCTGCCGTGCTTATTTTCGGTTGGAATCACTACGGCTGAGAATTCCTAGTTTGGAATCACCACGGCTGTGGGTGCCCTGCTCTTGCGCATAAGTCTTGAGTAGTTTGCCACGGTCGCTCAACAGATTCGTAAAACAAGCAAGGTTGCGTCGTCATGAAAATTTCCGCTGCAGAAATTTGTGACCTGCTGGTCTACTGCTGGGCGTTTAACATGTTGAGTGCTGGCGAGCCGTCGGACCATTTGTCTACTGCTACTAAGAAGACGGACAGTGGCGGGAAGGTTTTGAGTTGTGGGTAAGCCTCGGCGGACATATACCAATAATTTACGGCGAGGACCGGAGAATTCGTTAAGTTGGCGCCCCAGGCTGTGTCGCTTTTGTCGGTCTGAAAGAACATCAGGTGCGGCATATTGTGATTACCATAGTCGGTCAGGTAGGAAGACTTCGACATCATGTAGGAGACAGTTCCCTGCTCGAGCGTTGGCAATTCTTTCTTGTCAATCGCGGCTTTGATTGCGGCGATGACTTCTTGCTTGGAATGACCAGCCAGAATTAATTCGGTGCGCTTGTAGGCGTAGGGCAGAACAGAGCGGGCGGCGGGCGGATTGAGACAGTCTGCGGCACGAACCTTCGGATTCCAAAATTCGGGATGATCGAACATAGCCATCCATCCGCGTCCCACCCAGCATACCCAGCCATTCTTGCCTTCCACCGCGGTTTCGTAGCCGTGGCGGGTCAGGACGATCACTGAGGCGTCGCGGGAGATGGCGTCTGGAGCGGCGCTGCGGGCCGTGGAGATCTCCGCGTCGCGATCCATCAGATATTGTTCGACCGGGGCCATGGCTGGATACGGCGCTGTGGCATCCTGTGGCATCGCCCGGTACGCCGTAGCGAGCGCTACCAGCAGTGCGAAGCTTTTGATTGCGAATGAGCCGAACTTGTCCTTTCGCATTGTGCTCTCTCCTGAGAATGACTTTAAGGCGAGGCCCGCCTTCCGCGTGCGGCGTTTCGGTCGCCGTCGCCGCTCACCGACGTTTATCTATCGTTCAAGTCTGCCGCTCAGTTGCTAGTCGGGGGATGGTTGGAAGAATATCTCCCGTACCTCGCCCTGCCCGCGAGTGGCGGTGACGGCTTTGCGCGCCCATGCCACCGCCTCGTCCATGTCAGCGCATTCCAATATCCAAAAACCGCCGATGTGTTCCTTGGTCTCAAGGTACGGCCCGTCGGTGACGAGGACTCGGCCATCTTTCTGGGCTCGCAGCGACTTCGCGGACCCAAGGCCGCAAGCGAATTTCCTGACGCCGGCAGCAATCATCTCTTTGTTGAGTGCGTGGATGTTGCGGCCCATTGCTTCGTCTACTTGGGACGGGTCGAAGTTGTCGGGGATGTAACCAGCAATCAAATATTGCGGCATCGTCTTCTCCTGTAACGGTCTTCATTCTTTCCTCCGGGAGGCGCCAAACTGTGCAGCCTCGCGTGGATCGTTCATGCTCTCGACCGTTCATCCTATAGTCGTCGCGCAGACAGAAAATCGACAGCAGAGACGAATTTTTTTCAATTCTTGACAAGGGATTCTGTGTGAACTGCAGTCATACAGGGCGTCACCCCGAACATCCGCGTCTTCATCAGCGAGCGAGGAATCTCAGGTAGCACGATGTTGCCGAAAGCATGGGAAATGTATAAAACGCTCATTAATGTCGGGCCTTCCTTCAGTAAAACGGACGTACCTCGACCGGCGCCCGACAGGCGAAGGCAGCCTTTCGCCCCCATCCCAGCGCCTCGTCCATGTCAGCGGCTTCCAGGACCCAAAAAACGCCGGTGTGCTCCTTGGTCTCCAGTTATGCCCGTTGGTAACGAGCACCTTCCCGCCGGATTGCACGCGCACCGACTTGGCGCTGGTTGCTGCACGCAGGCCGCCAACGAAAATCCTGACACGGGCAGCGATCATCTCTTCGCTGAGCACATCGATATCGATCCCTATTCCGCGCGCGGCGTCGTGGGCCTGCCAAGGCGTTTCGACGATGCTTTGGGCCGGTGGCAGAAACTCCATGGCGTGCCCGTGCTTGAATCTAATAGAGAGGGATCCTTCGACTCCGCTCAGGATGACAACACTTGGTAGCGCACAATGTGGAAAAAAGCTGGAGACAGACTGGACGTCCACCAATCTCCACAGCTTCGAGAAAAACCAAGGAACCCTGGCCTTGACGCTATACTAAGATATCTATATAAAGACATCTAAATATGGCTAAGACCGACGCCCTGCAAGGTTCGCTCGATTTGCTCGTGCTCAAGATATTGTCGCGGCGGCCGCGGTTACACGGATACGCCATCATGACTGCAATCGCCGATACGTCGGGCGAAGTGTTGCGCGCAGAGGAAGGTTCACTCTACCCAGCGCTGTATCGGATGGAGGAAGCGGGCTGGATTCGAGCCGAATGGATCAAGAAAGACACCGGTCGCCGCGCCCGAGTTTACGAACTCACGGCCGCAGGCAGAAAGCAACTGGGCGCGGAAGAGTCGCGCTGGCAGTCCGTCAGCATGGCCATCAATCGAGTTCTGCGGGAGGCCTGACATGTCTTTGTGGTCGCGCATCTGGAATTCCGTGCACGGCGAGCAGTTGAACCGCGAGATCGATGAAGAGTTGCAGGCCCACATTGAGGAAGCCATTGCATCAGGACGTGATCCCAAGGAAGTACAACGGGCATTCGGCTCCGCGCTGCATACACGCGAGACCAGTTACCGCATCCGTACTGCCGGATGGCTTGAGTCGCTTCTCTCGGATGTAAGCTTTGGCTGGCGGCAACTCTGCCGTAACAAGCTGGCGTCGACAGCCGCTGTGCTGTCCCTTGCCCTCGGCATCGGCTCCTGTGTCGCCGCCTTCCGTCTTATCGACGCCCTGCTGTGGCACCCGCTGCCCATCTCCGGCTCCAGCAAGCTCTACGTCCTCTCCCACAAGATGCCCGGCTTTGACGGCAAACCTCTCGAGGACAGCCACTGGCCTACGCCGGAGTTCAAGGTAATGCGCGATGCCGTGAAGGATCAGGCCGACCTCATTGCCATCAGCGACGCCGACCGCACCGACATCACATGGTCCACCGACGACGATATGGAAAAGGCCCACGTCGCTTATGTATCGGGTAATATGTTTCCGCTGTTCGGCCTTGAGCCCGCGCTCGGCCGCCTACTTAGTCCCGCCGATGACCGCGGCCCCGGTCTCAATCCCTATGCGGTGCTCTCCTGGGACTATTGGAATCACCGCTTCGGCCGCGATCCTAACGTCCTCGGCCGCTCGCTCCACATTGGAGACCAGGCCTTCGAAATCATAGGCGTCGGCCCTCGCGATTTCACTGGAACCGAAAAAGGGACTGTCACTGACATCTTTTTGCCCGTCAGCATGAACCGCCTCGCCAGCATGGACAGCGTCAGCTGGCACCTCACGTTCCTGATGCTGAAGCCCAACATCAACCCGGCCACGGACCTCGAGCCGCTTCGGCAGCATCTCTCCGCCGTCAGTCGCGCCTTCCAGCTCGACTGCTCCACCTGCTTCCGCGGCATGACCCAGACAGACATCGATCGCTTTCTTAATCAGACGCTTGTCTTCGGTCCCGCCGGTGCGGGCATCTCCGAGCTCCAGAAAGACTATCGCCGATTACTCGGCATCCTCGGTCTCCTGGTCGCTCTCGTCCTGCTCATCGCCTGCGTTAACGTCGCCAACATGATGACCGCTCAGGCCGCCGCTCGCGCCCAGGAGATGGCTCTCCGAATCTCGATCGGGGCCGGCCGTCGTCGTCTCGTGCAGCTCATACTGGCCCAAAGCGCCCTGCTCGCCCTCCTGGCTTCCGTCCTGGGGGCATCGTTTGCGGCGTGGTCGGCGCCCTTTGTGCTCAGCCTGATTAACCCGCCTGATAACCCTGCCCGCCTCGCTCTTCCCGCCGATTGGCGTGTGCTCCTGTTCGGCTTCGGACTGATTGTTCTTGTCGTCTTATTGCTTGGATTGCTTCCTGCTCTCCGTGCCTCTGCCGTCCGGCCTGTCGCCGCCCTCAAAGGCGGTGAAGATCCGCATTCGCCGCGCCATCTCATGCGCGGAGCTATTGCTCTTCAGGTCGCTTTCTGCTTCCTTGTCCTCTTTCTGTCTTCGTTATTCGTCACATCCTTCCAGCGCCTCGAGAGGCGTCCTCTCGGTTTCTCCACCGACCGTCTGCTCCTGCTTGAGGCGGTTGCCAGCAAAGGCCAGCTTCCCGTCGTATGGAATCAAACTGCTGAAGCGCTGCGTGCCGTCCCCGGAGTCGACTCGGTTGCGATCTCGGGCTGGCCTCTTCTCGGGCGCATCCGGATTAACAGTTCGATCTCCATCAACGGCGCGCCTCCCAGCCCGATTCCCGCCTGGTTCCTGAACGTTTCGCCGGGTTGGACCTCGACGATGAAGATCCCCGTCGTTTTCGGCCGCGACTTCCTGCCGCAAGACACCTCGCCGGGAGCCGCCATCGTCAACGAAACTTTTGCAAAGACTTTCTTCCCCGGCCAGGATCCTATCGGCCGCACCTTTGAACTCGGCGCCAATCAACCGACCTACAAGATCGTCGGCGTCACCCCCGACGTTCCTTACCACGACCTGCGGGAGCCGAGCAGCGCCGTCTTCTACGTTCCGTTCGACGAAATCGACGACAAGTCAGATCCCAAAACCGTCGACTTTGCTACCTTCGTGATTCACACCAGCGCCCAGAACCCGCTCGTTCTTGCGAGTTCCCTGCGTCAGCTCATCGCGCAGCGGCACAACGGCCTTCGGGTCTCGAACATCACCACGCAGCTCGATTTGCTCCGCGACCAGACCATTCGCGAACGCTTGATCGCCATGCTCGCCACGTTCTTTGCCGTGGTCGCGCTACTGCTCGCCGGCATCGGACTCTACGCTGTCCTCAACTATTCGGTCCTGCAGCGTCGACGCGAGATCGGTATCCGCATGGCGATTGGCTCGACTCGCGCCGGCATTGTGCGCATTGTGACTCTCGATGCCTTCCTGGTGGTCGCACTGGGAGGGTGCACGGGCGTCGCGCTTGGATTCGGCGCAGCGCGTTATGTCGAGTCGCTTTTCTACCAGGTAAAGGCAACTGACGCAGATATGCTGGCACTGCCGGCGTGCGCAATTCTAGTGACTACCCTCGTCGCCACCCTGCCCGTTGTGCTTCGCGCGCTGGACACCGACCCTACCGAGATTTTGCGCGCGGGATGAAATATGAGGTGGACCGCTGTGATGGAATGATCGGGAAGCGAAGCCACTCTCCCTGCAACCCACAAACCTATTTTTGCGCGTCCTGAATCAGCACCAGATCCGAAGGTGATTCTCCGCGCACGAACGCGAGGCTTTTGCCGTCCTGCGACCACTGATAAGAATAAATTTTCAGCGCAGAAAAATTCGTGATTTGTCGGCCGGGTCCGCCGCCTAGCGGTTGCAGCCACAGATTGTCCACACCTTTTTCGCGGATCGGATATACGATCCCCTTGCCATCCGGGCTGAAGCGCACCAGCCCGACATGCCGAGGGTCGAACTCGAGAGTTCGCAACACGGTTCCCGATTCCACCGAAACCAGCGAGATGTTCGGCCTCTGTGCCTTGAAATCGTAGGTGCCGAGAGCTGCGGTCTTTCCATCGCGAGCAATGTCATACGAGCCATTGGTTTCTGAAAAAACAGGGGAAAGCCGTTGCGCCTCGCCGCCTTCCATGGACACTTTCATATAGGCGTTGGCCGCCAGATCTACAAAAAAGACGGTCTTACCGTCGGGCGAGCACATTGGGAACTGATCGTTCTTGCCGTTCGTCAGCTTACGCAGTCCCGTGCCGTCGGCTTCGCTGCGCCAGATGTTCAGCGCCATGGCTTTCATTACTGCCTGAGTAAAGACGACATGACCATCGCTACAACCTTGCGAATTGAAAGTGGCTGAGCTATTTTCGGGTGTGATCCCGCCTTTGACAGCGCCATCCACATTTACGAAGCGAATGACTGGCAGTTGATCGAGGAGGAGCTTCCCGTCGCTGGTCCATGAAACATTCTGTACTGGCTCTCCAGAACTGATTCGTCTGACGTCAGAATAATCAGACTTCTGGCCGTTGCTTACATACACGTCTCGCACCGACTGGTGCATAACACTGGCGATGGTTTTGCCATTAGACGAGACGCTTGGATTCGTGTAGTTATTGGTATCCGTTGTAATGGCGCGGAATTTGCCATCCGGATAACTTACGAGCCCGAGCTGTTGCTGCGTGAAATTCGTTTCCTGGTTTGAATAGGTCGTCGCTAGAGCTTTTCCGCTGGGCAGCCACGACGCGCTTAGCAGAACTGTATAGGGCGGCCCCGGCATGGCTTTGCGATTGCCAGTGTTGGGGTCAATCGACGCAACGGCGACCAAACTATTCTGCACGTGCGCGAACTCAAGACCGGCAATCGTCCTTCCGTCCGGGGACCAGGCCACATCCATGATTGGTGCAGCCATGGAACCCGTAAGAACTATCTTCTCGTCGCCGCCATCGATATTAGCGACCACCACCAAGTACTTGCCCGGTTCGGGGTCATTGGCTCGGCAAAAAACCAGGCGCTTCCCATCGGGAGAGAAGCTGGGATTGGTATCGATATCCTTGATCAGAAGTTGTGGTGTTCCGCCCAGCACGGGAATTCGGTAGAGATCGTACGCCTGGGATGAGGGCCCGCTTACCGGTTGCGTGTGCGAATAATAGATATGACTCCCATCGGGCGCGAAGCGTAGTGCCCGAAACTGCACCGGCTGCGCTTGCAAGATCTGCACGTTGCTTTCGCTCGAGAGATGTCGCAGCCACAAAGATTCACTGCCCTCGTTGTTGAGAACATAGGCCAGATAGTTCCCGTCGGGAGACATGGCGCCGAGACGTGCATTGTGAGTACCGCTGACGCGCGTTATCTTCACGTTTTGAAAGGGCTGGGCGCGAGCCGTGAAAAACAGACTGTAAACGCCGAAACTAGCAGCGGCGATCAACAGCAATACCACGGCCGCTATGGCACCCAGGCTCGCCTTGTGATGGCGCGCCGCCTCGGCCAGCGCCGCACTGCTTGAGCCGTGCTCGGTGCGGGCAAGCGAGCTGACGGCTGCGGGGCGAACAGCTGTGGAATCCTGGGCCCGCACCGTTCCAGATTCGGTATCGCGCTTCAGCCGCTTGAGATCACCCCTGAGTTCAGCCGCCGACTGGTAACGCAGATCACGATCTTTCTCCAACAGTTTGCTGATGATGTCGTCCAGTTTAGGCGGAACTGCCGGATTCAACCGCACCGGCGTTACTGGAGCGCGGTTTAGTATGCCGTCGAAAATCGTGGCCGAGGTTTCTCCCGGAAATGCTAAGGCCCCCGTCGCCATCTCATACAAGACCGTCCCGAAGGAAAACAGATCACTGCGCGTATCGAGTTCCTTGCCGCGCGCCTGCTCGGGCGACATATAGGCGACCGTGCCTACCGCAGAGCCGGGGCTGGTGAGATACTCCGCGCTGTCGATGGTTGCCGCGGTAGCCACAAGCGACACGGCCTTTGGCGTGACCGTAACCTTAGCCAGCCCGAAATCTAGAATCTTCGCGTTGCCACGTTTCGTGACAAAGATATTCGCGGGCTTGATGTCCCGATGAACAATCCCCCCGGTGTGTGCCGCATCAAGCGCGTCGGCAATCTCGATGCCGAGCGACAACAAAGTTTCCATCTCCAAGGGGCCGCCGGCGATCAGTTGTTTCAAGGTCACGCCTTCCAGATACTCCATCACGAGGAAGGTCTGGCCGTCCTGCTCGTCGATCTCGTGAATGGTGCAGATGTTGGGATGGTTGAGGGCGGAAGCCGCCTTGGCTTCGCGGCGAAAACGCATCAGAGCTTGCGGGTCCTTGGCCACTTCGTCAGGAAGGAATTTCAGAGCAACAAAGCGGTCCAGTTTCGTGTCCTGGGCCTTGTAGACGATGCCCATGCCGCCACCGCCGATCTTCTCGACGATGCGGTAATGCGAGATGACTTGATCGATCATGGGTTAGCCCGGGGGTCTCTAATCTTAAGGATGATGGGGAGGCGAGTCAACGCAGGATAGTGCCGACCTTGCACAGTTTCGAAACGGGGATGAAAAACCTTCCATTTGAAAGGCCGGGCCACCCGGCGTGAAAAGCACAACCTGGCGGATGCTCACCGA
>DATFQQ010000046.1:0-16022 GCA_035264195.1 Candidatus Sulfotelmatobacter sp. | reverse complement strand
CCAAGAGCAAGTTGGTGGGACTCGACGGCTCGTATCACGGACGCACGTTCGGAGCGCTCTCACTCACCGGGCAGGACAAACATCGCAAGGGTTTTGAGCCGCTGCTCGAAGATGTAACGTTCGTCAAGCAGAATGACATTGAGGGACTACGCAATGCAGTGAACGACAATACCTGCGCGATCGTGCTCGAGCCAATTTTTGGTGAAGGCGGAATTCACGAGTGCTCGGTTGAATTCTTGAAAGAATGCCGCGCGCTCGCGGACCGGCACAAGGCGGCGCTGATCTTTGACGAAATTCAGTGTGGACTCGGGCGGACAGGATCGATTTTTGCATTCCAGACGTTTGGGGTGACTCCAGACATCGTGGCGATTGCCAAGCCGATCGCGGCTGGGCTGCCGCTGGGGGCGTTCATCGCCAAGGAAGAATTCGCGAATGCGATTTCTTTTGGGCAGCATGGGACGACGTTTGGCGGCGGTCCGCTGGCGTGCCGTGTGGCGCTTGAGTATCTCGCGATCATCGAAGAAGAAAAGTTACTGGAGAACGTGAACAAGGTCGGAGCGTATCTGCAGCAGCAACTGAAGGAAGTGGTCGAGAAGCGCTCGGCGGCGGTGGGAGTGCGCGGGCGAGGATTCATTCAGGCGATTCAGTTGGAGGTTCCGGCGCGTCCCATTGTGGATGGCGGGCTTGCCGAGGGTGTTCTCTTCAACAGTACACAGGACACGGTTGTGCGCTTTCTGCCTCCGTTTTTGTTGGAGGAGAGGCATGTGGACAAGGGGATTCGGGTACTGAAGAAGTTGCTGGGGAAGAAGAAGGCGGCGGCAAGTTAAATCAGTGGACAGTTTAGCAATTGTTCTAGTCCGGGGCCCATCGCCTGTAACTATCCTCCATCGCGGCAGTTGTTGTCGGGTAGTGATGCTTCGACTGCACCGGAGTTCCGCTTCGCTGCACTCCTGTTCCGCTCAGCATGACACTATTCTGGGTGGCACTCGACAGCATAAAAACGGGGAGCCGAAGCTCCCCAAAAGTGAAGCGACAGAGGCGTATTTCAATTAGTAGGAAGACTGGGAATGGGAAAGAGTTGTCCGGGAATGGGGAGAATTTGGCGGGTACGATAGGGCGATGAATGGGTCCTCAGGGGTGGCGATTCCGGCACTAGGAGAAGGCATAGAGGATTGCCGGATGGACTTTGGTGGTGCGGCGATGCGCTACCTGCGAACAGGGTCGGGGCCGCCGCTGATCTTGCTGCACGGGTTGCTTGGGTACTCATTTTCCTGGCGATACACGATGCCGGCGTTAGCGCCCTATCGGACTGTGTATGCGCCGGATATGCTTGGGGCCGGGTTCTCCGATCGACCGCAAATTGATCACTCCATGCGGGCTACTGCGCTCCGCATTCTGAGCTTTGCCGAAAGGCTGGGGCTCTCTTCCTTCGACCTGCTCGGGACCTCTCGTGGCGGTGCCGTGGCTATGTGTGCGGCCGCGGAATGCTCGGATGCCGGGACGCCGGAAGTGAGGAGCCTTGTCCTGGTTGCGCCGGTGAATCCATATTCGCCCCACGGGCGCTGGCTGGCGGCATTCTCCGCTTCCGGAGTTGGGTCGCGGGTTATGCGGGCGGTACTGGAGCGGATGCCCTTCTTGTACCCGTACATTCACTCGCACCTGTACGGCGACCGCGCCAGCATTCCGGCGGGGAGTTTGGAGGGATATAAAGCTCCGCTGGCAATTCCGGGATTATTCGAACACGCGTTTGGCATTGTGAAGACATGGGGCGCCGACTTGCGCGAGGTGGAAGCTCTGCTTCCGAAACTGCGAGGGATTCGCACGCTGCTAATGTGGGGTAGCAAGGATCCGGCGGTTTACGTATCGTCGATGGAGCCCCTGGCTCGACATTTTGCGAATGCGGAACGGATTGTGTTCTCCGGGATCGGGCATTTGCCTTATGAGGAGTGCGTCGAGGAGTTTAACCGGGCGTTGATTGCGTTTCTGACCAAGGGAGCATAGTTCCCGCACTCGGGATAAAGACCTACGCATTAGACAGTTTGCCACTTGTATGCTGAGCGGTATCGGTAGGGATGTTTCGACTGCGCGACCGGGATCGCTGTGCTCTCCCGGTCGCTTCGCTCAACATGACAATTTGAGGCTGACAGGATGACGATTTGGCACTGGCGACGTTGAGCCACGTGCCGCCAATTTCATGACCCAATCCATTTTCGATTTCCTAAGAGACGCCGTGGTGCACTACGGATATTGGGCCGTTGGTGCCGCGTTGCTGCTTGAGAATACGGGCATACCGGTTCCGGGCGAAACGATTCTTCTGCTGGCCAGCTTTCTGGCTTATTCGCAGGAGGAGTTACAGCTTTCCTGGATCATTGCGATAGGGATCGTGGCAGCGACAATCGGCGACAACCTCGGGTTCGTGGCCGGATACTACGGCGGACGGCCGATGCTGGAACGGTACCAAAATATCTTTCGGATTAAGAGCGCAACGTTATTGCGTGGAGAAAAGCTGTTTGCACGCTACGGCGCAGCGACAGTTTTTTTTGCGCGATTCGTGTTTGGGATGCGGATCGTTGCTGGCCCCATGGCGGGGGTTTTGCGGATGCCATGGAAGAAGTTCTTGATCTTCAATTTTCTTGGTGCGGCTCTGTGGGTAAGCGTAATTTCGTGTGCCGGTTTTCTATTTGGGCGGCATTGGGACCGGCTGGAGGACGCGATCAAGAGACTGGATTTGGCTGTAGCGATTGGGGCGGTTGTGGCCGTCGGTGGGCTGTGGTGGTGGAACCGGCGCAAGAGGAAATCCGCACCTTCCGAGTAACATTTTGCACAAATTGGACGCGTGTAAGCCGCTAAACTTGCGCAATATCGCGGGTCCGGAAACTCCTGTTTGGGGTGATCGTGGCAGGGAAATTCTAGCGCTTTCGTCCGGGCCGACAAATTCGGACGAGGAGGAAGATATGAAGAAGGTCTTGAGTTACTTTTCCGTGATGGCAGGAACAGCGGTAGTGACGCTGGCCTTGTCGTCGGCGATCATGCAACCGAAAGCATCAGCCGCCCCTGCTCCCGTCCCGGTAGCAGCTGCAGTTCCGGCTCCCGCACCTGTGGCGACTCCTGAACGGCATCCGCACATCGATGAAGCATTGGAACATATGCGCGCAGCCAAGCATGCGCTGGAGACCGCCGAGCACGACTTTGACGGCCATCGCGTGAAGTCTATCGAGCATGTCAACGCGTCCATTCATGAAGCGGAGATTTGCCTCAACATGAGATAACTCCGTTTTTGCATCCCAGAACTTGAAAAGGCAGCGTCGATGGACACTGCCTTTCTTGTTCTGACGAAAGCTGCGGAATCCTTAGTGGTGACCCCAGGTATATCCGACCGATGCTCCGAGGCGGAAGAGATTGTCGGAGTGGAACTCGTGATTGTTGGGGATGAAGTAGTAGTGAACCTCAGGACGGATAAAGACGTTGCGCCATGCGTAGTAGCGAATCCCGAACCCCCCGTGCAGGAGGAAATGGGTGCTGTTCAGGTTGGCGCTGCAACCGCCGGAGGGGAGAGGGCAAGCTCCGACGCCATAGAAGAGCAAGGTCATGAGACCGGCGCCAGCCATGAAGTCACCGTGGGTTTTGGCTGCAAGCCGGTGCGAGTAGACGCCATTGGCATCGATGATGATTGGGCGATAGAACTGGAAGTTGTTGTAAATGCCCTTGTGATAGCGGAAGGCGGCTTCAATGTTAATGCCGCGGTCTTTTTCATTCAGGTACTGGAAGAAGACGCCGGGATAGGTGCCACCTTTCAGCGCAGGAGGGAGAAAGGCTTCCGAAGCTGTATTGTCCTTGGAGGACCAGAGAGTGCTTCCACCTCCGGCGATGTCGACCTGCGGTTCCTGGGCCTGTGCGAAGCTGGCGAAAAGCAGAAAAGTAAAGACGAACGTGAGCGAACAAAACTTTCTCAACCCTGCCCCCTGTGAGCGAGATTAGTGATCTGATCTGCCTCCGTGAACTCCATGGTGGAGGCTGCCAGGTCGTCACCACAGAGTGCACAGAGAGGCACAGAGTTCATACAATCAAAGCGTTTTATTCCGGGCCGATAGTGTAGCCGATAGAAGCGCCGGCGCGGAACACGTTATTGGAAGTGAAGTCGTTCGTGTTGTTTTTGATGTAGTAATAACGAACTTCCGGACGCACGAAGACATGTCCCCAGAAGTAGTAGCGGATGCCAGCGCCGGCATCAACCAAAAAGTGATTGGAACTGACATAGTTGGTGCAACTGAAATAGCTGCAGTTGTAGTTGGCGGAATAGAAGCGCGTACTCTGCCAGCCAATACCACCGAATAGATCCGCACCGACTTTCTTGTTGAGCCGCGGCTGATAGACGCCGTTGACAGAGTAGAGGATCGGCCGATAAGGAAGGCCGATACCGGCGTAGTTGCCCTGGCCGCCACGCCAAGCCACATCGAATCCGACACCCAACCGCTGGTGGAAGATCACATCAGCGCCGATGTTGGGATATAAGCCTCCCTTTTGGGGGCAGAGGCCGGTGTTGTTGTTGCACGAGCCCGACGACATAAGCGTCCCGAAGCCGAACATAGCGTCGCCTTGCTGGGCTGAGGCGAGACTTGCGAAGGCAAGAACTGCAACGACCGTGGCAAAGAGGGCAAACTTTCTCAAGAGAACCTCCTGTAATGTCGGTGCTGGCGGCTAAGATGCTTCCGCCAAACCGTTGGGATGCAAGGACGTAGATTGTGCATTCATCTTAATGGCAAGCCCGACGAACATTCAAATGACGCGAGCTCGAGATGGAGAGAGCTGCCGCGGGGCTGGCTGAATTGGGATGAATTTGCGCTACGTGCTTGGAACCCTGCCGGATGAAAAAAGTTGCAATGTACGCTGAGCGGCAGAGCCACATTTATCGGCTGGCTGTGCCGCCGCCGCGCAGAACGTGGTCGATGGCGATCGGTCCGGCCCCGAAGAAGATTAACGCGAAGGCAAGGGTGGCGGCCGCTAGCGGGAATTCGAACCCTGGGCGATCGGGAGATCCCAAAAGACCGTTATGCAGATGAACTTTCCAAATGGCTACGACCAAGTTGATGCAGATCGCGAACGCAGCGGGACGAGTGAAGAATCCAGCAATGATCAGCAATCCTCCGATCAGTTCTGTGAAGGCCGACACATAGCCAAGCCAAGAAGGAAGTCCCATTCCCCCGATCATGTGGGCGAAGTGCTGCAGGCCACCAAACACTTTGTGATAGCCGTGCGCAGTCATAATGACGCCCAGCGAGAGGCGCATTACCAGAAGTGCGAGCGGTTGCAGGCGATCGAGATAACGCAAACAGATCCTCCGAGTTGATGAAATAGATTAGCGCACGAATTCGTTCCTGCGGAGTACCCAAGACGCATCGTCTCGAAAGCTGAAGAAAGCCCTGCCAAAACAATGGCTTGGACTAGCGGCGTAGTACCTCCGTACCGTGCCTAGTACTTCAGTTACCGGTATCGGGGCGACCGGACATGACCTCGGCCGTGAACTCTACAAATAGTGTATTTCATTTCTGGTACCCCAATATATAGACACGCGTCGCAGTGGCGAGTTTGTGGACTTCTAGAAAACAGGCGAAAAACGCGGAAAAACGAGGAGATTCGCTCTGAGCCGAGGCTTTTCAGGGCTGATATATGCTCGGGACACGAAAGCCCTCTGAGCCGATAGACAAGGCGAGGGGAAGTCTCCCAAAGGAGCCGTGGGGCCGAGTATCGGGCGGGACGAAACACTGGCAGGGAGAGCAAAGGAACTATGGCCGACTCGCGAGAAGTGATGAATATTCGCCAAGCGTCGCAGTACCTGGGCGTGAGTCCGGACACTTTGTACAAGTACGTCGGCGAACAAAAGATTCCCGCGTTCAAGTTGGGCAATCGGTGGCGCTTCAAGAAATCGCGGCTGGATCAGTGGATGGAAGAGAAGTCGAGTGAGATGGAACCGCAAGCCAAGCGGAAGGCGAAGGCGGCGGGCAAGGCTGCGGGACAGATTTAGTTTAAACAACGCGGGCGAAGGCGCCCGCGCCACACAAAGGTGGGCACATGTTTGGAATCGGATCGAAGTCGATTGTTGGTCTGGATGTGGGCTCTTCGAGCATCAAGGCTGTCGAGCTGAAGAAGAAGGGTGGGCAGATCGAAGTGGCGCACCTCGGGCTGGAACCGCTGTCGTCCGATATCGTGGTCGACTCCATGATCGTGGACTCGGGCACGGTGTCGAGCGCGATCTCGAAGCTGTTCCTCGACAACCAGATCAAGACCAAAGCTGTGGCCACGGCGGTGAGCGGACACTCCGTGATCGTCAAGAAGATCTCTCTGCCTTCGATGAGCGATCAGGAACTGGCGGAAACGATCGAGAAAGAAGCGGCGCAACACATTCCCTTCGATCTGGCCGACGTGAGCCTCGACTACCAGATTTTGTCCGATGAGGTTGGCAGCCCGCAGATGGATGTTCTTCTGGTCGCGGTAAAGAAGGACAAGATTTTGAACTACACCAACGTACTCTCGATGGCCGGCCGAACGCCCGCTATCGTCGATATCGACGCGTTGGCGCTGCAGAACTGCTACGAGTACAACTACCAGCCGTCGCCGGGCCAGGTTGTGGCGTTGCTGAACCTGGGCGCCAGCGTGATGAACATCAACATCGTGAAGGGTACGACGCCGTTGTTCCCGCGCGACGTCAGCGTGGGTGGTCATCAGTACACCGACTCGCTGCAGAAGGAATTGGACCTGAGCTTCGAAGACGCGGAATCGCTGAAGCTGGGCAATAAGGTCGGCACGGTGAGCGAAGATGCCAAGCAGCCGATCCTGCAGCAGGTGACCGAAATTATCGTGCTCGAGATTCAGAAGACGTTTGACTTCTTCCGTGCCAGCGCGGCCGGGGAGCACATCGAGAAGATCTACCTGGCGGGTGGTTCTTCGAAAGTGCCGGGGTTGGTGGAAGCGTTGCGACAGGAATTCTCCATGCCGGTCGAGTTGCTGAATCCGTTCCAGCGGGTGACGCCTCCGGCAGAGGGCATGGGAGCGGAACTGGTGGAGAAAAATCCCGGGCAGATGGCAGTGGCGGTGGGCTTGGCCCTGAGGAGCTTTGAATCCCTATGATCAAAATCAACCTTCTGGAAACAGCCAAAGGCAAGGGCAAACGTGGCGGCAGCAGCCCGGTGATGCCCACGATGGAAATGGGAGACATGGGATCTCCCAAGCTGAAGATCCTGGTGATGGTGGTGATCGTCGGCTTGGCGAACCTAATGTACTGGTATCGGCTGGACCATCTCTCGAAAGAAATCGACGCGAAGATGAAAGTCGCCGAGCAAAAGAATCGCGAACTGGCGGATGTGAAGGCCAAGTTCTTGGACCGCCAGAACCAGGCCAACATCTATCAGCGGCGCGTGGATGTCATCAAGAAGCTCCAGGATGGGCAAACCGGCCCTGTAAACCTGATGGCCATGATGGGTGAGACGGTCAACAACACCGAGGCCGTGTGGCTGAGCAAGTTGGACGATCAGGGTGCGAACGTGAACCTCGAGGGCACGGCGCTTTCGACCGACGCGGTGGCCAATCTGATCGCGAATCTGCAGAAGACCGGATTCTTCAAGAACGTGGAGATCAAAGAAACTTATCAGGACGAGCAGATCAAAGAAATGCAGGCGTTCCAATTCACCCTGACCTGCGAGAAGGGAAAGTCGTAGAGGCGGACCTATGGCGAACTTTGGCGAACTGTCGGGCATCAAGCAGTGGGGGGTGGTGATTCTCGGTGGCGCAGTCGTCTCGGCGGCACTGTACTTCACCGTGTTCAAGAGCCAGAACGAGAAGAACGCGGCGGCGCAGCATGCCCTGGAAGACAAGATTCGGGAAAACAACGAACTGGAGTCGTATCGGCCGAAGCTGAAGCAGATCGAGCAGCAGTTGGCTGAGCTCAAGCAGCAGCTTGAGATCGAGGCGCGCATTGTTCCCGACGAGAAGCAGGTCGACGGCTTCATCACCATGATGGATGCTGAGGCCGTAAAAGCGGGCGTGGAACTGCGGCGTTATGAGGCGAAGGACAACAAGCAACAGCAGTACTACACCGAAGTTCCGTTCGATATGGAACTGGACGGCTCCTACTACTCGGCGTTGAAGTTCTTCGACCAGGTGAGCAAGCTGGAGCGCATCGTTAACATCAGCGGACTGCTGGTCTCGACGACAAAGAATCCCGCAGGGGCAAAAGTGAAGCACACGTACCAATACGCCCCCAACGAAAGTATTGTGGCGAAATTTACGGCAACGACGTATTTCAGTCGTGATCTGCAACCTCCTGCACCGGCGGCTGGTGCGAAACCGGCCACGACGACGGCGGCGAAATAGGGATACCTATGAAGACGGCGATGAAGCTGACAACTGGCATTCTGGCAACGGCAATGATGGTCGGCGGGACTGCGGCTTTGGCTGCGGGACAGAATCCGGACGCCATCGACAACGCGCGCAGCGTAGCAAAGTCGCTGCAGCAGAAGCAGACCATCGATACGAACGCAGCGCTGGACGCGGCGGGAACTCCGCCGGCGAAGCCGGCGCCTGGAGCGCCCGCACCCGCGGTCAAGCCCGCGGTAATTCCGGGATCAGCAGCTGCTCCGGTGACCGCGGCTCCCGCGGCAAAGCCTGCGGCTCAGGCTGTGAAAACGGCAGCTCCGGCTGCAAAGGCGAAGGCAGCGTCGAGCCAGAACAATTTGAGCCAGAACAATCAGTTGCAGCACGTGAACGTTGTTCCTGGCGGCAACGACATTCAGATCGAGATCAACTCCAGCGATGCGGTGACTCCGAGAGTGACCAAGCTGAGTTCTCCGGCCCGGGTGCTAGTTGAGTTGCCTGAAACGGCTGTAGCCACCTCACAGAACAAGATTCCTGTCGGCAGCGGCGGGGTGAAGGGCGTGCGGATTGGTATGGACGGCAAGAATCCGCCGACGACCAGTGTTGTGGTGGATCTCGAAAAACCACTGACGTATGACGTGTCCTCTGGTCCAGCCGGCAAGTTTGCGCTGATCCTGCACACGCTGGATGGATCAGCCGTAGCGAAGAGCACGGCCACAGCTCCTGCCAAAGCCGCGCCAGTCGCGGCGGCAAAGGCTGCTCCAGCTCCGAAGGCTGCCGTTGCTACGACGAGCACAACGAAAGCTGTTCCCGCAACAAAAGTTGCGGATGTGAAGGCAACCGCTGGCAAAACGGCTAGTCCGGCTGCTGCTCCTAAGCAGGACGCAAAGGCTCCGGCACCAGCCAAGGGTGTGACTGCTGCTGCGGCTGTTCCAGCACCCGCTGCGGCCAAGCCGGCGGAGCCAGCCAAGCCGAAGGCCGAAGAAAAGAAGTGGGCGATGAATGGGAAGCGTGATCCGTTCTTCAGCCCGGTAGTGCAGCAACAGGGATCGGGTTGCTCCACGGGCAAGAAATGCCTCGAGATCAACGCCATCGCCCTGCGCGGCGTGGTGAAGTCCGACAACGGCTTCATCGCTGTCGTCACCAACAACATCGGCAAAGCATATTTCTTGCACGAGAATGACCCTGTGTTCAACGGATACGTTGTGAAGATCACAGGCGATTCGATTGTGTTCGAAGAAACGGTGCAGGACAAGCTGGGCAAGACATCGACACACGAAGTGGTGAAGAGAATCTTCACCCCGGCGGTTTAATTCCAGTGCACGAAGGACACGCGGGCCAGGCCCGCGGGTGGGGAGAGGCGAAATGCGAAAGCAACAAGTAACCATGTTCGTATCGTTGCTGCTGATGGCAGGGGTGGCCGCGGTTGCCCAAAGGCCCAGCCAGCTCGATCGAGTCAACGTAATCCGCGACACGGACGCGATCCGGGTCGAGATGAAAGCTAGCGGCTCGGTAACGCCGAAGCTCAGTACTCTGGACTCGCCCGCTCGCGTGGTGGTCGACCTGCCGGAGACCGTGATGGCAAACGGCCAGACCCGCATCGTGGTGGGCACGGCGGGTGTCAGGGGCGTGCGCATCGGTATGGATGGCCAGTCGCATCCGACGACGCGCGTTGTCGTTGACCTCGAGAAGGCCTGCGCTTATGAGCTGACTCCAGGTCCGGCCGGCAGACTCGTGTTAACGCTACATGCCAACACGGTTGCCCAGACCTCTGCCGACCCGACAACGGTGACGGCGGATGCCAAGCCCGCCAGCAAGCCAGCGTCGGACAACGCGGCCGCTCCCAACAATTTTGTCTTCGTTGAGCCTTCCTACCAGGCGAAGAACGAAACGAACAACGAGGCCAAGAACGACGCCGCGGCTGACGAGCCAACCGTACGCGCGCAGGAAGCTGCTGCTCGTTTCTCGGATAAGACCGCGGTCGAGCTTCTTCCTGTGAGCATGCATGCCACGCCGCAGGCGCAGAGCTCAAGCGCACCCTCGCAGAGTTCCACTGGCATCACGCCAGCGGTGAACCTGGCTGCAGAGCAAAAAGCTCAGATGGGTCAGCAGGGCGCCGCTTCTGGCCCGCACTATACGGGCGAGCCGATTTCAGTCAACCTGAAAGACGTCGACTTGAAAGACTTCTTCCGTCTGGTCCACGAGATCAGCGGACTCAACGTTGTGCTCGATCCGAACGTGCACGGCACGCTGACGATCGTGCTCGATGATGTGCCGTGGGATCAGGCACTCGACATCGTTCTGAAGAACAACGACTTGGCGCGCGAACTGGAAGGCAACGTCCTGCGCATCGCCACGGTCGAAACCTTGAAGAAGGAAGCCGATGCGCGGCGCGCGCAGATCGAATCGGAAGCGCTCGCCGTAGAAAAGGTTTCCGTCACCCGATTCCTCAGCTATGCCAAGGCGAAAGATGCCATCATCACTGTGAAGAAGTTCCTCTCGCAGCGTGGTGACGTGGTGGCTGACGATCGCACCAACGCCGTAATCGTCAACGATATTCCGAAGGTGATTCCGATCATCGACCGCCTGCTGTCGCAGCTGGACCGCAAGACGCAGGAAGTCGAAATTGAAGCTCGTGTAGTGGCTGCGACTCGGCAGTTCGCTCGCGACATCGGTACGCAGATGGGCTTCGGCTGGGGCGAAGGCCACAGTGCGATCGGCGGCAACTCGACAGTCGGCGTTACCAACACGAACGTGAGCGGGCTGAGCCCGGGTTACATCACGACTCCGTCAACCGGTTCCGGTAACGGCAACACCATTCCGTTGTTCTCGAACCTGGGCGTCACGTCGCCTACGAGTGGCTTGACGTTCTTGAACGCCAGCAACACCGTGCGGTTGGACTTCCAGCTTTCGCTGGCTGAATCGCGCGGCTTGTTGAAAGTGCTGTCCCGTCCGCGGGTGGTCACACAGAACAATATTCAGGCGTTCGTGAAACAGGGCGTGCGCGTACCGATCGTGACTCAGGCCCAGTTAGGCGGTCCTCCGACCGTTACCTACGTCGACGCGTTCCTGCGGCTGACGGTTACTCCGCAGATCACGTCGGAAAACACCATCTTCCTGAACGTGGACGTGGAAAACACCACACCGAACTTCGGTCAGGAAGTCCAGGGGAACCCCGAACTGATCACGCAGCAGGCGACCACGCAGGTACTGGTGACCGACGGCGGCACGGTGGTGATCGGCGGCGTCATTCAGACGCAGAACTCGATCAACATCACGCAGGTTCCGCTGTTGGGCAGCATCCCGGTGCTGGGCAACCTGTTTAAACACACGCAGGTCAACACGCAGAACCAGGAACTGATCTTCTTCATCACGCCGCGAATCATTCAGACATAACGAGTCTTGAGTCGCGAGTACTGAGCTAAGCGCCGCCGGCCTGAAGAACCTGTCAGGCCGGCGGTTTTGTTTTTAGCTACGAGCGGTGAGCGGCGAGCTTCGAGAAATTCGCGCTTAAGCTCTAATCTTCTGAGATAAACTTTCGGCACCTCGGGCACCCCTAGGTCAATGCCGCCACTCGTGGCTCGTAGCTCGATGCTCCTGCTACACTCGCAACAAATGGACTTCCGTGCACGACAGCAGAAACTGCGGGAGCATCTTGCCACGACCCGCTTCGATGGACTCCTCATCAGTCATTTACCCAACATCCGATATCTCTGCGGATTTACCGGCAGCGCCGGACTTCTTCTTGTGGAGCAAACCGGCGGAATCTTCTTCACTGACGTTCGCTACGACACGCAGGCGCACGAGGAAGTAAGAGCGGCCAAGGTCGTCATTGCGCGGAAGTCTCCGCTTGCCGCTCTTGGTGAGTTCCTGGAGAAACGGCGGAAGCGCTCACACCGGCAGACGATTGGAATTGAATCCGAGCACTTCACGCTTGCGGACAAAAAACGTCTCACCCAGTTTCGCCTGTCGGGAGTCCGTCTCAAGGACGCTCCCCCCATCGTCGAACGCTTGCGCCTGATCAAGGACGATGCCGAGATCGGCCTGATCCGCGCGGCTGTGCAGCTGGGCGCCAAAATCTACGACCGGGCGCTAGAGGTCCTCCACCCGGGAATAAAAGAAGTTGATGTCGCTGCCGAGATGGAACTGGCGGCGCGCCAGGGTGGGGCTGAAGCCATGTCGTTCGAGACGATCATTGCCTCCGGACCCAGATCCGCCTTGCCCCACGGGCGTGCTTCGGCGACCCCGATCAACCAGAGATCATTCGTCGTCTGCGACTTCGGTGTTATACTTTCAGGTTATTGTTCGGATGAGACGCGTACTGTGTGGGTTGGCACTCCATCCGACGACGCCCGCCACCCTTACGAGGCAGTACGGCAGGCGCAGCAGGCGGCAATCGACGCGGTAAGGCCGGGAGCAACCACCGGAGAAGTCGATGGTGCGGCGCGCAAGACCTTGCGTAAGGCGGGATTCGGCAAGTACTTTACGCATTCCACTGGACACGGAGTAGGGCTAGAAATTCATGAGAGCCCGCGTGTGGCAGATGGGCAGAAAGAGATCCTGCAGCCCGGGATGGTCATCACGATCGAGCCCGGGGTATACTTCCCCGGCAAATGGGGGATCAGGATCGAAGACATGGTAGTGGTGAACGCCGGAGGATGTGAGGTGTTGACTCCGACGAGCAAGGCTTTCTTAGCAGTCTAGTCTTCTTGGCTTCAGCCAGTTAATATCAGCCGGGGCTTGAACCACACCCGGCTTGTAGGCGTGCCCCTCGGGCGTGCGGCGGGGATAAAGAAACGGTCCCACCATACACGAATGAATCAAAAAGAGCTGAAAGAACTAATCGAGTTCTTAATCGAAAAGGACATTGCCGAGTTCGAACTGGAACGGGGCGATGTCAAGGTCAAGATAAAACGAGCCGGCGAACACACCGTCGTGCATTCGCATGCCGAGCCACGGTTCTATGCCGTGCCGCCAGTTGCGAGCCCGGTTGTTGAGATGGCTGCGGCGCCTGCGGCTGCTCCACCAGCAGCGGCGGCTCCGGCAACACCTGCTCCGGAAGAAGGCTTGCACGCGGTCAAGTCGCCGATCGTGGGGACCTTCTACGAAGCTCCATCGCCGGGTGCGCCTCCGTTCGTAAAGGTTGGAGACACGGTGGAAGTGGGACAGGTGCTGTGCATCGTGGAAGCGATGAAGCTGCTGAACGAGATTGAATCGGACGTGGCTGGAGAAATCGTCAAGAAGCTGGCGAGCAACGGCCAGCCGATTGAGTACGGCCAGGAGTTGTTCTCCATTAGGCCTAAGAAGTGAGGCGGCAATACCTCATTGTTGATTGTTGATTCTTGATTGCTGATTGAAACCCCGGATGGACTGAGCGAGATTTTCAATCAACAATCATCAATCATCAATCAACAATTTTTTGTGAAGGCGTAAAGCAGGTTCATGTTTAAGAAGATTCTGATTGCGAATCGCGGGGAGATTGCATTGCGCGTCATATGCGCGTGCAAGGAACTGGGCATCCGCACGGTTGCGATTTACAGCGAGGCTGACCGCAACTCGCTGCCCGTCCGCTTTGCCGACGAGGCAATCTGCATCGGACCTCCGCAACTGGCGCATAGCTATCTGAATATTCCTGCTGTCATCAGCGCGGCGGAGATCGCGAACGTCGAGGCAGTACATCCCGGCTACGGTTTGCTTGCAGAAAATGCGAACTTTGCTGAAGTCTGCGAGATGAGTGGCATCAAGTTCATCGGACCGCGCCCGGAAGTCACTCGGCTGATGGGCGAGAAAGAAAAGGCTCGGGCGGCGATGAAGAAAGCGGGTGTGCCGATCCTGCCCGGATCAGACGGCATTGTCGCCAGCGAAGGCGAGGCTCTGGAGTGGGCGAAGCAAGTCGGGTTCCCGGTGATCATGAAGGCCTCTGCCGGCGGTGGCGGGCGCGGCATGCGGATCGTCCGCAATGAAGAAGAGTTGCCAGGGCTCTACAAGGCTGCTCAGGCAGAGGCGGCGGGGGCGTTCGGCAACGGTGATCTCTACATGGAAAAGTATGTGGAGCATCCGCGGCACATCGAGTTTCAAGTGCTGGCCGACGAGCATGGGAACGTCGTCAGTCTGGGCGAACGCGAATGCTCGATTCAGCGCAGGCATCAGAAACTGCTGGAAGAGTCGCCATCGACGCAGGTCACTCCGGAGTTGCGCAAGGAAATCGGCGAGGTGCTGTGTAAGTCTCTGGCGGCGATCGGATACTGGAATGCCGGAACAATCGAGTTCCTGATGGACAAGGATCGCCGGCTGCACTTCATCGAGATGAACACCAGGATTCAGGTGGAACATCCGGTGACCGAGATGGTGACGGATGTCGATCTGGTGAAGAGCCAGATCATGATTGCGGCGGGCGCGAAGATGGCGGATGTGCTGCACGGACCAATCGTGCATCGCGGGCATTCGATCGAGTGCCGCATTAATGCGGAGCATCCGGAGAAGTTCACGCCATCAGCAGGGAAGATTACGGCGTTCCATCCGGCAGGGGGAACTGGGGTTCGCGTCGATACGGCCGCTTATGCCGAAGGGGTGATTCCGCCGTATTACGACTCGCTGATCGCCAAACTAATCGTGAGAGCTAAAGACCGCGACGAAGCGGTCTCACGCATGGGGCGCGCGCTGGAAATGTTTATTGTTGAGGGCATTTACACGACGATTCCGCTGCACAGGAAAATTCTGGCCGATCCCGATTTCCGGGCCGGAAACTTTGATACGGGGTTTATTGAGAGGTTTCTGGCGAAGAATGGGAAGGTGTAAGGGCGAAGCGACGCGTCCGTCTCTTGTTCGAAGTAATTCGGTCTCCGAAATGCGGCCTACTCAAAACTACCCGCGAAAATGATTGAGGCCGTTGAATGAAACTGTCCCAGTTGTACGCTATTCTCGACACTGGCTTCTTTCCCAACGTTGGATCAATGTTCGCCGCCGCACGGGAACTTGCGGCTGGCGGTTGTACGTTGATCCAATACCGCAACAAATCAGGCAACGCGCGGGTGATGCTGGAACATGCACGGGAACTGAGGAAACGACTTGACGCAGAGAGCGGCGGACGCCCTCGCCCGCGGGATTCCTCAACGGACGCTCCACCGATGGAGGCGTCCGGGGCTTCACAATACGTTCGGTTGATCATGAATGATCGCGCAGACCTCTGCCTGGCTGCCGATTTTGATGGGGTGCATGTTGGGCAGGACGATCTTTCCCCGGATGCCGTCCGCAGGATCATTGGGCCGGATCGGTGGCTGGGAGTTTCTACGCACAATCCCGACCAATTACGTGAGGCGGACCTGACTTCGGCTGACTATCTGGCAATCGGCCCGATTTTTGCCACAGCTAGCAAGGAGAACCCTGACCCGGTGGTTGGACTCGAAGGGGTGCGGCGGGCACGGGCTCTGACGCGTAAGCCATTGGTCGCCATCGGGGGGATTACCCGGGTGAACGCAGCTTCGGTCATTGAGGCGGGGGCCGATTCGGTGGCCGTAATATCCGATCTATTGCGGGATCCACGCAAATCAGCAGAGGAATTTTTCCGCATCTTAAGGTAAAGTTCTCGACATCGCCCGGTTTCAGTTGTCATCCTGAGGGCTGCGCTTTTCGCGGGTTGAAGGACCTATGTGCCG
>DATFQQ010000045.1:0-75743 GCA_035264195.1 Candidatus Sulfotelmatobacter sp. | reverse complement strand
CGAAAGTGATTCCGACTACTGACTCGTGGGCGCCGTGTGCTTTATTCTTAAAGATTCATGATCCGTACTCGGCGCTCTTTTGATCCTCATTCGATTAAGCTCGTCATTTTCGACCTCGATGGCACGCTGATTGATTCGCGGCTGGATCTCGTCCATTCCGTAAACGCGGCTTTACGTCATATCCATCGACCCGAGCTCCCGGAGGATGTCATTGCCAGCTATGTGGGCGATGGCGCCCCAATCCTGATCCAGCGCGCTCTCGGGGGAGAAGCCGTTGACGAAGGGCTCGTTCGCAAGGGGCTTGAATTCTTTCTGTCTTACTACCGCGAGCACAAGCTCGACCACACCACTGTCTATGAGGGAATCCGCGAAGCCTTGGCAGCTATACAACGCTCAGGGAATGGGGTACCCCGCAAGCTGGCCGTGCTAACCAACAAGCCGGTGAATCCGTCCCGTGCGATTGTGGAAGCTCTTGGCCTCGGACCCTATTTTTCACAGGTTTATGGCGGCAACAGCTTCGCCACGAAGAAACCCGAACCAGAAGGCGCGTTGAAGCTGCTGAGCGAAGTTGACGTTCGGCCCGAGCAAGCCGCGATCATTGGCGATTCCCACGTTGATGTTCGCACCGGACGCAATGCGGGGCTGTGGACCGTCGCGGTCACCTACGGCTTCGCGCCACACACGCTCGAGGTCGAAGAGTCCGACATCACGGTAGACACACCGCAGGAATTGAGTAAAGTCTTTCTGTCCCAGAAGTAAGACGCGCGCCGACATGACAACGGACCAATCCGGGTTCACCCCAAAAGAGTTGCGCAAGCTCCGGAGCCTGAAGAGCCCCTACGGTATCCAGAAGTTTCTCGACGATATGCCCTACCACTTGGAGGACACCGCCTGGTCCCCACGCAAGGTCTTAGCGGAAGAATCTTCGCATTGCCTGGAAGGCGCGATCTTTGGCGCCGCTGCATTACGCGCCATTGGATATCCTCCCTTGATCCTCGATTTCGAGGCGGAACACGATACAGATCACGTGATCGCTGTCTTTCGCGAAGACGGGTGCTGGGGAGCTGTGGCCAAGTCCAATTACACGGGATGCCGATGGCGTGAGCCCATCTATCGAAACCTGCGAGAACTCGCGTTGAGTTATTTCAACGCCTATTTCAATCTGCGGCGGGAGCGTACTTTGCGCCGCTACTCGCTTCCTGTGAACCTGAAGCGTTTCGACTCACAACAGTGGATGATCACCGAGAAACCAGTCTGGTTCATTGTCTATCACCTGTTTGACATCAAGCATTACCCGCTGATAACAAAACGGCAGGAGAAGCGTTTGCACCGTGTGGACGAGCGATTGTTTCAGGCCGAGTGTCTGGGCAAAGCGTACAAGGCTCGGGACTAGTTTTCACAATCAGGCTGAGGCCTCGGCGGATCTGGTTTCAACCTCTCTCAGACATTGGGTTCTCGTGCCTAGCAAATTAAAAACCATCCGTGCGCGGGCTGGCAGAATCCATAACGGAAACCAAACTCTCCTTCGGGGTGCTCGCATGCAACTCAAGCCCTTCCTGCTCGATGCCTGGCTCGACCAGTTCGAACACGACATAGAATTCAACCTTGCTGCGAGCACGGGACCGGTCTGGACTGTCAATGAAGTCCTGGCGCTCGCCGACGAAGAAACCCGCCACCGATTTCTGAACCACAACCTGGTGTACGGTCGCCCCGCCGGCGCCGACGGTCTGCGGGAGGCGATCGCCGAAATGCAGGACGTTCCGGTCGAAGCTGTCCAAATCGTGACCGGCGCCTCCGAAGCACTAGTGGCGCTGATGTGGCTGGCCGCCGAGCCCGGAGCAAACGTAATCGTACCCCAGCCCGGTTTCACTACCTTTTCGGCATTGCCGGAATCACTTGGCCTGGAGACCCGTTTCTATCGCGTACGCCGTGAGAACCGCTTCCAAATCGACCCGGACGAGATCAAGCGGCTCGCCGACTCGAATACCAAGCTAATCCTGGTCAACAGTCCTCACAATCCTACGGGCGCGACCATCGGCGACGCCGAAATGGAAGCCTTGCATGATTTCACAGCTGAGCGAGGAATTCAGTTGGTGAGTGATGAGGTTTACCATCCGATCTACCACGGAAGGCAAACGAGGTCGGCGGCGCGCCTGCCACACGCGACCGTAATCTCGGACCTGTCGAAGGCATTTTCGATTGCGGGCGTGCGCACCGGGTGGATGATCGAGCACGACGCTCAGCGCCGCCAGCAATACTGGACTGCACGGGCCTACTTCTCGATCTCGAACACAACGACCGGCGAAATACTCTCGGAAATCGCCATCCGCAAACGGGACGTAGTCCTCGGCAAGACTCGCGAATTCGCCACTCGAAACCTCAAACTGCTGGAGCACTTCATGACCGAGCATCGCGACGTACTCGGCTGGATTCCACCGCAAGGCGGCATGACGGCGTTCCCCTGGCTACTGAGCGGAGAGAAAGAACGGCCGTTCTGCCAGGCCGCAACCGAGCACGGTATTCTGTTGGCCCCCGGCGATTGTTTCGATGCGCCCTCGCACTTCCGCTTGGGCTTCGCCGCTGCCGGAGACAATTTCTCGAAAGCCCTCGATCGCTTCGGAGCATTCGTGAAGAGCTGGTCGGCCAAGATGGTCACAGCATGACGGTCAGCAGAACTCGAAACTGCTGCTAGCGAATGGCGATACTTAATCACCGCCACTTGAGACCAAGAAAACCTCGCAATCGCTAAGGTCCTGGTCGAGTATTCCTCGTGCCGGCCCGAAACGTGGTGAACTACATCTGCGTAGCCAATTCGTAAAGGGGATCTGAACTATGGTCCTAGCGGATGGACACACCAAGCGGCGAATCGCTGCCAAGCAGCCGTCCCGGCGAGCATCATGCGGAGGGGATGGATGACGATCAGGGCCAGTCCTCCCCAAAGCGTCACCGGGTGAAGCCTCTTACGTGAGTGGAGATCCCACCAAATCAGCGGCAGGAGGAAAAGATCGACCGTAAGATCAAGTGGACTGAGGAATGGGAGCAAGGTGGCTTTCCGCAGAAATGCCAACGGCCAGCGCCCGACCGCAGCTTCGACCAAACTTAGCGAGGCGAGCACCATACACCGTTTGTGCATCTGGGCGTCCCGCCGACCAAGAATCGCCAAGATGAAAAAGATACTGAAAAGCAAGAGCAGCGACAACGGAACAGCAAGGAATTGAAGAGGGGAAACTGGGACATCGATGAACCCCGTTGGTCGCCGGGCGGCAATAAGAGATCCCCAGACACCCAGGACGACCACAGCGATTGCCACACCAGTCCCAAACCAGCCCATCTGCCGGTGCAGGCGTACGCGCCGGGATCCGACAAGAGCTACTTGGGCGATGAACAACGCGAACCATGCCGCGTTGGTGAGGCCGTGGATGACGAAGAAGAACTCCGGTGCCGCGTGCAGGGCTGCCCAGTCTGGGAACCAGTGACGGAGGAAGAAGGTCCGGGCGAAGCCGAGGAAGACCGCACCGGCGATAAACGTGGCGAGGCTGAAATAGAAGCGGTGCTCCAAGGTCCAGGCGCGTCTGCGGGCCGGCACCCTGAGATCTTGTGGAACCGTATTGGCCGCCGTCGTCATGTAGATCTCGGTCTGGTCGCGGTTGGGAGTTACGTCGGACGAACAGTCTAGCACCCTAGGCTACAAGTGGCACCGGTGCTGTTCCCACGTGCTTTTGCAGGAAAGCCAGAGTCTTCTGATTAAACTCCTCCACGTGCTCGTAGATCGGGGCGTGCGAGCATCCTTCGAAAATCAGCAGCTCCGAGTTTTGGATACCTCGCTTTAACGGATCGGCGAACCGAATGGACGTCGCGGCGTCATAGCGCCCGAACGTTATTAACGTCGGCGCCGTGATCCGGCTAAGTTGCCCTTCCGCATCATGGCCCATCACAGCATTGGACTGCTGCATAAAACTCTCCACCGACTGTGCCGGACGGCTGCGCACAAAGGCCGCCAGTTGCTGGATGTAGTCCGGCTTGGCGGAATACAGTTCCGGCGTCAGGCACCATGGGAACATCGCGAGGATTACCATCTCGGCAACGCTGCCCATGTCCCGCGCTGTGTGCTGGAAACTCCCGACGACACTCTTCATATAAGCATCTGTTTTTGGCCAGGCGCAGTGCAACGACAGCGAGGCAATGCTCTCCGGATGCTTCGCCGCCAGCCACATGCCGATCGCAGCTCCCAACGACACGCCCATGATGTGTGCGCGGGAAATTCCGAGAGCCGGCATGAATGCCGCGACATCGTCGGCCAGGTCCTCGGTTGAGTAAGCTCCGTCCGTCTTGTCTGTTTCGCCCGTCCCTCGCAGATCCAGTGAAATGCAGGTGAAATGTTTGGCATACTCGGCCACCTGGAAGGCATAGCACGCGTGATCGGCGCTGAGGTAAGGAATCAGGATCAGTGGCTCGCCCGTGCCCTGTTGGCCGTAGTTCATTGTGATGCCATTTACTTTTATCTTGGGCATGTCAGTTTCCTCCTCGTCTAAGGCGTTGGTATTTAACACCTATTCCCGGGAGTCTGGCTACACTGAAATGGCGTCCTTGTCGGTGGCACTGCACACCAATAGCAGATTCCCATCTTCGCTGCGGAATGACAGACTAGAGTCTGGAAGTCTCTAAAGTTCAGATCAAGCTTGCCGATGAATCCTCAGAACCAGTGCGCTTGCTTTGGCAGCTCTGTTCGGTGCAATCTAGCTCGGCGAGCCCCGGCGGCTAGCGCGTAAGAAGGGCGTCGCATGGACCTCGGAAAACAATCCGGAAACGATTCCAATTGGGGCCTCGTGGAAGCTCGCCGACATCCTAGGTATCAGCTAGAGACCGACATCCGTGTTTATCCCCGCAACTCAGCGGTGGTGCGCGGACATACGGTTGACATTAGCGAATCTGGCATTTCCGCCATGCTCCTCATGGAAGTTCCCATCGGAGAGGTTGTCCGCCTCGAATTCTCGCTGCCTACCGGCGATGTTGACATCCACGCGCTTGTTCGTCAGAGGAATGCCTTCCGCTATGGCTTTCAATTCGTCGAGGCCAGCTCGGCCCAGGATGTGATTGGGCGTACCTGCCGCCAGCTCGCGGTTGAACAGGCTATCTTTGATCCCACCAGACGCTAACCTCCCTTGACAACTTCGCTCCTGGGAGCGGGTTATAGTAGCCCATGGAAGTTCGCGGGATTCTTGCTGCGGTTGTTCTGCTCGCCAGCCTGCCTCTCACCGCGCAACAGGAAACACCGTCTCAGCCTGCCACTCAGAGTTCCTCTGAATCAACCGCGCCGCCCGCATCCATTCCCGACTTGACGCCGGGCCCAGACGGTATGCTCTCGCAAGAGCAGATGCAACAATTGTTGCGTGTTGTGGCCGAGAAGGACATCGATAACGACAAACGCCAGCGCGATTACACCTACATCGAACGTGAAGTACAAAAGAACTTCGATGGCAAGGGCCACGTCAAATCCACGGAGATCAAGACCTACGAGATTTTGGACATCGCGGGAGAGCAGGTAGAACGACTCATCCAGAAAGACGACAAGCCACTGGACAGCAAAGAGGCCACAAAGGAAGACGAGAAGATCCAGAAGATCATCGACAAGCGCAAGAACGAAACTGACGAGCAGCGCAAGAAGCGTGAAGAAAAGGAAGTGAAAGAGCGTGAGGACGGACGCAAGTTCGTCAAGGAGATTGCCGACGCCTACAACTTTAAGCTGGTCGGCACGGAGCTAGTTGGCGGACGGGAAGCCTGGGTGATCGACGGTGAACCGCGGCCCGGTTTCGAGCCCCACATGAAAGAGGCAAAGTTTCTTTCCAAGGTCCACGGGCGTGTCTGGATCGACAAGAGCGACTTGCAACTCTCGAAGTTGGATGTCGAGATGCTCGACACCATCTCCTTCGGACTCGTGATCGCACGCTTGCATAAAGGAACCCGCTTCTCTCTCGAACAAACCCGCGTGAATGACGAAGTCTGGCTTCCGAAACAACTCAATTTCAAACTCGATGCGCGGGTCGCCCTGCTGAAGGGCTACAACATCGGCGACGAGCAAACGTTTCGTGACTACAAGAAATTCCGCACCTCGACCAAGATCGTGGGGATGGGAGAAGTAAAGGACCAGGCCCCTCAGGCACAACCTCAACAGTAGAACTGGAGTTATCCTGAGCTATCGCAAAGGGGCTGACTCCATTGAAAATCGAATTGCGCCCAGTCGGATTCGTTCGCGCCTCCCGATCAGAAGTCGCAGACGACTTTTGGGGCGAAGAGGAATCCTGCATCACCCTCACCGACGAGTTCTCTCCAGATGCTCTCGCAGGACTGGCCGACTTCTCCCACGCCGAAGTACTCTTCTTCCTGTCGCAGGTTGAGCCGGCAAAGATCATTACTGGCGCACGTCACCCCCGAAATAATGAAAAGTGGCCCGAGGTCGGCGTCTTCGCGCAGCGCACCAAGAACCGCCCGAATCGCATCGGCAGCACGATCTGTCACATCGCTCGCGTCGCGGGCAAGAATCTCTTTGTCTCCGAACTGGACGCCATCGACGGGACGCCCGTCATCGATATCAAGCCGGTGATGCATGAATTCCTTCCTCGCCAACAAGTCAGGCAGCCCGCGTGGTCTCACGAACTGATGAGCGAGTACTGGCTGACGCGGAACCGCAGACGCTACTGAAGTGCGCGAATACATATTGGGACTCACCCATTCAGACTTATAATGCCGCCACCCCGATCCCAGGGGTGTCCGCCATGTACAAAAGACTTCTGCCGCTGCTGGTTCTTGTCGCTACTGCCGCTGCGGCTCGCGATAAAGTCGAGAACTGGATTGAAGTGCGCAGCCCACACTTCGTCGTGGCGACAACAGCTAACGAGAAACAAGCGCGGCGGATCGCTGATCAGTTCGAGCGCATGCGCTCCCTGTTTCACGCTTTATTTCCAAACTTGAAGATTGATCCGAGTTCGCCAATCATCGTCATCGCTGTCAAGAATGACAGAGATTTCCGCGCCCTCGAACCCCAAGAGTACCTGGCAAAAGGCTCGCTTCAACTCGGCGGACTCTTCCTCCGAGCGGCGGACAAAAATTACGTGCTGCTGCACCTCGAGCCCCAGGGCGAGCACCCGTACTCAACTGTTTATCACGAGTACACCCACCTTCTGACGTCGAAGGCTGAGTGGATGCCTCTTTGGCTGAATGAAGGTTTAGCCGAGTTCTACCAGAACACCGACATCGACGAGACTGACGCCCGCTTGGGTCAGCCCAGCGTCGAAGACATTCGACTCCTCCGCCAAACGAGCCTGCTTCCGCTACCAACGCTTTTCGCTGTCGATTACAACTCGCCGTACTATCACGAGGAAAACAAAGGCTCCATTTTTTATGCGGAATCGTGGGCACTCGTACACTACCTTTTTGTCAACGACGCGGATAAGAAGACCGATAGACTGCCGCGATACGCGGATTTGCTGGCCAGCGGTGCCGACCCATTGACGGCTGCTACCAATGCGTTTGGAGATTTGAAAAAGCTGGAACTTGACCTGAATCTCTATGTGCAACAGGCCCAGTTCAGATTCTTTAAGAAGAAAATCGTAGCCGAGATGGATCCAACCACCTTCAAGGTTCAATCTCTTACTTTGCCGCAGGCCGATGCAATTCGCGCCGACTTTCTTGCGTGTAATCGCCGTACGCAAGATGCGCGGACTATCCTCGATCACGTTTTGAAGGACGACCCAAACAATGTGGCCGCCCGCGAGACTTTGGGATTCCTCGAGTTTCAAGCAGGGCATCTCGAAGAAGCCAAGAAGTGGTACCGCCAGGCTGTCGAACTCGACTCGCAGAGCTATCTCGCGCACTACTACTTTGCGGCCATATCCATGCAAGGTGCTATCGATCCGTCTGACGAAAAGCAGGTTGAAAACAGTTTGCGCATGGCGACCACTTTGAATCCTTCGTTTGCGCCGCCGTTCGATCGTCTGGCTGTCTTCCTCGGCGGACGTCACGCTGACCTCGATGAAGCGCGCGTAATGGGCGTGACTGCAGTCTCACTCGACCCCGAAAACATGGGGTACCGTGTTAATGTCGCCAGCGTATTGATGCAGATGGGCCAAGGCCAGAATGCGGTGAACGTATTGCGCATTGCGGCCAAGCTGGCAAAAACTCCGCAGGAAATCGAGTTCGTGAACAATGCATTGCTCAATGCCCAGGCCTTTGTGACCGCCCAGGACGAAATGAGAGAGCACCAACAGCAAATGCGCGAAGAAGCGGCTGATTCTGAGCCGGCGAGCAATGCGGCCGTAACCTCCGCCGGCACCTCCAAAGTGCCACGCCTGGTGCGCCGGGATGTGGTACCCAACGGTCCTCATCATTTTGTGACCGGCATTCTCAAGGAGGTGCACTGCGATTCCCTGAATATCGACTTGGCTGTGAAGTCAACTGCGAAATCCATGAATCTCCACGCCGATAATTACTACAAGGTGCAATTCACGACTCTTGGCTTCCAACCGACAGGGGACTTGAATCCGTGTGCCCAGCTGGAAGGTCGTCCTGCTAAGGTTGAGTATGTCGAATCGGCAGACAAGTCGAAGGCCGCTTACCTCTTCGCCGTCGAACTCCACAAGTGAGTCTCGCCAAAACGTTTTTGCGCTTTATAATGCGAGGTCCCGCAGATAACGTTTTCCGGTGAGCTTCTGTCTCGGGACAATTCATTCCACTCTTTCGTGAGGCTTAGGGATGCCGTCTCTGACCCGCCGTGATCTTCTGCGTTCCGGACTTGCTGTCTCCGCTTCTACCTTAGTGATCGGCCCTGCCGCCCGCGCGCATGCGCTGCTGTCGGGTGATCTGCAAATCGCGACCGAAGCATCGCCCGCCGTGGCCCCACGCGAGCGCCTGCTTTTTGATTTCGGATGGAAGTTCTTTCAAGGGCACGGCTCCGATCCGCGCCGCGACCTTGGCTTTGGTATGGGCCAGGGAGATTTCGCCAAGAGCGGCGACTTCGCCTTCGCGACCGCAAAATTCGACGACTCGAAGTGGCGTTCGCTGGACCTGCCGCACGACTGGGCCGTCGAGCTGCCTTTTGTCTGGGATGAGGAACAGAATAGCCATGGTTACAAGCCTCTCGGACGCCGCTACCCGGAGACCAGCGTCGGATGGTATCGCCGCACCTTCGACATTCCCGCCGAAGACAGCGGTCGCCGCATCTCGGTTGAGTTCGATGGCGCCTTCCGCAGCGCGCTCGTCTTTCTCAACGGATATTTTATCGGCCGCAACGACAACGGTTACGCGCCCTTCTGCTTCGATCTGACCGATTTTCTGAACTACGGTGGAAAGAACTACCTGATGGTCCGCATGGATGCCAGCTTCGGTGACGGCTGGTTTTATGAGGGAGCAGGAATCTATCGCCATGTGTGGCTGACGAAGACCGATGCGCTGCACTTGGGGCGATGGGAAAGTTACGTGAGACCCGCAGTCAAAGGAACGACGGCCATCGTCAGCATGGGAACTGTTGTGCGGAACGAGGGCAAGCAAGTCGAGAATTGCCGTATACGCTGGCGGATTTTGGACCCGACAGGAACATTTTCCGCGAATGCCGATTCGGTTCCGCAATCAATCGCTCCCAACAGCTCTGCCGTCTTCACGGCGATTACCGACATATCCCGTCTGGCACTCTGGTCTCCTGAGACTCCGAGCCTCTACACGGCGATCGCAACCGTCGAGTCCGCTGGCAAGACACGCGATGCCGAGCGCATCACCTTCGGCGTCCGCGACATTAAGTGGGACGCGGACAAAGGCTTCTTCCTTAATGGCAAGCACGTTCTGATCAAAGGCACCTGCAACCATCAGGATCACGCCGGAGTGGGCGCCGCCCTTCCCGACCGCCTGCAGGCCTTTCGCATCGGCGTCTTGAAAGACATGGGAGGCAACGCTGTCCGCACTTCGCACAACATGCCCACGCCCGAATGGGTGGAAGCCTGCGACAAGCTCGGCATGATGATGATGTGCGAAACCCGCCTGATGAGTTCGAATCCCGAGGGCATGGCGCAACTCGAGGTCATGGTGAAGCGTTATCGCAACTCACCGTCGATCATCCTATGGTCGATGGGCAATGAGGAGTGGGTGATGATGCCGCAACCGCAAGGCGTGCGCGTCATCGACGACATGATCGCGAGAACGCACGAGCTCGACCCCACACGCATGTGCACCGCCGCCGTCAACGCCTCGTTCGAGACGCATTTTCCCGAACAGCTCGACGTCATGGGATTCAACTACAACCTGAAGGTTCACGACGCGTGGCACAAAGCGCATCCAAAGACTCCAAGCGTCGGCAGCGAAACCGCCAGCACCGTCTCCACACGTGGCATCTACTCGACTGACAAGCTGCGGAATTGGGTAAGCGCTTACGACCTGAATCACACTGATTGGTCACAACTCGCCGAAGAGTGGTGGAAGTTCTACGCGGCGCGGGAATGGCTTGCCGGCGGGTTCGCGTGGACTGGCTTCGACTATCGCGGTGAGCCCACACCCTATGGATGGCCCTCGATCAACTCACAGTTCGGCATCCTCGATATGTGCGGCTTTCCTAAAGACAACTTCTATTACTACAAGGCGTGGTGGGGATCAGAGCCGGTATTGCATCTGCTTCCGCACTGGAATTGGGATCAGCGCGATGGCGAACCGATCTCGGTATGGGTACATTCGAATTGTGACTCGGTGGAACTTTTCCTGAACGGCAAGAGCCAGGGTTCTCAGAAAGTCGAACCGCTCACGCATCTCGAGTGGAAGGTGAAATACGAGCCCGGCGTGCTCGAGGCACGCGGCACAAAAGGTGGCAAAGTCATTCTCACCGAGAAGAGGGAGACGACTGGAGACCCAGTGGCGATCCGTCTGACGGCCGACCGCACCGAGATCAACGCCGATGGCCAAGACGTCTCAGTCCTCACAGTCGAGGTACTCGACAAAGAGGGACGCGCGATCCCGACCGCTCACAACAAAATCAGCTTCAGGGTGACGGGCGAGGGCGCGCTGATCGGCGTCGGCAATGGCGATCCCAACTGTCAGGAGTCTGACAAGGAGCCAGAGCGCAGCCTGTTCAACGGCCTGGCGCAAGTGATCGTGCAATCGACTCGGACTCCAGGCATGATTACGGTCGAGGCTTATTGCAAGCCATATCCGCGGCCGGTGCTGCCGGCCGTACGCGTTAATATCACTACGAAGAAAGTTGAGTTGCGGCCGAGCGTGGCCTAAAAACAGCCTTTGTTATTCCGAGGAGCGAAGCGACGAGGAATCTGATGTCTGCCGGCGGCGGCACAAAGCAGATTCCTCGCGCCAAAAGCAGGCGCTGCGGAATGACAACTTAGAGCTTTGAAGCTGAAACCTGCCGTTTTTGATGACATCCAACGATCGCGTTCATAACTGGGGACTTTTTATGTCGAAATCTCGTCGTGAATTTTTGACTGTCACGTCACTTGGAGTACTAGGAGCGGCAACGGTCTCGCGCCTTCATGCGCAGAATCAGACCCAATTACCGCCGGGAGCCCCAACGGCTTTTGGCGCTGGACCTGCCTTCGGGCCGGAAGTCACGACGACCACTTTTGCCGAGGGCGAAAAACTCGTTCAGTTTCCCCTTACTGCCTCCGAGCGCGCAATGGCCGCATCGAGCTGGCAGCGGACGCTTGCCTCGGTCTATGAGCGCCGCACCGGTCCGCACAAGCTGGCCTTGGAAGATGGACTGGCACCTGCGACGCGTTGGAATCCCATGCTGCCGGGCATCAAGGTTCCTGCGCAGCAGGATCGGTTTGTAAGAAGCCATGCGACCACTCCTCTTCCGAAAAACGACGAAGATATCGCCTTCGCTCCGGTCACGCAGCTCTCGCGCTGGATCGAGAGCAAGGAACTGAGTTCCGAGCGGCTGACGAACATTTATCTCAATCGACTCGATCGATTCAATCCCAAGCTGCGCTGTGCCATTACCATCACACGCGATCTTGCTTTGAAACAGGCAAAACAGGCCGACGCTGAGATTGCGCAAGGAAAATATCGCGGTCCCCTGCACGGCATTCCATGGGGAGGCAAAGACCTGCTCGACACGGCGGGCATTCCGACCACCTACGGAGCGGAGCCCTTCCGCAATCGCATCCCGAAAGACGACGCGGCCGTCGTGAAAAAGTTGCACGAGGCCGGTGCCGTGCTGATCGCAAAGCTCAGTCTTGGTGCGCTTGCGCTCAACGACATCTGGTTTGGTGGACAAACAATGAATCCTTGGCTTCTGGAAGAAGGAGCCTCGGGTTCCAGCGCAGGACCGGGCGCGGCAACCGCGGCTGGATTAGTCGGCTTCTCGATCGGCAGCGAAACCGGAGGTAGCATCATCAGTCCCTCGATGCGCTGCGGTGTCACCGGACTTCGACCGACCTATGGCCGTGTTCCACGCACGGGCGCGATGACGCTCTGCTGGTCGCTTGACAAGCTTGGTCCAATGACTCGCAGCGTCGAAGATGCGCTGCTTGTTCTGCACGCGATCTCGGGCGAAGATGCAGGAGACACCGCCAGTGTCCCCAGCCATCTCGACTTCGACGCCAATGCAAGTGTGAAGGGCTTGCGCGTCGGATACTTCCCTGCCTGGATGAAGCAGAACCCCGCCACCGAGGTCGACCGTGCCGCGCTCGGAACCATAAAGAAGATCGGTATGGTTCCCGTCGAAGTGTCGATCCCAAATTGGCCGTACGACTCGCTGAACCTGATTCTGTTCGCTGAAGGCGCAGCTTCATTCGAAGAGCTCGCGCTCAGCGGTGGCCTCCGCGAATTGAAAGCCCAGGTCCCGGACGCGTGGCCGAACTTGTTCCGTCAGGCACGCTTTCTCTCGGCTGTTGATTTCGTGCAAGCTGACCGCATGCGGCGCAAAGTCGCACAAGAAATGGCGCGTGTTCTTTCTGAAGTGGATCTTCTGCTGGTGCCTTCCCTGCGCGACGAGATGCTGGTCATCACCAACTTCACTGGACATCCGTCGCTCACGCTGCGTGCCGGTTTTGTAGAGGTATCCAAGGCGCGTAGCGATTGGGCCCCCGATCCGAACAATCCCTTGCCGACGTTTAATCCGCCCCGCCGCGTCCCCCATGGAGTCACGCTGATTGGCCGCTTGTTCGACGAAGGAACTCTCGGCGCCGCGGGAATAGCTCTGGAGCGCGCATTCCGAGTGACTGACGAGCGACCGCCGGGATTTTAGAGCGGGTAAGAACTGTCTCTGATACGGACGGGGATGAATTTCCAGTTGAAGCCAGTCACTTCGAAGGAACAGAGTAGTGCGCGGCGACCAGACGCCACTTACCTGCTTTCTTCATCCAGACGTCGGTAAAGCGGTCGTGATAGTCGTAAGACCGTTGACTATCAATGCCTTTTTCGTGATAGACGCCGGTGACGACGGCTGTGTCGCCGTGCATGCGAATTCTCAACTCCGGGATCTCTACGAGTTCTACACGGGTAGAAGCGCTGGTGCTGTAGGCAAGGTAGCCGGTCTTGCTGTAGGTACTGCCGTCTTCAAAGGTGATGACGAAATCATCGTCAAGAACGGAGGCGAACACTGCCACTTCATGATGCTTGTAACAGTCGAGGAGCTTGAATTCCAAAGCTCGAATCGCGACCGAGTCGGACGACTCCTGCGCTCTTAGGCCGAACGGCAAGATCGTCAGGCACACGACTGCTGCTATAAAGAATGCGCGTTTCCCCATCTACCGTATTCTTCATGTCCTGTCGGTGACGGCAAGGTTCCTTTGGTCACCTCCTCGTGTGCTACGCTCTCGATTGGCGCCGCCCGCCTTTACTCATGGGATCCGCTGATGCAGACCGTTCTCCGGAGAGTGTGTCGGCGCAAAGTTCCGCACACGCGACCATTCGCATCGGCACGGCTGGCTGGTCGTACAAAGATTGGGAAGGCATCTTTTACCCTCCGGGGATGCGGCGGCGGAAACTGCATCCGCTGGAATATCTGGCTCGCTTCTTCGACACTGCCGAGATCAACACATCTTTTTACGGACCGTTGAAACCGGAACTGGCCAAGCTGTGGTGTAAGAGAGTGGCTGCGGTCAATCCGCAATTTTTGTTCACCGCCAAGCTGTACCGGGCGTTCACGCATTCGCCGATCGCGGTGATGGAGCCGACTTCTGCGGCAACTATCCGCCCGACCGACGATGATGAGGTCAAGACGCGCGAGGGGCTGGATGTTCTGGCAAGCGAAGCCAAACTGGGAGCACTGCTGATTCAGTTCCCGGTGTCATTCAAGAACACCGGGTTGAATCGCGAATACTTGCAGCGGCTGCTGCGGCAATTCATCGAGTATCCACGAGTCGTCGAGGTGCGCGATTCAAGCTGGAATAGTCCGGAGACGCTGGCGGATTTCGCGCGGATGAACGTCGGCTTCTGCAACATCGATCAGCCGGTGATGGGCAAGTCGCTGGCACCGACCGAGCACGTGACAGCGGACGTTGCGTACGTCCGTCTGCACGGGCGCAACTACGACCAGTGGTTCGATTCCGACAATCGCAATGACCGTTACAACTACATCTACAACGAACGCGAACTCGAGGATTGGAAAGAACGGATCGAGAACGTTGCGCACAAAGCGCGAACGACCTATGTCATTACCAACAATCACTTCGAGAGCAAGGCGGGAGTGAATGCGATCGAGTTGAAGTCGATGATCTCCGGCAAGCGCGTTGTAGCGCCGCCGACGCTGATTCAAAAATATCCGGAGTTGAGAAAGTTCGCCGATCCTAGCGAGGAGGGTGACGAACCTCGTGCTCCACAATTACCGCTGCTGGCTTGATCCCATCCTTCTATTTCCACGGCCATTACCTTCGTCACGAAAACCGAATGATTTTAAAAACGAACACAGAGTGTCGGAGTACAGTTAGCGCGTTCCGGAGTTTGCTCGTAACTCTCGAATTCTTCCGAACGAAAGGACCGAGATGCGCCTTCGCCGCTTATGGCAGGCCAGCGCCAAGCACTCGGATCCCGCCGCCCCTACCGAGCCTACGAAGTCAAAATCGGATATTCCCTCAAAGAAACGCCGCACGACTGGGACGATGTGGTTCGTGCGGAGCGCCCCCGCCGTCTTCGACTGGGTTCTCGACATCAACGTTTGTCCAAAATGCGGAGCACATGAAACCAGAGCCGGCTGGATGAAACCCTAGCCGCAGGGTGCGCCTGCGCTACTGTCGCTTTGCTCATCGCGCGACGAACTGAAAATCGCGAATAGTGACGGACTGATCCTTTTCCGGAGTCTGTTTGAAACACCAGAGATTGATGCCGACCGGCATGTTTTCTTGCGGGATGTTCGTTGCCGTCGAAGAGTACGTCTCAGTCTTGATCACATCTTCAGTAGTTCCGATGGGATGAGCGCCGTTCATCAGAGTGAAAACGATGTGGTCGGGGAACCACTCCATGCGGGCGGTCGTGAGATTCCCACCGCTGACGTGGAAGTTGTCTTCCCAGGCGGAAACACCTTTGGGCTTGCGGTTTCCGGTGGACGGATAGACGGTAAAGTCGGCGTTGCAACCGTGACAGGTTTTGTTCCACTGCGAGAACTCGATGTCGATTTCGTTCTCGGCGTCGGCCCCGATCTTGTGCACGGGACCGTACGGGAAAAGACCAAGCACGGTCGTGGGATCCATGTCGTAAACGTCACCCTCGACGATCCATTGATAGGTGCCAAATCCGAAGCGGTCGGTGGTGAATACTTCAGAGGCCGTCCACTTGCCGTCGCGCTTCACAATGCTGAGGTGGAGATAACCCTTGGAGTCGATGCTGACGTTGGCGGGATTTCCGCGGGCTACGCCCGCCATGCCGCCGTTGGTGACTTTCCAGGTGTGTCCGGACCAGGTAATGGTTTGAGCTTGCGACACAGACGCTAGCGCGGCAACGACGATCAGGCAGAGGAAGTTCTTCGGCATGACACCCCCAATTTGCAATGCGATTGTGTCATACACGGAAAGGCCGTGGCAGGATGATAGTTCGTTTCGTCCTGACAGAGATTTCCCGACGGGGACCTCAAGATATTGATTACAAGTTACTTAGCTGCGTCATGCTATGGCGTTCGCTTACAAAATATTGATAATAAATAACTTACTCACAAAATATTGATAACATGCGGGTTATGAGCTACTCTCTCAAACTTAAGTTTGAGCTCGCATGCAGCAAGTCTTTTCGTTTCAAATAGTTAAGGAGCTCTGCCTAGCTTTATCAGCCCGCAAAATCTTGGTAACAATGGGTTTATCTGGAATTTTCGCACTTGATATGACTTCAAACAGGCATCGTAAGTATCGAAACAGATCCAAATCGAGCGAGATTCTGATCGCCGCACAGCCCCAAGACTGGCTCGCAAGATTTCTGAGAAGTCTGCATTTTTGACCGGTTTTCTAGCTTTCTAATCAATACGTTAGGATCCCGCTGTGTTTAGAATCACTGCGCATTTCATGTCTTCGGGAAATAATCCTCTGGAAGTATTTCTCGCCTCCTCGAACAAGCCAATTCCAACCGCATGCTCATAGAGGCGAGACGAGCACGCAACTTCGCGAACCGGAAACTGGCCATACCCCAAGGAGACCAGATGAAGGAACCCAACAAGGCTGTGGTGTGCCGTTTCTATGAGGACTGTCTGAATCATCACAATGCTGAAGTCTATGCCGATTTTTGTTCGGAGGTGGTTTATCACGCCCCAGCCATCGGAGAGCTACGTGGGGAGGCGCACCGCCAGCTCTTGATCACTTTGTTCCGGGGATTTCCCGATGGACGCTGGACGATCAAGGATCAGATTAGTGAAGAAGACAAGGTGTGCACCCGCTGGGCGTTCGCGGGTACCCATCAAGGAATGTTTAAGGGGATTCCTGCGACTGGCAAGCAGCTGCATTACTCTGGCATTTCCATTGATCGATTTGCTGACGGAAAGATCGTGGAAGAGTGGGAAGAGTGGGACACGCTGGGAGTGTTGCATCAATTGGGGGCGCTCGGTCCGGGGCTCGCCTAGCGAGACAACTGGCAAATTGTTTCTTGGCCGACAGCAGATCAGATGGACGCGAACAGTAGATTCCTCGCACTTTCGCGCTGCGGAATGACTTCGGATCTTCAAGAAACATCGTGTTGCCAAGTGGATATCACCTGTGGCCTCGACGATCTGGCGTGTTGATTATGGCTGCTTCCGGCGGCATGTCCCAGAAACCTCAATGCGGATTTTGCACAGACTGCGTGGTGTAACGGACTCAGGTTTCGACTTAGGTACCTCTAGGAATCACACCAGTTGACAGCCCGGTAGGGGGCACAAATAATTTTCGAGCATCCTCCTCGGGGCCGAACTCAGGGAGTTCCTATGAAGAAATCGCCTTTCCTCAAGTTTTTTTCTGTGCTTGCCACACTCTGCATTGCGGGCTCGGTCGCGTCGCCTGCGCAAACCTTTACGCGTTTGACAAAATTCAACGGTGACAACGGTGCGTGGCCAACATTTGGATCGTTAATTCAGGGACCCGATGGGAACTTCTATGGCACGACGTCGTTCGGCGGAGCGAATAACGCCGGAAGCGTTTTCAAGATCACGCCCCACGGGAGAGTAACGTCCGTCTATAGCTTTTGCTCTCAAGCGGGATGCAACGATGGGCAGGTGCCCAACGACAGTCTGGTGCAAACGCTCGACGGGAACTTCTACGGAACGACATACGAGGGTGGGGTAAGCAACAATGGCACCGTTTTCGAGTTGACACCGAAAGGTGTGTTGACCACGCTGCATTCGTTCTGTTCGTCAAACTGCTCGGACGGGCTCTTCCCTTACGCAGGACTAACTTTGGCGCCGGACGGAGAGTTCTACGGCGTGACCAGCCGGACAGGGGGAGCGATGTCGATCTATGGCACGGTATTCGAAATGTCTCAGATGGGGCAACTGACGACGCTCTACACTTTTTGTGCGCGAACCAATTGCATCGATGGCAGCAGCGGCGCCAGGGGCCTAACTTTAGCGGCGAATGGAAACTTCTATGGAGTTACTGGAGATGGCGGGGCTCAAAGTGCGGGAACGATTTTCAAGATCACGCCAGACGGTGAGTTCCGGACCTTGCACAGCTTCAATCGAAGCGATGGGGCCACTCCGAATCCGCTCATACAAGCGACGAACGGCAATCTCTACGGAACCACTCTCGGTGGAGGCACCAACAACTCTGGAGTCATTTTCGAACTCACGCCAGAGGGCCAGTTCCAGGTGTTGTACAACTTTTGCTCGCAAATGAACTGCGCGGACGGAGCGAACCCTTACGCTCCGCTGATGGAGGGATCCGACGGAAATTTCTATGGGACAACGACGTTTGGCGGTGCTTCGCAAATCAACCACGATTCGTTGGGCTTTGGAACCGTCTACCAGATCACTCCAGCGGGACAGTTCACGACACTGCACACGTTTTGTGCAGGGGGCGGCGACTGCGCCGATGGTGCGTATCCTGAGGCTGGTCTCACGCAGGGCACAGACGGCAACTTCTATGGAGTGACCTACGGACGACTGGCGTGTCCCGGAAACTGTGGCACGGTTTTCAACCTGTCAATGGGCCTTGCACCGTTTATCGAAGCAAGTCAGGACTTTGGCCGAGTCGGGCACTCGGTGAATATTCTGGGGAACAATCTCACAGGAACGACGAGCGTGACCTTCGCCGGAGTTCCGGGCACGTTCAAGGTTCTTTCCAACACATTTATCAGGGCCACGGTGCCGAGTTGCGCAACCAGCGGGCGGATTTCAGTTACAACTGCAGCAGGAACACTCTCGAGCAAGACGGATTTTCATGTCATGCCTTAAGTCCCCAAAAAGCATTCTCCCCTGAAAACGAATGCGCCTGTCCGGAACTTTGCAAGAGCCTTCCCCAATTAACGGAAGTGATGGTAGACTGCATCTCCCTCCCTCCCGCAGCTTTCTCGTTTTGCGATGGGCATCGGCTATTTCGAAGCACTATCGCGACCTGGGAGAGTAAGACTTAGTTTGAGATCATCTTGACGCCCACTTGCGTCGCCCAGGGGACACCGATGAAGAAAAGTTTGTGCGCTAAAACTCTCTACTTTGTCTGTGCGATTTGTGTTGCAGCAGCGATTCCATCGGATGCACAAACCTTCACGAGTCTTGTCAAATTAAACGGTGCTAACGGCGAGGGACCGAGCTACGGGTCGATGATTCAAGGACTCGATGGGAACTTTTATGGAACCACTACTTTTGGCGGAGCCAACAATGGCGGTGAGGTCTTTAAAATCACACCCTCCGGACAGGTGACGACAATTTACAGTTTTTGCCAGGGGGCGGGGTGTCCTGACGGTTCTGTTCCGAGCGACAGTTTGTTGCAGGGGTTCGACGGGAACCTCTACGGAACCACGTCTGAGGGAGGGATGAGCAACGACGGTACAATTTTCAAGCTCACTCGTAGCGGGGTGTTGACGACCCTCCATCAGTTCTGTTCTGAAGCGAATTGTGCAGACGGGGCGGTACCTGTTTTCGGATTAATCCAAGGAATTAACGGAAACTTCTATGGGACCACAACCCCTGAAGTCGCAGGCATCAGCGGCACCGTATTTGAGATCACTCGCACGGGCCAGTTAACCACGCTCTACACCTTTTGCGCGCTAAGCAATTGCTTAGACGGAGCCGGGCCAGGCGGGGCTCTGATGCTGGCCACCGACGGAAACTATTACGGCGCAACTGGAACCGGCGGGTCGCAGAAAGCCGGTACGATTTTTCGAGTTACGGCGGGGGGCAAACTCACCACGATTCACAGTTTCAATAAGAGCGATGGAGCGCTTCCCAATTCTCTGATCCAGGCGGCTGACGGCAGCTTCTACGGAACGACGGAGTACGGTGGGCTCAACAATAAAGGAGTGATCTTCAAACTGAGTCGATCCGGTCAGTTCAGCGTGCTCCACAATTTCTGCTCCGTGATGAATTGTGTGGATGGCGCGAGTTCGCACGCGCCTCTGGTTGAGGGTACGGACGGAAATCTATACGGCACGACGACGTTTGGCGGCGTCGACAAGATCAACGGTCAGCTTTTCGGCGGCTATGGCACGGTCTTCCGGATCTCTCCGACAGGTCAGTTCACTGTACTTCATACATTTTGTACATTGGGCGGCACTTGCGCCGATGGGGCGTATCCGTTGGACGGCCTGACACAAGGCACGGATGGCAACTTCTATGGCACAACCTACGGACTCTCGTTGTGCCCCGGGAACTGCGGGACGGTTTTTAAGTTGTCGATGGGGCTTGCGCCGTTTATCGAAGCCAGTCCGACATTCGGGCGGGTGGGGCACGCGGTACACATTCTGGGCAACAATCTGCTCGGGGCGACGAGCGTCACCTTCAACGGAGTGCCCGCGACGTTCAAGGTCGGCGCGAACAGTTTCATCACGGCTACGGTGCCTAGTGGCGCGAGCAGCGGGAAGATCGAGGTGACCACGCCTGGCGGGACGCTTTTGAGTAACCGAGTGTTCGAGGTAATTCCGTAAGCCCCAGGCGAACGGTGGTTTCAGAATCTGTGGCGGTGTGTGGAACCCCAAAAGGCTAAAGCCCGTCACCTTCATCACACTTTACGCGGCCCTTGAAGGGCCGCTCTTCCACGGCGCTGCAGGCTTTGCGAGCACGAGGCAAGAGGAAATCAGTTGCAAACGGGAAGCCGGCTCTTTGAGAGCCGGCATTTTTTTGGATCTGGTTTTTGTGGTGACGAGTTTATGCGCCCACGGCGGCGTGATCTGACATGCGCTTACGGTTGTAACGGAGCGCGACGTTCATGAAGACATTACCCAGGGAGGTCTCGAAGCAGATCATGAGTGCTTCAGTGTCTTCACTCGTCTTGTCGCCCTGCTCGGACGTAAGCAGCAACGGGGGATGCACGCGGAAATGGAAGCCCTGATCGTTGAGGGCAGAAATGGCGTTGCCGACGACCTGATTGGCGAGCTCGAAGATGGTTTCCTTGATCAGAGCGTCGGACTCGGGGAGGTCTGCGCCGGCGTAGTGGCTGGCCACCTTGACGGCGGTCTGCGGCTCGAGATCGAGAATAATCCTGCCCTCGATGTCGCCTGTGAGAGCAATCATTCCCGCCACGCCTTTGCGGCGATAGGCTTCCTCTTCCATGGTGAGATTTCCCACCTTGGTCGAGCCCTGCAGGCCTTGTGACAACACGGCGTCGGCCGCGTTGATGAAAGGCTGGATCAGTTCCATCTTCATTGACTTACGCTCCCGCTCCCGCGGCGTTGGCTACCGCACCGTCGTCGCCCAAAACGTACTTGATGACTTCGTAGAGGACTTCGGGCTTTACCGGCTTCTGGACAAAATGCCGGGCGCCCCGCTGCAACGCGGCCACGATGTTCTCCTGGTATCCGACAGAGGAGACCATGACGATGCGCGCTTCGGGATGTTGCTGGACGATGCGTTCGGCCGCCTCGATGCCTTCCATCTGCGGCATGGTGATGTCCATGAGCACGATGTCGGGATGCGTGCGGTCGAACTCGCTGATGGCAGTCAAGCCGTCACCGGCTTCGGCCGCCACCTGCCCGCCGAAGGTTTCAATCATGCGGGCGAGATTTTTCCGGGCGAACACGGAGTCATCTACGATGAGATAACGCACCGGTTGCCCATCCTTGCTGCGTTTCACTGGTGCAAACTGCTCCATACAGACCTCCCCTTTGTACTCCTTATCATGGCCGGACGCAGGTAACCAGATCACGCTGGTCACAGGCTTCCGTACCCAATCTCAGTTACCCGCCCGCGCCGCGCGGCCAGCGTCCGAAGCTCGGCCCACAATGGCCTGTATCGTGGCGGCCATAATGTCGAGGCCGACGACGCGGATCGCGTATCCGCGCTCGATCGCCGCCTTAGGCATGCCGTAGACGACGCACGACTCTTCGTTCTGGGCGACGGTGAAGCCGCCCTCTTTCTTAATCGCTCCTAATCCTTCGGCGCCGTCATCGCCCATGCCGGTCATCAGGACTCCGAGGGCGTTCGCTTTGAATTCATCGGCAACGCTTCGCAAGAGGACATCGGCACTGGGCCGATGGCCATTGACGCGAGGCTCATCGCTGAGCACGGCGATGTCTCCGAGAGGCAGGCGTTTGACTTTCATGTGGCGGCTGCCGGGACAAATCAGGACACGCCCGGCCTGCAGCAGATCGCCGGATTGAGCTTCCTTGACACGCATGGGGCAAACTTCGTCCAAACGGCGGGCGAACATATCAGTGAAGCCGTCCGGCATGTGCTGCACGATGGTGATGGCTCCCGGAAAGTCGGCCGGCAGCTGCGTGAGGACATATTCGAGTGCCTGAGGACCTCCGGTGGAAACTCCGATGGCAACGATCTTGGTGGGGCTGGCGTTCGATGCCGGCAGCTTTTCGGGGGCAACTGGCTTGCCCGAAAGCAGGCGAGGCTTCAGCTTGCACTCGGACGCGGCCTTGACCTTGGCAATCAGCTCACGAGCGGTCTCGGCCATGTGCGCCGAGGCGTCCTTGGGCTTGGTAACGAAATCGAATGCACCGAGGCCCAGCGCCTTCATGGTCACGGTAGCGCCTTCGATGCTGTGCGAACTGAAGACGATTACCGGAACCGGCTGACGCCGCATGATCTCTTTCAGCGTGTCGATACCGTTCATGCCGGGCATTTCGAGATCGAGGGTGACGACGTTGGGCTTCAGCTCTTCTATTTTCTTGAGACAGAAGGTGCCGTCCATGGCCGTACCGACGACCTCGATGGACTCGTCGGAGGCGAGCATCTGCGGAATCAGCTTCCGCATGAGGGCCGAGTCGTCGACCACGAGGACGCGGACTTTCTTACTCATGCCGGGCCTCCGACGGCTGGACTCATCGCAAGCCGCATGCGATCAGTGTGGGTGAGCAACAGGCCTGAGTTGGTCTGTCCCATCTCTTGCGGCCGCAAACGGGCGACGTGCTCGACCACAGCGGGCAAATTAAGGATGAGGACAACGCGACCGTCGCCCAAGATGGAGGCGCCCGAAACAAGGTCGGTCGAGAAGGTCTGGTCGTCGAGCGCCTTGATAACCAGTTCTTCTTCGCCTTCGAGAGAATCGACGATCAGTCCGTATTTCTTTTCTGCGACGGTGATCACGAGTACAAAGAGTTTGCCTTTGCGCTCTCCGTCGGTGGCAGGGCGGCCCAAGCGCAGCAGGGGTAGCACCTGGTTGCGGAGCTGGAGGACCTCATAGTTGTCGACCTGATGAACTTCGGCTTCGACAGTGCGCGCGATTTCGAGAACGGCATTTAGCGGGATTGCATAGAGACGTTGCTCGACCCAGAACAGCAATGCCTTGATGATGGCCAGCGTGAGTGGCAGCTTCAGACGGAAGGTAGTTCCCTGCCCAAGTCGCGTCTCGAGGCTGACCGAGGCTTTGAGGCGATGCAAGACGCTCTGGACGACATCCATGCCAACACCGCGCCCGGAGACTTCGGTGACCTGCTCGGCCGTCGAGAAGCCGGGACGGAAGATGAAGTTGAGCGTCTCCTGCTCGGTTAATTTCGCAGCCTCATCAGCGGTGGTCAGGCCCATCTCGATGGCCTTGGTGCGAATCTTCTGCGCGTCGATGCCGCGGCCGTTGTCGGTAACTTCGACGATAACCTGGTTGCCCTGGTGATAAGCGTTGAGCTTCACCGTGCCTTGCGCCGGCTTGCCCAGCTTGCGGCGCTCCTCGGTAGACTCGATGCCATGACTGATGGCGTTGCGCACGAGGTGCGTCAGAGGCTCGGCGATGGCGTCGAGAATGCCCTTATCGAGATCGGTATCCTGGCCGCTGACGACGAGTTCAACCTCGCGTCCGCACTGGCGCGAGACATCACGGACCATACGGGGGAAGCGACGGAACAGCTGGTCGACCGGAACCATGCGGATCTTCATCACCGAGCGCTGCAGGTCGTTGAGCACGCGGGACTGGAAGGCCATGGCGTCGGCAAACTTGCCGCGCAACAGTTCCTTGGGATAACGCTTGGAAAATTCGTTGAGCGCCTGGGTCAGCATCGACTTGCCGATGATCAGCTCGCCAACGAGGTTAAGCACGTTGTCAATGCGTCCCGCTTCGACCCGTAGAAGGTTTTCCTGGGTCGCAGTGACGGAAGCGGCAGCCGGGGTCTGCGAGGAGGATGAAGCGTCAGGCGTAGCAGCTTCTGATTCAAGCGATTCTTCAGGGGCAAGACCAACCGGAGCCAACGGCTTCGGGGCGGCGCTGGCGCGAAGCAGCACGTCGACCGCGACTTCCTCGACGATCGTGGGGATCTTGCACTTGGCCGCAATCTGATCGGGCGTCTGCATGCTGGCCAGCAGAAATTCGACATGCTTGGCGGCCGCGGGTGACTTGGGATCGGGACGCACGGCAATCACGGGGCCCATGGTGCCGATGGCGTTCTGGACTAGCTGGCGTCCTGCGATGGGCATGGCGCAGTGCGGATCGATCTTGGCAATGACGTGGAGGACGTCCTGGCCGTCGGCTTGCGCCTTGCTCATGGCAAGTTTTTCGTATTCGGTCCACTGCGAGGATGACTTGGCCGCCGCTTTGATAACTGGCGATTTGGCTGGCGCGGATTTCGCGGGAGCCTTGGCGCCAGATTTGGCGAGCGTTTTGCTCGCGGCTTTCTTGCCCGCCTTGACCATTACTTTCTTCGCAACCTGGGCCTTGGATTTCTTCGGAGCGGCGGTCAGTTCCTCGATTTTCTTGCTGAGCGCCTTGGTAGCCGGCAGCTTCGAGTTCTTGCGGTACGCCGCGATCATTTCGGAGAAGATGTCGGCGGTGGCAAAAGCAATTTCGGCGACTGCCGCGTGTGAGTGCGCGCCTTCGAGCGTGAGCGCATCCTCAAACTGGTGCGCCAGCTCGCTGAGTTCGCGCAAACCACAGGCCGCCGAATCGCCCTTCAAGGTGTGCACCGTGCGCCGGATGGAGCGCACGATCTCCTCGTCGCCGGGATTTTTTTCGAGCTTCAGCGCCTCCTCGTTGAGGGCCTGCAGGAGTTCCTGCGAGGTCTCAAAGAAGAGTTCGCGTAATTCAGCGCCGCGCTCGTCGGGGGAATTCGTCATGCTTACTCTCTCACCTCAAGCCGCTGATATGCCGTTCCGCTATCTTTGTGCACCATCTGGAACTTCTTGGTGAGGCCTAGCAGGCTTTCCGCGTGGCCCACGAAGAGATAGCTATTGGAATTCAAGCAGCGGTAAAACTTTTCGATCAGCCGCTTCTGTTCGGCCTCATCGAAATACATCATCACGTTGCGGCAGAAGATCACGTCATTGCGCTGGGGCAGGTACTCGGTTTTCAGGTTGTGAAAGTCGAAGTGCACCAATTCTTTTAAGGATTTCTTGATGGCGTAACGATCGGCTACCTTGTCGAAGTAGCGAAGGCGGTAGCCGTAGTCGACCATCGACATCTGGTGCTCGCTGTAAGTGCCTTCCTGGCCATGACGAAGCACGGAGTAGCTGATGTCGCTGGCGAGGATTTCCACGCGCCACGGTGGAGGAATCAATGGCTTGGGCAAGGGCATATCCACAGGCAACGGGTTGCGCAGGTAGTAGTAGGCCAATGCGTCGGTCACGAGCATGGCCAGGGTGTAAGCCTCTTGGCCGGTGGAGCAGCCCGCGCTCCAGATGCGGATCGAATATTCACGGCGGGCGCTCTTGTGCTTGAGCAGCTCCTCGAGAACGGTTTTCTGAAACAGATCGAGTTGCGCCTTGTGGCGGAAGAAACTGGTTTCGTTGACAGTGAGATTTTCGAGCAGACGGGCGAGCTCGTCCTTGCCTTCGTGGCTAATGAGCAGCCGGTAGTAGGCGTAGAAGGAGTCCGCGCGGCACTCCCTTAGACGGCGCAGCAGCCGGTCCTGGAGAAAGTGAGTGCGGCGCTCGTCGAAGTGCATGCCGCACTCCTGGTAGATGAGCGCCTGCAACAGCTTCAGTTCCGCATCGGTCAGTATGGGAGCTGGTGCGGCTCCGGATGTGCTCATGCGTATTCTCGTCCGAAATGCAAAGTTTCAAGCTTTCAAGGTTTCAGAGTTTCAAAGTTCAAACTTCGAATGGGCTCCGAACGTCGACAGCTTGCTTCTACCGTGCCGTGGCGCCGCGCGCCTCCGGCTTTGCCACTGGTTTCTTTTCCGCCGCTTCATTCTTCGACTCCAGACTTGCCGGAGCCAGCAACTTGTTCATGTCAAGCAAGACGATCAAACGTCCCGCAACTTTCCCCAAGCCCGTAACGCAGTTCAACCCGCCTTCCTGAAAAACCGCCGGTGGAGCTTCGACGGAGTCAGCTGGAATCTTCAGAACCTCGGAAGCGGAATCGACAATGAGGCCCGCCAGACGCCCGGCGTGCTCGACTACCAGGATGCGGTTGTGCCTCTTGACCGCGGCCTCTTTCTCTCCGAAACGCTTGCGCAGGTCCATGACGGAGACGATTTTGCCGCGCAGGTTGATGACGCCTTCGAGGTAGTCGGGGGCGTCGGGCACGGCGGTGATCTCAGGCACCCGCACGATTTCGTGCAAAGAGGTGATGGGCACGCCATAAGTTTCGCGTCCCACCTGAAAACCCACGATATGGAGTTCGCGGCTCATGATTCAGGCTCCTCGGGAACCGCCTAGAAGTTCGATCCCGCAGCGGCCCGTTTCGCGCCGCGACCCGCCGGCTCGGAAGCGGAAGTCCCACGGGCGTTTTCCAAAGAAAAACGGTCGATGTAGTCAAGCAAGTTGCGCGACATCTTCGACATCTGCTCCGACGAGGCGGCCAGTTCGGTTGAACTTGAGGTGGATTGCTGCACCAGCTCTCGCATGCGCTCCATAGCTTTGACGACGGCTTGCGCGCCGGAAGCCTGCTCTTCCACCGCTGAATTGATTTCGTGGGTGATTTCGTTCAGACGCGTGGTAGCGCGAGCAATCTGCGAGGATCCATGCGACTGCTCGTTGGTGGCAGCACCGATTTCCTGGGCGAATTTGTAGACCTCGGTCACGACGTTGGAGATCTTTTTTAGAGCAGAATTCAGGTCGGAACCGAGCGCCAGGCCTTCGTTGACGATGGAGGTAGAGCGGTCCATGTTCTCAACGGCCTTGCGGGCTTCCTTCTGAATGCTCTGAATGAGTTCGGAGATTTCTTTCGTGGATTGCGCAGACTTTTCTGCCAGCTTGCGGACTTCGTCGGCAACCACGGCGAAACCCAGCCCGTGCTCGCCAGCGCGAGCTGCTTCGATGGCTGCGTTGAGAGCCAGCAGGTTTGTCTGCTCGGCGAGATCGTCGATGACTTCGATGATCTTGCCGATATCGTCGGCGCGCTGGCCGAGGGCTCCAATGATCTCACCGGAAGAATTGATCGTAGTGTTAATGCGGTTGAGGCCGTCGGTGGCCTTGTCCATGGTGCCGATACCGTTGTGAACTTCTTCGCGGGACCGGTTGGAAATGTCGAGCAGCACTTTCGCGGTGTCAGCGACGCGCTGAATCGAGGCGACCATCTGGTCGATCGAGGCGGAGGTTTCGCTGACGCTCGAAGCCTGCACCTGCGTGCTTTTCACCATGTTCTGCACGTTGACACTCATCTAGTGCATGGTGCTGGTGACTTCGTCGATCGCCGAGGAAGCCTGCAGACCGATCTTGGCGGAATCGTCGGAGGCTCCCGCAACCTGGTTGGAAGCGCTCGCAACTTGAGACGATGAATCGCGGACGCTGCGAACGAGTCCGGCAAGTCCTTCAACCATCTTGGCGAAAGCGTTGCCCAGGGTGTCGTGGGTGGAGCGTGGCTTGACTTCCAGAGTCAGGTCGCCGCCGGCGATGGCTTCGGAAACTCCCGCCATCTCCTTGAGGTAGGTAACCATCTTGTGGAAGCTGCGGGCGAGTTCTCCGATTTCGTCATCGCGGCCGAGGTCGATCGTGTGCTCGAGATCGCCCGTGTTGCCGATAGCGCGGGCCACATTCATCAGGTTGGTCAGCGGCACGGTGATCGACTTTGCGGTGCGATAGGCAATGATGCCGCCTGCGATCACCGCGACCACGGTGCTGATCAAGGAAATTGCAAAGGTCCAAGTGGCGGCATTCTCGTCCGACTTGCGGCTCTCGCCGTCGGCGATGTCAAGAGCGTCCGTAGAGTTCTTCACCCAGGCGGACGCATCTTTCTGCAGGTAATAGATCTGGAGCTCAGCGACGGTCGCATTGCCGGAGTCTACGTCTTTGCGCTTCTCGATCAGCGGTTGGGAGAATTCCTTGCCCCATGACTGCTCAAGCTGCTGGACTTTAGCCAGCGAGCTCTTCGCCTGGTCAGAGTTCGCCCTATTCTTGCCTTCCTCGAGCTTGTCGCTGAGGGTGCGCAGCCCCTCATTCATATGGTCAACTTCCCGCGTGTCGCCGCTCAGCAAGTAATTGCTCAGATAGAGGCGGTTTTGCATCATCTGGAAGCGGACGGAGTTGGTAATATCCGCCAGTTGTTTGGCCGCGTGCTCGCGGCGCACAGCTGACCAGTTCACCAGGAAGAGGATCACCACCATGGTGAGGATAATGCCGAAATTCATGTATAACTTCTTGCCGATCGTCATGCTGCTCTCCTCCGCGGGTCAGCCGTTACCGCGGCTCAAACTTGAAGTCGATGATTCCGGAACTATCACTCTGCGCAGGTTCAAAGCGCCACTTCTTGGCGGCATCCAGGGCCGCCGTGGCCAGAACGGGATGTCCGCCAACCACCCGAGCCTCTTTCACCGTGCCGTTGGGCGCGACCGTGACCTCGATCTTGACCGTCCCAGAGATCTGCATCTTTCTTGCGAGTTCCGGATACGCCGGCTGGACCTTGGTCTTGGCCCGGCGCACAAGCTCGTCGTTGTTCTCAGCCGTCTGCGCCCCGACGTGGCGTGGAACAAGAGCTGCGGACATGGTGATGACAGCGAGCAGAACCGCTGCGAATCTTCGAGACACAAATCCTCCTGCGACACGAATCTGGAGCAATCCCAATCGTGCAAGGCCCGGGCCAAGGGAACCTTCCTGAAAAAACCAAAGTAATGGGCTATAAACGGTTGAAACTAAGATGGTTAACTAACAGGAAGGATGTCTCAGAAGATAGGTTTAACAATTAGCGCTGTCTCATTCGGCAAAAAGGGGTTAGTGTTTCTCAGGGTGAGACGAAATCTCACCTCGAGTCTCGGGATTTCACACAAAGGCACCCCTCCTCCCAATTCCCTTGACTCAAATTGAGATGGAAGATAATTTCCCAAGTATATTCAAGCACTTGTGAAGCAACCAGACTATTCCTCCGCGATCAGTGCAGGGATTGGAGCTTCAGTTGGCGGCCCGGTCATACCCCAGGGAATCAGCAGTCCTCCAGGGTCGGACGAGGACTTTCAACAACTGTTGCTTGGCATTGCTGCGAAAGCGGGAGAACGGTGCGATGGCAACGAACTGATCGATTTTTTCTGCCGGGTCACGCGGGACTTTTTCCAGGTTGCAGGGGTGTACTTCTGGCGTTGCTCTTCGGTCGATGAACTGGTCGCCGAACGGGCGAACGGGAAGATGGCGGAAAGCTTTGTTGGCCGCCGACTGCGCCCCCATCAAAGCACCGTCACGGCCGAGGCAGTAAGGCAGCGTCGGACCATCTTCGCTAATCACATTAACCCTTCATTGTTTCCTCTCGCAAAAGAGTTTGAGGCTCGGTCACTCATGTCAGCACCGCTTGTAGTCTCAAATGAAGTGATTGGAGCAGTAACCTTCCTGCATGACTCGAAGGACGATTTCTTCGACCAAGACCTGGCAGCCAAGGCGACAATCCTGGCGGGTCAGCTCGGAACCTTTGTGGAGGCGGCGCGGCTGAGCGAAGTCTCGCGCGAGGAACACCGGCGGGCAGAAATTCTGGCCGACGTGGCGCATGCACTCCACGGCAGTCCGGATGTTGGGGCAGTGATTGAAGCCTTGGCGGACCGACTGCGGCTACTGTTGCGAACAAAGCTGGTTTGCGTGCTGTTGCGGCGGGAAGGTCCGTTTGAATTGAAGGCGGTGTCGGCGGAGAGTCCGCAACTGGCGACCTCAGCTCGGGCACGGCATGACCGGCACACGTTACGCTTTGCGGCGGATCTGGCGCAACGGGCCGTCGCGGCGGGAGAGCCGCTAACCCTCTCGATCGGAGCGGACGTTCATTCGCTAGGAAGTCTGGTTTCGCCCGGGATGTTGATTGCCGCGCCCTTCCGCACGGCGCGAACACAGGGCGCGATCCTCATCTATCCGCGACAGGATGGAAGCTTCACGGCGGAAGAGCGGTCGCTGGTGGCGGCAATTGCGGGATTCGGGGCTGTAGCCGTCGCACATGCCGAACTGCATGCCACGGCTCACGCACAAGCCCAGGAATTGCACCAACTTCTGGAGATTTCCTCAGAGCTTAACTCGACCGATGACCTGGACCATTTTCTACAGACGTTTGTAATCCGGGCGGCGGGTTTCCTAGGGTATGGGCGGTGCTTCATAGCCCTGATGGAAGATGACCATTTCCAGGTGCGCTATGGCGTAGAGAAAGGCGAACCGCGCCGCGTCGACAATCTTTTCCCGGAGGGGGTTGCCACCCAGGCGCTGCGGGCGAAAGAAGTTTTCTGGACGGATGAGGCGAGCCGAACTCCGGGCGCGAACCTGGATGCCGTATCGAAGTACAAAGTCCAGCAATTCCTGGCGGTTCCGCTACTGGGGGCGGGTGGCGGAGTATTGGGAATGTTTGGCTTGCTGGACCGACTGGACGGGACGGGAATCTCGCAGGAAGACATTCGACGCGCGCGTGCGCTGTCGAACCAGGCGGCGGTGATGCTGGAAGTTGCGCACAGCCTGCATGTGTCAGAGCAGCATCGGCGACGCGCGGAAGTTCTGATTGACCTTGCTCGGGAAATTGATGGTGCATTGCGGCTGCCTGAATTTGCGCGGAGATTTGTTTGCCGTACGGCGGAAGTAACTCGCTCACGCGCGGGACTGCTGGCCATTCCGCAGGAAGGGCGCTGGCAGGTGGCAGCGCTGCATCAACCGCGGCTTGCGCTTGCGGCATCGCCGCTTGAGCTACCGACTTCTCATCAGCCTGATGAAAAACCAGCAACTGCTTCACCCGAGCAGAGCACCGTCGTGGGTCAGCGCTCTGCGGAGCAGACGGACCGCAATTCCCTGCTGGAGCGTGAGATCGAGCGCAGCATGGGAGTGGCGCTGGCGGATTTCGTGGCTCGACACCCGGAGAACGTCACTTCGGACTCCGGCGAGAAGATATTAGGACTGGAAGCGGCAACGACGTTGCGATGGGATCGCTGCACGCTGGTACGACTCTCGCGCACGAACGGAGAGTTGGCGGGATTGCTCTGTTTGTCGGAAGGCGTTTCGCCTCTTAAACAAGGGGACCGAGATTTCCTCGGGACCATGGCTGGGCATGCCGCGATGGCGCTGGAGAATGCGCAGCTCTTCACAAAGATCGAGCAATCCAACCGGCATTGGACCGAGATCTTCGATGCGATCTCGGATTTCATTGTGGTGCACGATCAATCCGACCGAGTGCTGCGGGTAAATCGATCGCTGGCCACGATGATCGGGGTCGCGCCAGCCGAGTTGATCGGCATCAACATGCGGGCATTGATGGCATTGACGAGCGATTCGGCGTCATATTCTTGCCCGTTCTGCCGATCGCTGGGAGATGAAACAGGAGAGTTTGCGCACCCGGTATTTGACCGGACGTATCTGATTTCGACCTCGCGCGTGCATGGCGCCTCGGGCGAGGGCATGCAGACGATCCATGTATTGAAAGACATTTCCGATCGCAGCGAAGCCGAGCGCCGGTATCGGGAACTGTTCGACAACATCCAGGAAGGGCTGTTTTTCAGCACGCCCGGTGGACGTTTTGTGGAAGTGAACGACGCAATGGTGCGCATGCTGGGATATACGAGCCGAGAAGAACTGTTGCAGATCGACATTCCGACACAGCTGTATATGACTCCCGAGCAACGCCAGCATCATGCGCGGCTGATGGAGGAGCAAGGGCATCTGCGGAACTTCGAAGCCACGCTGAGGCGGAAAGATGGATCGCCGATTCACGTGCTAATCAATGCCTTTGGGCTTTACGACAGCACGGGACGGTTGCTGCAGATCCGGGGCTTGATGCTGGACGTAACCGGACTTCGCACGTATCAATCAGAGTTGCACCGCGAGCGCGATTTTTCGGGAAAGATCCTTAGCAACACACAGAGTCTGATCCTGGTGGCGGATACCGCCGGGTTGATCAGCTATGCGAACAGGCGCTGGTCTGACGCGGGCTTTGAGCAGCCAGAGTTGCTTGGGCGTCCGTTGCTGGAGCTGGCAGCCCCCGGCTTTACGCGGCCGCTGGCTGAGGCAATACAAAGCACATTGCATGGGCAGCAGGTCGACAATCTGGAACTGGAGATTGTGCGGCGCAATGGGCCGTCGGGAAAGTTCTCGGCCAATCTCAGCCCCATGCGCGATGAGCGCGGATGCGTGACCAGCATCGTAGCCGTTCTGACCGACATTACCGATTCTGCGGTGCTGCGCGACAAACTCGTTCATGCCGAGAAGATGGCTGCCGTGGGACAACTGGTGTCGGGGGTGGCTCATGAGGTGAACAATCCGCTCACGGCAATTCTTGGTTTTGCCGATCTACTCATGGAGAACCCGGATCTGCCGGACACTGCGCGGAAGGACCTGCGGGTGATTCTGCAGGAAGCCCAACGCACCAAGCAGATCGTGCAGAACCTGTTGAGTTTTGCGCGGCAAATGCCGCCACAACGGAATCCGGTGCAGTTGAACTCGATTTTGCGGCGGACGATCCAGTTGCGCTCGTATGACTTCAACAGCCACGGCGTAGAGGTCATCGAGCACTTGGATGAGGGTTTGCCGGATGTAGTGGGCGATGCACACCAACTGCAGCAGGTATTCCTCAACATCCTGAATAACGCTTACGATGCGGTGCGCGAGGTGGGACGTCCGGCTCGCATTGAGATCATGTCGACCAAGGCTGGAGATTCGGTGGAGGTTTCATTCGCCGATAACGGCAATGGAATCTCGCACCCGGACAGGATTTTCGATCCTTTCTTTACTACGAAGGAAATCGGGAAGGGGACCGGCCTGGGACTCAGCATCTGCTACGGCATTGTGAAGGAGCACGGAGGAGAGATTCTCTGCCACAACAACATCGGCGGTACGGGAGCGACGTTCATCGTGCGACTCCCGGCTGCCCCACACATCGTGTCGATTAGTCTGGCCGCAGGAGTGAACCAAGCATGAGCCTTCCGGTGATGAAGCCTCAATCTCTGCCTGTATTACTGGTCGAAGATGAACCCGCAGTGATGGCTTACGTGCAAGCCGCGCTGGAGCGCAGTGGATATCCGGTGGTGTGCTGCGAGTCCGGCGTGGATGCGTTGCGATTGCTCGAGAGCGGAACATTTCTCGGCGTGGTCTCGGACATGCGCACGCCTGGGGGAGTGGATGGTGGGCAGGTGCATGCGTGGATTGCCCAACACCGTCCAGATCTGGCGAATCGGCTGGTATTCATTACGGGCGACATTGCCAATGAAGAAACCGTAGCTACGTTACGGGAGACCGGGGCCCCTTGCGTGGAAAAACCTTTTCGGGTCCAGCAATTCATCGACGTCATATCGAGAACTTTTGGGAAGGCTGAGTGAATAACGCGAGTAAAGAAGATCTCCGCATTCGTCTGCTGATCGTCGATGATGAGCAGACCATCCGCAAGCTGTGCTCTACCGTCGGCGAGGCTTTGGGATTCGTGTGCCTGGAGGCGGAGAGCGGCGAGTCGGCGCTGGCGCTTTTGGAAGAACAGTCTGTCCACATGATTTTGACGGATATGGTGATGCCGCACATGTCGGGGCTTGAGTTTCTGGAGAAGGTGAAGAAACTTCTGCCGCGGACTGAGGTTGCGCTGATGACCGGACACGGATCGATTGAGAGCGCCGTGCAGGCGATGAAGCTGGGCGCGTATGACTACATCACCAAGCCGTTTTCGCCGCTTGAGGAGTTGCGGCTGTTCTTGCGGCGGATGGCGGAGAAAGTCCGACTGGTAGAAGAAAACGAATTCTTGCGGCAACGTACGGATTCGGAAATGGCGGTGCATGGGATCGTGGGGTCGTCGACGCGGATTCAGGAAGTGCTGCGTATGGTAGCGCGGCTGAAGGATACGCGGACGCCGGTGCTGATCTATGGCGAGAGCGGAACGGGGAAAGAACTGGTGGCACGGGCCATGCACTTCCGTGGAGCGTTCGCGGGGCGTCCGTTTGTGGCGGTCGATTGTGGATCGCTGGTTCCCACGTTGATTGAGAGCGAGCTTTTTGGATACGAGAAAGGCGCGTTCACCGGAGCGCTGAAGTCGAAGCAGGGACTCTTCCAGGCAGCCGACGGGGGAACGATCTTTCTGGATGAGGTCGGCGAACTACCTCTGGAATTGCAGGCCAAGCTGCTCCGGGTACTGCAGGAAAAGGAGGTGCGTCCGGTAGGAAGCAATCAGCGGGTGAAAGTCGACGTGCGCGTAATCGCCGCGACCAATCGTGATCTCGAAGCGGCTTATAAGAATGGCACGTTCCGCAAAGATCTCTATTTTCGGCTCAACGTAGTGACCTTGTTTGTGCCCGCCCTTCGTGAGCGGCGCAGCGATATTCCCCTGCTGGTGCATTGGTTCCTGGAGCGTTACGCTCCTGGAACAGAATTGCACGTAGCTAGCATGGCGATGAAGGCATTGATGCAGTACGAGTGGCCGGGCAACGTCAGAGAACTGGAGAACTGTGTCGAGAGAGCAGTTGCCCTGGGCAATGGAAGAACGATCGATCTGGGCGACCTGCCACCAGCAATTGCATCGGGAGCGGATCTGATGCCCGGGCCGGTGATCCAGGCGGCTGCGGCCAAGACGTCGATACTTGACCCTGACCTGATGGGCGAAAGTGCAGTCGCTGTTTCCGCGCACGAACCGATGTCTACTACGGACTTGGAAGACATTGAGCGGGCGACGATCCAGCGCGTGTTTGAGCAGGTCAACGGCGACAAGGCACTGGCGGGGCGCATGCTGGGAATCAGCCGTGCGACGCTTTATCGCAAGCTGAAGCGGTATAACATCGGCGGGACGGCCGGGGCTTCGAGCGCTACGCTGCAGTAGACGTGCTCTTGCACTCCGGGTGGGAATCCATTCCTCGTGGTAAGATCGGCGGAGCGCGCAGGGCGCACCCGGTCCGCGGGAAGGACAGAAGTCCACCTGGTTTCGACAATCCTGTTCACGAACTGACTTTCCGCCCATCACATGCGGACCTGGGCATACGAAAGGAAGTTCGTTATGCCGGTCAAGCCGCTACCACAAAATCCCAGCCTCAATCACCTCAAATATCAAGCCAAAGACTTACTCAAAGAACATGCGGAGCGTGATCCTCGAGCCGCACAACGGATCAGGGAATTTCATCCGCGATTCGAGAGAGCGCGAGATACAGAGATTTTTGAGAAGCGACTCAGCTTGAGCGATGCGCAGCTGACGATTGCCCGCGAGCACGGATTTCCCAGCTGGCCGAGGCTGAAGCGCCACATCGAAAAGCCGACATTGGCTGACCGACTCGATCTGCCCTATCACGAACGAATCGAAGACGCCCGATTCCGTCGGGCCGTAGAACTTCTGGACGCTGGAGACGCGGCTGGATTACGCGCGCATTTGAAGCAGCATCCGAAACTGGTGCACGAGCACGTGCTGTTCGAGGGCGGCAATTACTTTCGCAATCCGACGTTGCTCGAGTTTGTGGCGGAAAATCCGGTGCGTCGTGGGAAGCTCCCGGAAAACATTGTTGGTGTTGCAGAGGTCATCATCGACGCGGGCGCTGAAGGAACTGCGCTGAACGAGACCTTGGGTCTTGTTTCGACCGGGATGGTAGCGCGGCAGTGCCGGGTGCAGGTTCCGCTGATCGATGTCCTGTGCCGGCGTGGAGCGGATGCGAACGGCGCGCTGCATGCCGCAGCTTTGCACGGCGAGTTTGAAGCAGTGGAGGCCTTGCTGAGATGCGGCGGGAAGATTGATCTGCCGATCGCGGCGGCACTGGGTCGAACTGAGGAGGCGCGGCGTCTGCTGCCGACCGCTGAGGGCAACCACCGTCATCTGGCCCTCACGTTGGCGGCGTTGTTCGGGAATGTCGAGATTGCTCGGATGCTGCTGGATGGCGGAGAAGATCTAGACCGTTACAACCCGATCGGCGCCCACTCCCATTCAACCCCGTTGCATCAGGCTGCGTTTGCCGGACATGAACAGGTTGTTCGGTTGTTCGTCGAGCGTGGCGCGCGACTCGACATCAAAGACACTCTCTGGCAAGGGACCCCTGCTGACTGGGCACAGCACGGTGGCAAGATAGAGATTGAGCGCTTCCTCAGAGAGTCCGAAAACAAACGGACAGGCTAGAGAACATCACTGCGACTCCTAAAACGAAAGTGAGAAGAGCATAACGTTGACGACGTAACAACCGTGCACCGGCCCCTGACGACGGGCGCGAGTTTGTTTATCGCAGTGCAGCGGATTGAGACATGCGTCTCAGCCTGAGAATTGAACGTTGCTCGTTGATTACAACTGTGAAATCAGGCACATCTAACTCACTGAAAAACCATCCACGCCAGTACTAGACCTTTCGTTCGCGGCGATGGTTCTCATGTTGCTCCAATTCCAAGCGAACCGCGGAAAGTGGCTCCCCAACGCTCTTCCAAACCAGGAAGAGGGGGAGCCCGACCGCATTTCGGCAGGTGAAGCGGCGGTTTTTTGAGTCGTTTCTAATTTTTGCAAAGCATTCGCGGGCGGGGCGTCCGCGCAAAACTCATACGAGGTCGGGAACTCCTTGGCGCATCAGGCGACAGCTACGGCACGCAGCGGGCAGAATGCAAGCCAGGTCGCGGGATTAGCACGTTTTTTCCCGGATGCAACTTCGATGCGTGTGCCGGTGCAGCTCGCCCGAGTGATTGAAGGCAGCGCGTCGATCGATTTCAGCGAAAGCACTGTCATTGAGTTTGGAACGCCGCGCGAAGTCCTGTTTGCCTCGAAGACTCCACTCGAATTTGCTGATGTTCTGCGAGTACGCAATTCCGATGGTTCGCTCGACGAAGAAGTCAGGGTTGTAGCCGTGCAGTATCAAACTGGCAAGACTCTCGTGGCCGCGCGCTTTCGGCGCGACGTGCCCAACTGGATCGTGAAACCATGACCCCATCCACACCCGTGCAAGACCTGGCAACGCAATGGAGCTACGCACGTAAGCTGTATCCGATCTACTTTGAGCTGGCCCGCGAGTTCGCCATCGACGTGAAGCCGTGCGCCGACCTCGAGGCGATGGTTGAGACGCCTGGAAAAGAGACGGTCGAGCAGGCAAACCAGTGGATTGAGCACATGGACAACTCGATCCAGGTGCATCAACTACGGCAATTCCTGCAGACCAGTTCCCTGGCGAATCAGGAGGGGACGATTAGCCTGCTGCAGCACTACCTGGCGAAGCAGACGAAGACCGACGCGATCCGCGACAAGATCGATTTCCTTCTGGTGCAGTACTTCAGCCAGGTCGCCCCCGCCGGACTGAACGACACAGAAGTGGATTTGGCATTCGTCGCTCAGACGATGGAACCCGTGCTCGGGCAGGTTGAGTTGAAACCTCCCGTCTGGCTGAACGCGCTGGACCGCGTGCTGGAGTCAGCGCGCAAGTGCAAATCGCTCGACGAATTGCTGCATGGGGGAATTCTCGAACAAGGGCGGAAAGCGAAGGGGCTCGCTGGCGAATTGTTTTATCTGCCGGTAGCGCTGGCCGCATTTACACGATTCGGATACCTGATGCGGCGGGCGTTCTTCCGCCTGATGCTGGGCGATCTGAATTTGATTCTCGACGGCTTAACGGAGCTCGAGGACCGGGGCGTTACGACGCTCGACTGCCGGCGCGCGCAGTTTTCGGCACAAGAACCGATTGTTCGGCTGCGCATGATCTGCCAGTCGTGGAAGGTGATGTTCCAAGCGGAATACTCGTCGGGTTCGCCGTTGCGAATGCTGGTGGATTTGCGGGCGTCGGTGGAGCACGCATTAGGACGGGGAAAGGGTGCTGAGGGAGACGGTAAGGGCAAGGCGCCTGCGGCGAAGGCGGGAGTGGGCAAGCCCGCTGCAAAATCAGAATCGGTAACTTCGTCGGTGGCTCCGTCGAAGCCGGCGACAGCTGCGGCGAAACCTATGGCTGCGAAGGCTGCAGCCGCATCGAGCACGCCGAAGTCGGTGGTGGCCAAGCCGCCTGCCGGCTCGAATTCGGCGGCCAAGCCGGCGGCTAAACCAGCTGCCCCGAGGGCGGACGCTCCTGAGTTTGAAGTATCCGGTGCGTCCGGTTGGGATCCGGACGCGGCGCAACAACCCAAGAAGAAGTAGCCAGCAGTTTCAGCAGTCCTGACTCGCGGCATCGAGACTACATGGGCTCGAACCTAGGAAGAGGAACGTGGTGGAAACACCCACAGTACTGATCATCTCCGATGAAGCTGATTTTTCGCGGCGCGTTACTGCCCGCTGGCAGATGGAGAGAAACGTCCCTACATTCACGCTACTGAGCGGAGAACTGTGGCCGCGTTTTGCGGTGGATGTGTTCGACGTCGCGATCGTCGGCCAGCTGCGGAGAGATCTGCTTTCTGTAGTGCTTGAGCCGCTGCACTCGACCGGGCAACCGGTATTTTGCGTGTGTCAGGATTCGACTACGGCGCAACTGGTACGCGATCGCTGGCCGCGGGTTTCCATTCTGCGGCCGAGCGAGCACTGGCTGGAGACGTTAGTGCTGGCCGCGGCGGAAGCGGTGCACCGCTCACGCGCCGAGAACCGGGCGCGGATGGCCGAGTTGTCGTGCGCGACCTTGGAGCGGCAGGCAATGCTGGGCCGCTACATGCTCGAGATGCGGCACAACATGAACAACGCGCTGACGTCAGTGCTGGGAAATTCCGATCTGCTGTTGCTGGAGCCAGGCAGTCTGTCGGCGCAGACGCGAGCACAAATCGAGACGATCCGGAACATGACCCTGCGGATTCACGAAATCATGCAGCGCTTTTCGTCGCTGGAAAAAGAAATGAACGTAGTGGCGCAGCAGGCGGGGCAGGATTCGTATCGGTCGTACGCTGTGTCAACTTTGGGTAATTGACGATGAGAGTTGAGCCTCCCCAGGGAAAGGCGCCAGTTCAAAAGCGGCGTAGGAATTTTGCGAACTATGCGGGGAAGGATTTGTATGCATAGATTAATGGCGGGCGTCACTATTCTCGAGCACGAACTGTCTGAGTTGCGGTTGCTCGTGGAGCGGCAAACGGGTGTGCTGCTCGATTGTCCGAACAGCGCACTGGCGGCGCACGTGGCCGAGTATCTGGAGAAACACGAATTGGAGTCGCCGGCCGCATTGCTGGAACGGATGCGCGCATGCGATCTCGATCCCGCAACGCTGGCGGAGTTTCTTGACGGCGTGATGAACGTGAAGACGGGATTCTTCCGGCATCCGGGAGCGATGCATGCGCTGGCCCAGTACGTAATGCCGCAACTTTACGCTCGCAAGGCCGACGATGGCGCGTGCACTCTGCGCATCTGGAGCGCAGGATGCGGGACAGGGGAAGAAGCCTATTCAATCGCTATGGCTCTTTGCGAGGCCATGCCGAACGGGTCCTCGAATGGAAACGGGGCGAGCAACGGGAATGGCGGTAAGGAATCGAAGGCAGCCAAGGGGAATGGTGGGATCACAGAGAGCTCGGCGCCTGCACAGAGCGGAAAACAATGGTCGATCCACATCGTTGGAAGCGACCTGCTGCCGTCTGCAATTCAAGTCGCGGAGCGTGGACTATATCCGCAGTCGGGACTGACAGGATTGCCTCCCGCGATGATTCGGGCGTGCTTTTCGAAGATTGGAAATGCCAATGGCAATAGCACTTCGGAAGGACCGCAGAACGGGTCAACCAATGGATCCGGCAATGGATCGAACGGGAACGGACATCTGCTAGTGAAGCCGCGCCTGCGCAGCCTGGTCACGTTCAACACTATGAACCTGACGAAGCCGGTCTACATCGGCCGCTTTGATTGCATCTTCTGCATGGATGTGTTGCCCCAGCTTTCCCGCACGCAACGATTGGCGCTGATGGAGCGGCTGCATCTGTATCTGGAGCCGGGCGGGTATCTCTTCTTGAGTCAGACGGAGAAACTGTGCGCGCCGAATTTGAACTTCCGCCAAGAGATGTACGATGGGTATACGATGCATCGGAAGCCGATGGCCGCTAGCGCGGCGTACGGACGGTAACCTCAACAACACTAGCTTTTGAGACCTTCTCTTGATAGACTAAACTAAGTAAACTTAGTCTATCAATGAAGACCATAAATATCCACGAAGCGAAAACGCAACTCTCACGACTTGTCGACGAAGCCGTTCAGGGAGAACCCTTCGTGATTGCCAAGGCGGGTAAGCCTATGGTGAAAGTCACCGCTCTGGACGCTCCATCGAGCTCAGAGGTCAAGCGGCTGGGCTTTATGTCTGGGCAAATCTCAGTGCCGGACGACTTTGATCGCATGGGCGAAGCCGAGATTGAGCGCATTTTCTCTGGTGGAAAATGAAGGTCTTGCTCGATACGCACCTGCTGCTCTGGGCCGCAGGCACGCCCAGTCGGCTCTCAAGGGCTGCCGTGAAATTAATCAATAACCCAAGGAATGAGCTTCTGTTCAGTGCCGCCAGCCTATGGGAAGTAGCGATCAAGCGTGGACTCGGACGCAGCGACTTTCAGGCCGACCCAAGACTTCTACGCCGTGGCCTGCTCGATAACGGCTACGCTGAGTTACCGATCCTGAGCGATCACGTGGTCGCGATTGAGAGTCTCCCACCGATCCACAAAGATCCCTTCGACCGCCTGTTGGTGGCACAGGCTACCGTGGAGGGGATCACGCTCCTCACAGCAGATTCTGTGGTTGCGGAGTATCCGGGCCCGGTGCGGTTGGTGTAAAGGACTCTGTGGGATAGCCGCCCTCGGCTGTCGGGTCGGGCAAAGCCCGACATTATGATTGCAGCTGTTCGTCGCTGCGCTGCTTACTTAGTCTGGTCTCTTCGCGTTCCTGTCTGAAAGTTTCTTCCATGACGTCACAGCGTAGCGCCTCCATAGCGTGAAAAAGAATAAGCAGAACCCTAGCGAGCGAAAGACACCGCTCGCCATCTGCTTCCTGAAAATCTATCTCACCATAGTGGACGATGGCATTGCGCTTCTCGAAAAAATGCCGCTGGAAAAATTCTTTGATCGACGTGGCAGCGTCGTGCCCAGCGATGGCAGGTGTAATAACTTCCTTCCTCATACTCGCGAACTCATCGAACGGCCGCTTCGTCAGAAATCGAGAAAGCTCGTCCATTCTCTTCCCGATCGACCGCATAGTCGACCACTCGTCCTCCCATTGTTTCCTGACTTCCAGTGTTTCATTACCTAGAAATTTTCCAGAATCGAGGCCCTTCCATTTGAAGAAAAGCCAAGACATCTGTCCTTCAACCGCCATTGAACTCAAAAGCAAGGCGACCGTCACATCGCCATTTGCCAGTTCCTGCTTTGCCCGTTCCATCAACAGAATGGTGACAAGATTTCCAAGCGGCCAAAGATTGTAGCTCCGCGTCTCGCACTTCGGACATTGTTTGTAATCTGGGATGTCGCTGCCGCTTATTTCGAGCGAAAACTCCTTGTCGCAGGCAGGGCAGGTAACGGGTATCGAGAACTTCATTTGCCAGAGTATATCGCGATGCAGAACTGCAAGTTTTTGATCACGCGAACAGAAATTCCTTCGTCCTCAACTCCTTGATCGTGTCCCTCAGCTTGGCCGCCTTTTCAAATTCAAACCGCTTTGCTGCCTCGCGCATATCGCTTTCTAGCTTCGCGATATAGGCATCGACTTCTTCTTGCGACTTGAACTCCGGCACACCTTCGGCTTCGCCGGCGGTCAGGTCGGCGTAGTCTGCGGCGACGATCGCCGCCAAGCTCATATCTAGCGGACGGACGATCGACTCCGGCGTGATGCCGTGTTCCTCGTTGTAAGCCGTCTGGATGGCGCGGCGGCGCGAAGTCTCGTCCATGGCGCGCTTCATGGAGTCGGTCATGCGGTCGGCGTAGAGAATCGCGCGGCCATTCAGGTGGCGGGCGCAGCGACCGATGGTCTGGATGAGCGATCCGCTGGAGCGGAGGAAGCCTTCCTTGTCAGCGTCGAGAATCGCTACGAGCGAAACTTCGGGAAGATCGAGACCCTCGCGCAGCAGATTGATGCCGATCAGGACGTCGAACTCTCCTTTGCGCAGGTCGCGCAGAATCTTCACGCGCTCGAGAGTTTCGATCTCGGAGTGCATGTAGCGGCACTTCACACCGACCTCGGCATAGTATTCAGCGAGATCTTCGGCCATGCGTTTGGTCAGCGTTGTGACCAACACCCGCTCGCCTTTCTCGACACGTGCGCGAATTTCATGAAGCAGATCGTCGATCTGTCCTTTGACCGGTCGCACCTCAACCGGCGGATCGATCAATCCCGTTGGTCGGATGATCTGTTCCACCACGACTCCTGCTGACTTCGTCAACTCGTATGGCCCCGGAGTCGCCGAGACGTAGACCAACTGATTGGTGCGGTGCTCGAATTCCTCAAATGTCAATGGACGGTTGTCGAGCGCCGAGGGCATGCGGAATCCATATTCGACGAGAATTTCTTTTCGTGAACGGTCACCGGCATACATGCCGCGAAGCTGCGGAACTGTCTGGTGTGACTCGTCGATAAACATCAACCAATCGCGCGGAAAATAGTCGAGCAGCGTTGGCGGAGGCTCGCCCGGAAGACGTCCGGTGAAGTGGCGCGAGTAATTCTCGATGCCGTGGCAGTAACCCATGGCCTTGATCATTTCGAGATCGAACATCGTGCGCTGGTGGATGCGCTGCGATTCGACGAGTCTTCCCTGCTTCTCGAGTTCGACCTCCCACCACGCAAGCTCTTTCTTGATCGACTGAACAGCCGAAGCACGGGTTTCGTCTTTCATCACGTAGTGCGTCTTCGGATAAATTGGCAGGCGCATGTACTTCTGCTTGACGGTGCCGAACAGCGGATCGATCTGCGAGAGCGCTTCGATCTGATCTCCCCACATCTCGATGCGATAGGCCATGTCATCGTAAGTGGGAAAGACTTCGATGACGTCGCCGCGCACGCGGAAGGTGCCTCGGCGGAATTCGCCGTTGGTGCGTTCGTAAAGAATATCGACCAGCTTGCGGGTGATGTCTTCTCTTTTGACCTTCTGTCCTTTTTCGACGAAAAGCATCATGCCGTAGTAGGCTTCGGGCGAGCCGAGGCCGTAGATGCAACTGACGGAAGCGACGATCAAGGCATCGCGGCGTTCGAAGAGCGAGCGGGTGGCCGAGAGGCGCAACTTGTCGAGCTCGTCGTTGATGGTCGCTTCTTTTTCGATGTAGAGGTCGGCGGCGGGAACATAGGCCTCCGGCTGATAATAGTCGTAATAAGAAACGAAATATTCGACCGCGTTGTGCGGGAAAAAGCTTTTGAACTCGTGATAGAGCTGAGCGGCGAGCGTCTTGTTGTGGGCCATCACCAGCGTCGGGCGGTTGATGGCCTCGATCACCTTCGCCATGGTGAAGGTCTTACCTGAGCCCGTGACCCCGAGCAGGACCTGATGCTGCTCGCGGTCGAATACTCCACGGGTCAGGGCTTCGATGGCAGCAGCCTGGTCACCTTGCGGCTTGTAGTTCGAGACTAGTTTGAAATCCATAAGAACGCGTTCACATCTCAGCTTTCAGCACTCAGCTTTTCGCGGAACTGCGAGAGGAGCATAACCATCGTTTAGGACAATTTCTGTCCTCTATAATTTACGCCGGAGTCTATGCGATAGTTCTCCGGCAGCTCTACAGAGTCGAAATTCAACGAAAGAGAATCTTTCTATTATATCGCCGCTAGCTGTTGGGAGTTGGACGGTCGATTTCTGAAAAGAGTGAACTGAGAGCAAAATCAAACACAAAACCGCAAAGGGCGCGAAGCTACCAAGAACGATTATGTGTTTAGTTCGTGTCCTTTGCTGGTTGGATGAGTGCCCGGAGGAAAATCAGAAATGCATTTAGTTCCAGGGAAAACAGGAGAGGATGGTAAGAGACCAATCACTCCAGCGAGAGAACGATCCAGTACACACCCGTCGGGTAGGTCTCAGTGCGAGCGTAGCAGGCGCCCACCGAGAAGCTGCGGAGATTGCGGCTGGTGATCGCGCGAGTGGTGCCGGCGGGCAGAGTTTCCGGGTGCAAGCTCGTGAAGGTCAAGACGGTGAACTGCTTGGCGAGTTTCACCACCGGAGCGGTTCCGAGTTTGTCGGCGTGGGCCATCGAGCACGCGTACTGGTCCGCGTCGGGCACGTCATACCGTGGCAAGTCGCGGACGTGGGCCAGGCGCCGGACATTCACCACCGCTGCCGCAACTTTCTCTTTCGCTTCGTCTGCCGTGTAGTTGGGGAGGGCATGGCCGAAGTCCTGAACGATGTAGAGGCGGTCTCCGCTCCGAACCACGCCCAACCCGACCACGTTGAAGGCCGGGTTGAGCAAGTTGGCACGATGGGGAGGAGAAAGCATGAGGTGTTCGTGGCCGTGCTGGGCGTCGTAGTCGAGCGCGACGTTTTCTCCCTCTTGATCAAGTTGCAGTCTGGTGGTCAGAGCGAGACGTTGGGGGAGGGCGGCTTCACCGTGAAACTGATGAGAAAGCTGCCGGGCATCCATCATGGCGGTGGCATGGTCACGGGCTGCTTTCGAAAGGCCCGAATCCAGCTTTAATGGACCCACGCCGGCCTGGCGGCGCGATTGATTGGCCAGTTGGAGAAGATCCTGCTCTGCCTGGAATTCGTACTCGCGAAAAGGAATGTCCGGGGCTTTGGCAGATGCCGCCTTAAGCGTAGCTTGCGGACCGCGTTGGCCCGCCTCTTCGGGATCCTCCGCCATAAGGCGGATCGTCGGGTGGAGAGATGTCGCTCCCGTCCCGAGTAAAAGGGCCAACAATAATCTGGGGGCTCTATGCATCAGTTTGGCCCACCTCGGATCCTGGGGAAGATCGAACTTGACTCAAGCGATACAGCCTTGAAGTCATATCGGCTCAAACCAACGTGGCTAGTGCTAGGCTAGGGGCTGGGCTGGGAGGAAAGTAGTTACCTGCGTCTATGGAACTAGGGATCAGTGGGGTCATTGGCCTGTTGTTTGGCAGTGTTCTTGCTTGGCTGGCGCTGCGTTCGCGCACGGTGCTTCTGGAAGCGCAGTTGTCTTTGAGCGAAAAGGAATTAGCGGCCGGAAAGGCCGATCTGGCGCGGCTTTTGGAGGATCAGCGAACGCTGCTGGAGGCACGGGCGAGACTGGAATCGGCGCTGGAATTGGAACGAAAGGCCAGCGACGAAAAGATTGAATTGCTCACGGCAGCGAACGAGCGCGCCGCGGAAGACTTGCAGAAAGCGTTCAAGGCGCTTGCCGCTGACGCCCTCCAGAGCAACAACACTTCATTCCTTCAGACTGCGCAGGAGACGCTCAAGCGCTTTCAAAGCGAAGCACGCGGCGACCTGGAGTCCCGGCAAAAAGCTGTTGCAGACATGGTGGCCCCGGTCCGCGAGTCGCTCGACAAAGTGGACGCGCAGATTCAGCAGATGGAGAAAGAGCGCGCCGACGCTTACGGAGGCCTGCGGCAGCAGGTGGATTCCTTAATCACTAGTCAGAAGGAACTCCAATCGGAAACTGGAAATCTGGTGCGTGCACTGCGCACTCCGAACGTTCGCGGGCGGTGGGGAGAAATTCAGTTGCGGCGCGTGGTGGAAATCGCCGGAATGCTTCCCTATTGTGACTTCGCCGAACAGGAAACGATCACTGGCGAAACCGGGAGGTTTCGCCCCGATCTTGTCGTGAAGTTGCCGGGAGGCAAGCGCGTCGTGGTTGATGCGAAGACTCCCCTGCAAGCGTTTCTGGATGCCTTTGAAACAACGGATGAGGAAGTACGCCGGGCTTGCCTTACGGCTCATGCGCGACAGGTGCGCGATCATATTAATACGCTCGCAGGAAAAAAGTACTGGGAGCAATTCGAGTCTACACCTGAGTTTGTTGTTATGTTTCTTCCGGGAGAGACGTTCTTCAGTGCCGCGTTGGAACAGGATACGGGCCTGATTGAACATGGAGTGCTGAACAAGGTAATTCCAGCCTCTCCAACGACGTTAATTGCACTGCTGAAAGCCATTAACTATGGCTGGAACCAGGAGAAGCTGGCTCGTAATGCGCAAGAGATCAGTGCGCTGGGAAAAGAACTGCATGAACGGCTGAAGAAGCTCGCCGCACATATCACGGGCGTCGGAACGAATTTGGATCGCGCAGTCGAAGCTTATAACCAGGCAGTGGGATCTCTGGAAAGTCGCGTACTGGTTTCAGCGCGCAAATTTGCCGAGTTAGGAGCACCGGTGGCAGAGGACATTCCTGAGGTCGAACCAATCGAAAAGACGGCACGGACGCTCTCGTTCGAATGGGACGATGAACCGCTGGAGATTTCCAAGAATGATGACCGCAAGGCAGGCTGAGTTGATTTGGAGGAATTGGTTAACCGAGCAAAATTGAGTCGCAACGTCCCAGTCCTGATCCAATTCTATCGATTTTTGGACACCGTATTCTCGTATTCCGACTTGTAGACCGCATCCAACAAATTAGGCTTCCATCGTAAGCCCAACAAATTCAAAGATAATCGTAATTCCAAATTTCACAGCAACATCCAAAAAAACATAGTCTGCGTTTGAAAATGCATCTATAATTTTGGAAGTCTTTTTCGAGTGATGGACTTAGCAACGGTTCAAGGAGCTGTGTGGTGGCAGCGAAGTTGCTGATTAACGATCCGGGGGCGAGTTCTTCCAGCCCTGCCCTACCCTCGCGCGGGTCGGGAGCACCCAAGTCCATGAATCGAGAAAGCCAAGCACGGTTTGTAGCGGTCCTGCTGTCCTTGCTGACTGTGGCGGCCGTGGTGTTTGCTGGCTTCAACTTCCAAAAAGAAGGGCAGTTACCGGTCCCAGACGACGGGGTTTGGTGGGTAGAGCGCGGAGGGCATCTTGTCGCCGACCGCGTCGATAGCCACGGGCAAGGAGCGCAGGCGGGTATCAAGCCGAATGACGAACTGGTTGCGGTCAACGGACAGGAAATCAAGAACACGTCCGGCTTGGTTCGTCAGCTGTACGGGACGGGGGTTTGGCACAAAGCTACCTATTCTCTAGTGCGTGATTCCGTGCCTCTGGATTCCAAGGTCCTGCTCACGCCCGCGGACCGTTCGTTGAACAACTGGCTGCGACTGATCGCGCTTATTTATCTGAGCATTGGCGTCTACGTGTTGCTGCGCCGCTGGACGGCTCCGGGATCCACCCACTTCTACATCTTTTGTCTGGTTTCGTTTGTCGCTTACTCCTTCAAGTACACCGGCAAGCTGAACGATTTCGACTGGACGATCTATTGGAGCAATATTGTTGCCTGGGTGTTGCAGCCGGCACTGTTCCTGCATTTTGTACTGACGTTCCCGGAGAAGCCGCGGGCAATTCGGCAGCGTCCGTGGCTGCTGGCGCTCGCATACGTTCCGGGTGCGGTATTGCTAGGACGGCATATCATTGCGCTCCGCCTCGCCCAAGCTAGTGGCAATCTGCGCTGGGACATGGACCGGCAGGAGATCGCGTATGGCGCGGTGCTGTTTGTGGTTGCCGCAGCGGTACTGACGTATAGCTATCGGCGCGCGACGACGACTATTCTTCGCCAGCAGTTGAAGTGGGTAACGCGCGGCACGATCCTGGCGGTGGTTCCGTACACGCTTTTCTACGTTGTGCCTTACCTGATGGGCGCTATGCCCGGGACCGGCATGAAGCTGTCGGTACTCTCGTTGGGCTTGCTGCCACTGACTTTCGGGTATGCCATTTTCCGCTATCGGTTGATGGATGTGGATTTGATCTTCAAGCGAGGCGTGGTTTATACGCTCGCGGCAGCGACCGTCGTGGGATTGTACTTTGGCTTGGTGGCCGGCGTGGCGACGTTGGTTCACTCGCGGCAACCGGGCACAGGACCACTGGGTCTCATCTTGGCGGTGGTGGTCACTGCGCTGCTATTTGATCCAGTTCGCAAATGGATTCAGGATCGTGTCGATCATCTCTTCTACCGTACGGTGTATGACTACCGGCGGACCTTGGTCGAGTTTGGGCGTGAACTCAGCTCCGAGACGGATCTAACCGCGCTGCTATCGTCGGTAGTGGATCGACTTTCGCGGACATTGGCCGTAGATCGGATCGCGATCTTTCTGCGGGCGGGGGAGGAACAAGAGCAGTTCTTCGTCGCAAAATCGATGGGCCTGAACGCAACCGGAAGGCTCGATTTGACGTTCCTCGGCACCCCGCGCCCGGAACCCGCTCGCCACATGTTCTTCGAGAATACGCATCAGGTTCCGCGGGAGACTGCCGGTTCACAGGAGACGATTGCGCGGCTCGATCTGAATTACTACGTCCCGTGCCGGGCGCAGCAGAAGACGGTGGCGGTGCTTGGACTTGGTAAGACGAATAAAGGCGATTACCTCTCGAGCGAAGATGTGGAACTGCTTGAGACGCTGGGCGGGTATCTCGGGATCGCGATCCAGAACGGGCGTTTGTACGCGTCACTGCAGCAGAAGGTAGCTGAATACGAGCGGCTCAAGGACTTCAACGAGAACATCGTCGAGTCGATCAACGTCGGCATTATGGCGCTCGACATGGAAGACAAAATCGAGAGCTGGAACGCGCAGATGGAAGTCATGTATGCGCTGCCGCGCTGGCAGGTTTTGACGCAGTCCCTGAAAGATATTTTCCCGTCTGAATTTGTAGAAGAGTTTTACCGCGTACGGCAGAACGGCGGTATCAATAACCTGTACAAGTTCCGGCTGGCGACTCCGGCGGGCGAAACACGAACGGTGAACGTGGCGATCGCACCGCTGGTTACCCGAAAATTCCAGGTAATCGGGCGTTTGGTGATCATGGACGACATCACCGATCGAGTCGAACTTGAAAACCAACTCTCTCAAGCCGATAAACTGACCTCGATTGGATTGCTGGCCGCGGGTGTGGCGCACGAGGTCAATACACCGCTGGCTGTAATTTCTTCTTACACGCAGATGCTTGCAAAGCAACTGCAAGGCGATCCGCAAAAATCGGGACTGCTGGACAAGATCACCCGGCAGACCTTCCGTGCATCAGAAATAGTAAATAACCTGCTCAATTTTTCGCGGACCAGCGGCACTGAATTCGCTAACGTTGACATTAACAAGGTCATTACGGACACGCTGGCGCTGCTCGAACATCAATTCAAGACGGCGAAAATTCAGGTGCACTCCGAGCTACATCCGGAGATTTCTCCTATCCAAGGAAATGCAGGCAGGCTTCAGCAGGTGTTTTTGAACTTGTTCCTGAATGCAAAGGATGCGATGGCGGGTGGTGGCCAACTCAGGGTGGCGACGAGCAACGGAGATTTGGTGAGCGTGCGCGTGAGCGACACAGGCTCAGGCATCGCGCCGGAGCACATCCAACGTATCTACGATCCGTTTTTCACAACGAAGGCAGTCCCCCGAGAGGGACAGGGCCGTGGTACCGGACTTGGCTTGTCTGTCACATACGGCATCATTCAGGAGCATGCCGGCAAGATTCGCGTGGAGAGCGAACCGGGCGCAGGTACGACGTTTGCACTCGACTTTCCGTTGAGCAGAAAGGCAGTCCATGTCTGAAGCAGCAGTCATTTCGCGAGGGATCGCGCAGGGCAATCCATCATCTGCCGGTTCGGTGCTCATCGTAGACGATGAGGCTGAGATCCGCGAATCCTTGCAGACATTGTTGGAGATAGAAGGGTTTGAAGTCGATACTGCGCTAAGCGGCGAGGAAGGACTCGCGCAGATGGCGGAACGTCCGTTTGACCTGGTGCTGCTGGATCTGACCCTGCCCGGCCGCAACGGAATGGAGATTCTGTCGGAGATTCGCGCGCACGATCCGCGATTGCCGGTCATCATGATCACGGCGTACGGGACGGTGGAGAACGCGGTACGGGCGATGCAATCGGGCGCAGCGAACTTTGTTCAAAAGCCATGGGACAACGAGAAACTGCTGGCGGATGTTCGCGCCGCGGTTGGCTGGCGGCGGGCGGAAGAAGAGAACGTTCAACTCAAACGCGCACTGAAGCAACGCTACAACTTCGAAAATATTGTGGGCAAGAGCGAGCCCATGCTGAAGATTTTCGACCTTGTGGCTCAGGTCGCGAACAGCCGCTCGACCGTGCTGCTGCAGGGTGAGAGCGGCACCGGAAAGGAAGTCATCGCCAAGGCGATTCATCTCAATTCGCCACGCCGCGACAGGCCATTTGTTCCTGTGAACACGGGGTCGATGCCGTCAGACCTGCTCGAGTCCACTCTGTTCGGACACGTGAAGGGTGCGTTTACGAGCGCCATCGCGTCGAAGAAAGGACTGTTTGAGGTCGCCGACAAGGGCACGTTATTCCTCGACGAGATCGCGACGATGGGTCTGGAGACGCAGGCCAAGATTCTGCGTGTGCTGCAAGACCGGCGGTTCATGCACCTCGGAGGAATTCAGGAGATCCAGGTCGATGTACGCATCATTGCGGCGACGAATATCGATCTGCGACAAATGGTGCGCGAAGGACGGTTCCGCGAGGACCTGTTTTACCGATTGAATGTAATCACGGTGGAATTGCCTCCGCTGCGGCAGCGTAAGGAAGATATCCCTCTGCTGGTGGACTTTTTCCTAAAGAAATATGCTGAGGAAAATAGCCGGCCAACGCCACGGATCACGCCTGAGGCGTTGCGTCCGCTGATGGCCTACTCGTGGCCGGGGAACGTGCGGGAACTGGAAAACGTCATCGAGCGTGCTGTAGTGCTGTCATCCGGTCCGGACATTAGCGTGGAGTTGCTGCCGGATTCACTGCTCGGACGCGGGACCTCGCTCACACTGCACGACACGCCGACGGATGCTTCGCTGTTCGAAATCGTGGAAGACGTGGAGCGGCGAGTCATCACCGACATGCTGGAACGCTGCAACTGGAATCAGACGGAAGCCGCAGAGCGCTTTCACGTGCCACTTTCTACCCTCAATCAGAAGATCCGGCGCCTGAATATTGAGATCAAGAAAAAGGGGCGGGGCTAGCGGACGGATCTCGGACTTCGGATCTTGGACCTCAGGCTTCGGGTTTTGCTCACCCTCCCTTATACAAATCTCGCATCGACCGCGCGGTTTCGGAATCAACTCCTAAGGAGAATCACACTGCACACGCCTGAGGTCTGAGGTCCGAGGTCTGATCTGTTATATTTCGGACAAGCCCTCCATCTTGTGCAGCAAGGGCTTCCGAACGCATGGAACTGATCTCGCCTACGGAATTTGCGAAGGACAAGGTGCTGGCGGTTCAGGACTACACCATGCTTTCGCTGCAGTCGTTGGGAAATCTGTTTCGCAAACCTCTCTATATCGCCGACATGGTGCAGCAGGCCGATCTGATCGGAGTAGGCTCACTGCCGATTGTCGTGCTGATCGGATTCTTCACCGGCGCTGTGCTGGCAGTGCAAACCGCAAACACCCTGCAGCGCTTTGGGTCGATCACACTCATCGGTCAGCTTGTGTCGTTGTCGATGGTACGGGAACTGGGTCCGGTACTGACAGGAATTCTCGTAGCCGGCCGGAATGCCTCTGGAATGGCGAGTGAACTCGGATCGATGGTCGTCACAGAACAAATCGACGCCATGCGCGCGCTCGGTACTGACCCGATGAAAAAACTAGTCACGCCTCGGGTCATATCGACCGTTTTCATGCTCTTTTTTCTGACGATCCTTTCGGACCTCGTCGGACTCGCGGGCGGCCTGGTTGTGTCGAAGGCATTGTTAAAACTCGACGCTCGCCAATATTGGAGTAATGCCTGGCAATCACTGGTGTTTCAGGACGTTTTCATGGGCTTGGTAAAGCCGATACTCTTCGGCTTCATCATTGCCACAGTGGGTTGCTTCTACGGGATGACGGCGCGCGGCGGCACGCAGGGAGTGGGCCGGGCGACGACGCAGGCGGTCGTGACTGCATCCGTTTTGATCATCGTCGTTAATTTCTTTACGACTCAATTCCTAATGAATGTGCTGTCGTACAAGTAGCCATGGTTTCTCCTCCTTTGCCGCTGGGCACCGCCGCCACCGACGACCGCGGTAAGTCAGCTTTCTCCGTTGTCTTTGAAGACGTGTGGCTGGCCTTTGATCAGACCGAAGTGTTGCGCGGCGTTTCTTTCTCACTGCCTGCTGGTGAAACAAAGGCCCTTTTCGGTGTCGCAGGTTCCGGCAAGAGCACGATCCTGAAACTGGTGCTTGGGCTCGTGAAACCGGACGCCGGCCGTATCCTTGTGCTCGGCGAAGACATCAGCCAGATGAAAGAGGAGGATCTGTTCGCATTGCGCGGAAGGATCGGAATGGTATTTCAGGAAAGCGCGTTGTTTGATTCACTGACCGTCCGTGAAAATGTGGCGTACCGTCTTACCGAAGAACACGGAATCTACGACGACGACATCGATCAGCGGGTGCGCGAATCGCTGCGGTTTGTTGAACTGGAGCACACGCTGGAATTGTTTCCCTCCGAGCTTTCGGGAGGTATGCGACGACGCGTCGCCATCGCGCGGGCGATTATCACCCACCCGGAATTGCTCCTCTACGACTCGCCGACTGGTGGGCTGGATCCGGTGACTTCGAACACCATCATCGAATTGATCATGAAGCAACGGGATGTGTATCGAAACAGCGCGTTGTTGGTCACCCATCGTCTGCAGGATGCGTTTACGCTGGCGACCCATGAATTCAATCCCAAGACGAATCAGCTGCGTGCCTTGCCTCGTGGACAATACTGCGACGTGCCGATGAGTTTTCTGATTTTGCGCGACGGGAAGGTTGTGTTCGACGGCGATGTCCGGCAATTGGCGCACACGAAAGATGAGTATATTCGCGAGTACATCTCGTAGCTTTACGTCTTGTCATTCCGAGCGAAGCCGAGGAATCCCTGCGGCCAGCAGACTGCCTGGGTAGGGATGCTTCGACTATGCTCAGCATGGCAAATCATTTTCCAGCCATAGCTTTTTCAACGTCTTCTGCTTTGGACGGCAGGGCCGCGCTCAGTTTGATCAACTTTCCGTCCGCGTCAACCAGGAAGTCGTCCTCGATGCGCACTCCGATATTTTCTTCGGGAATGTAGATTCCCGGCTCGATCGTAAATGCCATACCGGGACCGAGAGGAACCTTGTAATCCCCGGGATCATGCACGTTGAGTCCGATGTAATGGCCGAGGCCATGAATGAAATACTGGTCGAGGGACTGCCCGTGGAGATCTTTGCCGTGGGCTTTGATGTAGTCGTGGGCAACTTTGTTCAGGGAGTTATCGCCGTCCCCCGTCAGCATAGACTTGCCGGACTGGAAGGCTGCCACTGCCGCCTCCTGGGCTCCAAGGACGATGTCATAGATTTCTTTTTGTCGCGCTGTGAAATGACCGTTTACGGGAAGCGTGCGGGTGATGTCGGCCGCGTACATTGAGCATTCCGCCGCGGCATCGATGACAACGACATCACCTGGCATCATGGTGTTGGTGTTATCGGAATAGTGCAGGACAGTCGAGTTATGTCCGGAGCCAACGATAGGTGAGTACGAGGGGCGTTCACAGCCACGACGTCCCCATTCGTACTCCATCAGCGCGGAAATCTCATACTCTTTCAGATTCGGTTTCATGGCCTTCATGGCGGCGAGATGGGCGGCTACAGAATCATCGACCGCTTTCCGGATCAGTGCGATCTCGCCGGCATCCTTGACTGTGCGCTGATTGGTGATCATGGTCTTCACATCCTGGAAGAAGACCATAGCAGTGCTGTGCTTGAGGAATGCGAGCGCGTCCATGCTAGGTGAACTCCCACCGCCAGAAGGCACTTCGGTGTAGACGATGGGCCGGCCGTGGGCCAACAATTTGCAGACTTCATCGGGCAATTTGGCCATTTCTTCGACTCGATCGAAACCGGTCAGTTTGGGTGCCTGGGGATCGTCCGCACCGAGCTGCGGGCCGGTGAATTTCTCGAGCCGCAGGTTCCGAGGCGGGAGAAAAAGAATCTCTGTGTAAGCGCGAGCCGGCGTTTCTCCCTGCGCCTCGACGGCAGGAGCGATGAGCACAGCTGCTCCCGGTACAGTCACGCCTGAGAGATAGTAGAAGTTGTCTTCCTGGCGAAAACCATACTCGGCGTCGAGGCCTTCAAGAGGCGCGACCAGCACGATGACGCCGCCAGCTTTTTTCGCAAGCGCCTCACGGCGGGCGCGGTAGTCAGCGCCAGGCTGGCGATCGAGGGCAGTGCCGGCGCAGTGAAGAAAAACAACGGTAACAAGGCAAAGAAACAGCTTTCGCATGGTTGGTCCTTGATTTCTCGTGATCAAAATGAGTTTTGAATCAGAATCGTTTATTTTGGCGCCGCCAAAATCTTGCCGGCTTGAATGAAGGCGTCGACATTCTTTTTATCAATCAGGTCCGAACCCGTATCCACAAAACTCGGAATCGGGGCATAGCTATCTTTGGACCAATCGGTATTGAGGGACGAGGGTTTGTGGTGATAGAGATTGTCGAGCATTTGCATGCCTACGAACGCCATTGTGTATGGCTTTTGTGAAATCGTGGCGGCGATCACGCCCTTCTGAATCCAGTCCAGCGTTTCCGGGTCGGTATCCATGGCAACGACGGTTTTTCCGGTCACGTGATAGCTGTTGAGTACCCCGGCGACCTCTTTTCCCGATTGGGCCTCCAAGCAAACGAAAGCGTCCACCTTGTCGCGCTCTTTGCCGATGATCTGCGTCGTCGTATCGAATGCAATGCGTGGGTCACCCTGGATATCGACCACGCGGGTGATTTTGATTGCGGGGGTCTTGGCGAGAGCATCTTTGTACCCTCGCAAGCGGTCTTGCAAGTTGGCCTGATCCGGCATGGTGAACACGACGACGTTTCCCTTACCGTGCAGCTCTTGCGCGAGGCGCTGTCCCCCTGTAAAGCCCGCCTGATAATTGTTGGTTCCGATAAAGAAGAGGCGCCGGCTTGATGGTGCATCGGAATCGATGGTGATCACCGGAATGCCGGCGGCAACTGCCTTGTCGATGCTGTCCTTGAGCACATTGGGATCGGCTGCCGCCACCAGGATGCCAGTGGCCTTCTTCTGCACGGCCTGATCCAGAGCATCGCGCTCCGCGTTGGGATCATAAGTCTGCGGCCCAGTGAAATCCGCCCGTACTTTGAACTCCGACGCAGCATGAGCAAACCCGTTACCCGCCGTCTTCCAATAAGGAATCTGCAGGTTTGTAGAGACGAAGACGAAGTACTCATCAGAGTCATGAGTACTGGCACAGCTGAGAAGCACTACGGAGGCCGCGATCGCGGCAGCGGAGTGGAGAATTCTATGCAAGCGAAGCATCGCATCCTCCTCGTATCGTTCGATCGCACTTAGGATTTTTTCGGCGACAGGATTGTAAATGAGGGGTCAAACTCAGGCCAATGATCGACCGCCGGAGCAGAATCTACACGCCGACCGGGAAAGGCTTCGTATGCGAAGTGGTTCTCCTCGCGGCTCCGGCAAAGCGCCCTTGCAACAAAGACATTAACCCGGTGTACCAATACCCGACTACGAACAGCATCAAAAACGGTACGGTGATGTAGTTCTCGTTCTCGACCGCGTAGTAGATGGTCATCGCGAAATAAGCGCCGATGAGAAGTTCGACCCACGGAACCCATCCCAGGCGCTTGCGGTACTTGGTCGCACCGACTTTGTCCTGCTTCGAGACCACGCTGTATTTTGGTGTACGCGCGAACGCGGTCTGTCGGCCAATTAACGCTTCGATGACGGCTTTCGTATTCGTAATCGTAAGCCCTATACCCAAGGCCATTAGAAATGGTAGATAGAGCAGAGCGCGCGGCCAGCTTCGCGGAAAAAGCTCTCGCTGGGAGACCAGGTAGAAGCTCGAGATCGAGAACGTCGACGCCATAAATAGTGGCAGGTCGATGTAGAGCATCTGGAACCAGCCCTGGTAGAAGCGAATGATCATCGCCGGCAGGAGAAGCACGGAGAGCATGATCATCAGCGGGTAGCTGATATTCGCCGTCAGGTGATACCAGGCTTCGATCTTGGTGTGGAGCGGAGCATCGCTACGCAGAACGCGCGGCAGGATCTTCTTTCCCGTCTGGATAAGCCCTTTGGCCCAACGCGCTTGCTGGGTCTTGAAGGCAGTCATCTCAACCGGAAGCTCGGCGGGGCATTCGACATCCTGCAGGTAGATAAACTTCCAGCCCTTGAGTTGGGCGCGATAGGAGAGATCGGTGTCTTCGGTCAGGGTGTCGTGCTGCCAGCCTCCGGCTTCGTCGATGGCGGCGCGGCGCCACATGCCAGCGGTTCCGTTGAAGTTGAAAAACAATCCGGTGCGGGCGCGTCCTGAATGCTCGAGAACAAAGTGACCGTCGAGGAGAATGGCTTCCACTTCGGTAAGGAACGAGTAATTGCGATTGAGATGCGTCCAGCGGGTCTGCACCATGCCAATCTGCGGATTGGCGAAGTGGTGAATGGTGCGCAGCAAGAAATCGTCGGGAGGAGTGAAGTCGGCGTCGAAGATAGCAACAAAATCGCCTTTGGCAGATTCGAGTCCCGCAGCGAGTGCTCCGGCTTTGAAGCCGTGACGGTTGGTGCGGTGATGATAGCTAATGGGATTTCCTAGTGCCGCATACCGTTCGACCAGATCCCGGGCGACGTCGACAGTCTCGTCGGTCGAGTCATCGAGCACCTGGATATCAAGTTTTTCGCGTGGATAATCGAGCTTGCAGACTGCATCGAGCAATCGCTCGACCACATACTGCTCGTTGAAAATCGGCAACTGGACCGTGATGCGAGGAAGCTCCGCAAAACGTGCCCTCGGCTCCGTCGTGCGATTCCGCTGATGCTTGTAGTACAGATACACCAGGACGTAGCGGTGCGCCCCGTAGCCAGCCAACAAAATGAGGACGATGAAATAAGGGACCAGCAGCGCGATATCGAAGGCATTCGCGTGGTAGATACCGCGAAAAGTGGTATCCAGAAAGTGCTGGCGAATGTAGGACCCAATCCCCTTGGGCCCTACCAAGTCTGCAAACAGCGCAGTTAGAGTGACGTTAGCGATCAAAGGTGGAATCCGCGGAACGAACTATTCTACCGGATTCATCCCTTTTTACATCGCAGGACGACGTAGTAGACCAATTCCGAGCGTCAAAACTCCAGCGGCAAGAAACGGAATCCCCAGATAAATCAGAGAGATAAACCCGTTGGGCTTAGTGGCTACCGGGGAGCCCATCGAAAGGAAAAATCCTGCCGGAATCAAAATCGCCGCAATCGGAACCCCCACTCTGGCGAGCCAAAGCCAAGGCGTCGGCAGGGTCGCAGAGTCGGCCAGAATTTGGCATAACAGCGACAGGATTACGAAGACTCCAGCATGCGCATGACCGGCGCGGAAGAAATTCTGCCGGAGAGCATTGTCCATATATCCGCTGCTGCGATCGGCCAGCGAGGTGAGCAGGAAGTATCCACCGTACTGGATTGTTGGAATGGTGAGCAGGATGACTCCTGCCATTAAGCGTGCTTCTCGAGTCATAGGATCTCCAGACACACCCTCACTGCATTCCTGGCAGGAGGGAAGAATTCAGTTCTTAGTTGATCTAGCGGTTGTCGGCCACTTCACCACGATCCGGCACGATGAATGCGTCAACCCGTAAGCCGTCGGGCAAGGTCGACCCGGGATCGAGTTCGACCAAGGTCTCCAGAATCTTGGTATCTACTTTCTCCGTCGGTTCGTCGGTCCGCACGTTTTTTGGGCCCAGTTGTTGGCCCACGCGGACGACATGTCCCCAAAACTTCTGTTTACCGTAGGCGTCGGCGGTAACGTAAGCACGCTGGCCTACGCTGACCTTGCTAACGTCGGTCTCGTCGACATCGACGCGCACGCGCAGAGTCTTGCGATCGCCGATGGTCAGGATTGGATCGGGCACAGTCGAGGAGTTTGAAACACTCTCGCCGCTGCGATGATGCTTGCGCAGCACTGTGCCGTCGATAGGCGAGCGGATGAACGTCTTTGCATAACGTGCCTCGGCTTCTTCGAACTGGGCCTGGGCCAGCTTTACATCAGCCTCAGCGAAGGATTGGTCTTCCTCGCGCGCGTGGTCGTCGACCAGAGCGTGTTGCTGGACCGCAGCGTCGTACTTGGCCTTAGCTACGTCAGCTTCGCGGGCGAAGCGATCGAGTTCCTCGCGCGAAACTACGCCTGCCGAAAACAACTCCTGACGGCGGCGCAACTCGGCTTGCGCGTTCTCCATCACCGCTTTGGCTTCGTTCACTGAGGACCATGCTTCGGCCCGCTCCTGGTGCCGGGCGCCGTTGATCACCTTGCGTAGCGTGGCTTCTTTCGCGATGACATTCGCGCGAGCGGACTCTACCTGCGCGCGGTAGTCCGCGTTCTCAAGCTCGGCCAAGACCTCGCCGCGATGGATCGGATCGCCCTCTTCAACGTTGACGATCTTCAGACGACCGCTTAGCTCGGAACCGATCTTGATGTCTTCGGACGATGGCTCGACGCGACCGGGGCCGGCGATCGGCAGCAGCCCATGGCTCTTTGAAGCGATGTTCGAAGCCGCCACAGCTTCATGCGCTCGCCGCGAAGCAAGCATCAGAGTTGCAGTTAACAGGAAGACGCCGAGTCCAACGACCAACATCGTGCGGCTCTTCCGAACTCCCATTGAGAATTGCGTGCTCATAAACTTCTCTACTTCCCCAGTCCGTAGAACTGCGGTTCGAACGTTGATTGTTAAGCCAAGCCGGGTACGGCATGGACCAGTTGATGCGACAACAGCGAGGGCGGGATGACATCCGCCTCGTTCTTGTCGGAGATCGCGCCATCTTCGATGGTGATGATACGGTCGCCATAACTCAGAACTCGTGAGTCATGAGTAACGATTACGACCGCCCGGCCGCGCTTGTGGGCGAGTTCGCTCATCATCTCCATGACGGTGCGGCCGGTGTGCGAGTCTAGAGCCGCTGTCGGCTCGTCGGCGAGAATGATGCCGGGATCTCCAGCCAGTGCACGGGCAATGGCGACGCGCTGCTTCTGGCCTCCGCTGAGATCGGCGGGGAAACTGTCGTACTTCTCTCCAAGGCCAACTTGATCGAGTAGCTCCTGCGCGCGCTTTTTCGCTCTAGCCTTGGAAATTCCTTTCAGGTCGAGCATGAGTTCGACATTTTCGCCTGCGCTTAGCGTTGGGAACAGATTGAACCCTTGGAATACGAAACCGATATTTTCCAAGCGCAATGCTGGCAATTGCTTCTCGCTTAGCCCGACCACTTCCCTGCCGGCGACGCGAACGCTGCCTGAGGTCGCGGTGAGAATGCATCCCATGATTGAGAGCAGCGTGGTCTTTCCGCTGCCGGAGGGGCCCATAAGGAGCAGCAACTCGCCCGGATGGACGTCGAGATCTACGCCGCGAAGGGCGAGCGTGCCGGTTGCGCCTTCGTCGTACTTCTTGGTCAGCTGTCGAACTGCGATTGCGGATTGCATTTTCCCCATCCCCAGCGCCTAGGCGCCTTCTAACCATTCCTATGCGGCACGCCTGAGGGCGTGCCCTGATACGAACCCTCTTTAGCCCTTGAACACCATGGCTGGATCGATCCGGGTCACTTTGTTGATCGAAACCAGTGCTGCTCCCACGCACATCAGCAGTGTGAGAAAGAACATTCCTGCGGCCATTGACGGCGGCATCAAGATCGCGGCCCCACCCTTCTGGCTGCCGTGAACCACGAAGACGCTGACGATCATGCCGAGCGTATAGCCGATGACGGCGCTGATCGCGGCCTGGTTCATGATGACCTTGTAGACATAACTGTTCGGGGCTCCCATGGCTTTCAGCGTGCCGAACTCGCGGATGTGATCAACGGTTGTCGCGTAGATGGTCTGCGCTACGACGACGAATCCCACGACCAAGCCCAAAACTGCGGCGATCAGAACCGCAACTCCCGCTCCGGTGGTGAACATCCAGTAAAAGGTCGTCATGCGGCTGAACTCGGAGGTCGTGCGAACCTCAACATCCTTCACGTGCTCAAGCAACTCGTGCCTGACCTGCTCCAGATTCGCTCCGGGGGCCAATTTCACCAGAATGAACATCGTCTGATCTTCGGGAATATTGGCGAAATCCTGCGCGTTCTTGAAAGTCGTGAATACGTATGGAGAAGTCGTGAATGAACGAATGCCGCGCGTGAAGCCGACGACGCGGGCGCGATGGCCGCCAATCTCGAAGACTTCACCTACGCTGGTGACGCCCAACTTTTGCTTGTAAAGTTCGTCGAGAATCACCGCATCAGGAAACTTCAGGGCGGCGACGTTGCCTTCGACCACGTTCCAGGGGCGTTCCATGGGATCGTCAACGTTGATGCCCACGATCTGAACCGAATCCTGCCCGCCGTCGTGACGTTTCCACTGAGTCCAACGGGAGATGAGCTTTTGCGCGTCTCCGACGCCGGGCACGGCTCGTACTTGATTCAGCTTGCGCTCGCTGAAGGGGACTCCCTGCTCAACGTACGGGACATTCTTCGATGTGACCCAGAGATCTGCGTTTGAGTGATCGATCAGATTCGAGGTCGCAGTAGTGAATCCCAAAAACAAGCCCAGCTGCACAACGATCAGGACAACTGAGAAGACGATTCCCGTCAGCGTAACCGTGAGCCTCACCTTGTCGTGAAACAGATTTCGTCGCGCTAGCGGAGGCATACTCACTCGTCCTTTCCGGTCTTGGCTTCGCGGCGCAGACCACGAAGAGTAACGTCGAGCATGGTTTCGGCACGATCGCGCATGGGGCGCCAGTCGACCCACTCGTCATCCCCCTTCGCGATATGCAGGGAAATCACGCCGTGGACCGAGGCCCATAAAGTTTGGGAAATCAATTCCGCATCCTGGACGTCTTCCCGGAAACAGCCAGTCTCAATCGCCTGCTGAACCGCCCATTTGAGAAAGGCGTAGGCATCCATCTCAGGATTGCCCTTCATTTCGCGGTCGACCTCATCGAGCTGATGGGCCGGATGCGGCGTCATGAACATGAACTTGTAGTGGTTGGGATTGCGCGTGCCGAAGTCGATGTAGATGCCGCCGATCTGCCTGAGCCGCTCCAGAGGATCGGTCGAAATCACCGAACTGGTGAAGACTTCGGCGAGGCGGGCATAGTCCTGATGGCACAGTTCGCGGAACAGTTCGTTCTTATCGGCGAAGTGCACGTAGATGGCGGTCGGCGAGTACTCGATTTTCTCGGCGACCTTGCGCATCGAGACACCTTCGTAGCCTTCCGTGACGAACAGTTCCCGGGCGGCGTCGAGAATCTTGTCCCGGGTTTCCGACTTCTCTCGCTCCCGTCTCTCTTTGACTCCCATAACAATGGTCTCTTGTTTAACAGTGTTAACTTAACACTGTTAACTTACTGCCCGCCGTTCATTGCTGTCAACAGAAATCTTATTGTGTTCTGTGGATATCCCGTTAACTGATTGTATATATGGCAGATATTACTTCTTCCAAACAAGGAGGGCGCCTAAGCGGAAGGTACCTCGACTGCGGCTGTTTGGCACCGCTTCGACATTACTTGATATCTAGGAGAGGTAGATCAGGCGGCCCGCTTCTGAGTTGACCCGCTCGCGGAGGTTCCGATCGATCCGGCTGAGGGGTGGAAACGCCTTACGGCGTAAACCGTCGCCACGATAAACAGGATCAGCACCAGCAACTGCGTGATGCCGAACGGTGGCTCCTTCTGGGTGGGAGCGAGCGCTCTCAGTGCGGGAACTTTCTCGAACAACTGCACCACCAGCACGAATACGTTGAAGTACAGTGCCACAGAGGCACTGATGACGTAGATAGGCCGCCATGCGCCACGTAGACGCTGAGGGTAACGGGCCACGATTCCCACAGCAAGGACGAGCAGAGACAAGATGCCGACCACGATGCCCGGCGTGATGTGCTCGTTCGGAAAGAGGAAACCTGTAATGCTGGTAAGCGCGGTACTCACGAGGAAGAACATCGTCCAACGGTTCAGCCGATTTGCGGTCTGGAGTCCGTACATCACGATAAGTCCTGAGCCAATGCCCAACAGGCTGATAAGAACATGGAGCAGCGTAAACGTTGCAGTTGTCATCCCCAGAATCATCGAGCACCTCCGTGCGGATGTGGAATTCTAATCGTTAGGGATTGATTCTTGCATGAGTTGTTCTCACCGTGCATTCAACTGCCGTTAACAGAGTTTGGTGCCGAAGAAATAGCGCTGGGCTTGCTGTTCCGCAGGGCCTCAGCTACAAATAGACCAAGCATGGAATCCAGATCAGGCGTCGACGCGACGCAGGTGAATTCTTTTTCATTTCGCACCGTTTGGTCCCGGATTCGTACGTCGCAAGTCTGGATCGTGGGCGTCGCGTTTCTTCTGCGCCTTGCCTGGATCATCGTCGGCCACACCTACAGAATCAAAGCCACCGATGAGAATTTCGGCTTTGGTTGGGAGATGGGACGAATCGCAGCGTCCATCGCGAGTGGAAAGGGCTTCGCCAACCAGTTCGGCCCTCCAAGTGGGCCAACCGCCTGGGAGCCTCCGCTTTATCCGTACCTCACTGCCGGTGTCTTCTTGCTTCTTGGCGTTTATTCCAAGGCTTCGGCAATTTTTCTGCTCATGCTGAATAGTGCGTTTTCGGCTTTAACCTGTGTGCCCATCTTCAGAATTGCTCGGCGTATCTTCTCGGAAAAAGTTGCTGTCGGTTCGGCCTGGGCGTGGGTGCTCCTGCCCAACGTGATGTTCTGGAGCACACGCTGGATCTGGGAGACGACCCTCTCCGCCCTCTTACTAGGCATGGTCCTCTGGCTGGCTTTGACGATGGAGGATCGCGATGGTCTCTGGCCATGGATTGAGTTTGGGCTGCTCTGGGGAGTGATCGCCCTGAACAGCGCTTCCCTGTTGTCGTTCTTGCCTGCTGCAGGATTGTGGGCCTGGTATCACCGCGCGAAGGTTGGAAAGCGGTCGCTTGCCGGGGTGGTGCTGTCATCCGTCATATTCTTCGCCTGCATCTCGCCTTGGCTGACCCGGAATTACCGCGTCTTCGGGAAGTTTATTTTTATTCGCGACAATTTCGGAGCCGAGCTTCGGCTGGGTAACGGCGAAGGAGCCGACGGCAATTTGATGTTGTATCTGGATCCACCGCATGATCCGCACGCCATGCGGCAGTTTCAGGAGATGGGAGAACTAGCCTACATCGCAATGCGGAAGCAGCAGGCGCTCGACTACATCAAGGCTGACTACGCTCGCTTCGCGGGACTCTCGATCAAGCGATTTACTTACTTTTGGGCGGGCACTCCGAAGGCGACGGTGCCACCATGGATGAGCGAAGTGAAGAACTCCTTCTTCTTCGCCTCTTCGGTTCTCACATTCTGGGGATTAATTCGAGCATTGCGGCAGCGCAAACCGGGAGCATGGCTTCTCTTTTGGCTGATTCTGCTGTATCCGGCGATCTACTACTTTGTTTATCCCGGACAGCGCTATCGCGTTCCGATTGAACCGGTGATGACGATTCTGTGTGTATTCCTGGTGACGGAAGCGGGCCAAAGATCTATGGCTTCTCTTCCAAGTCAATCTTGATTACATGAATTTGATTGAGCTTGGTATCGAGTACGCCGTTGATGACTACACGCTGTCCTTCAAATCCATGAACCAGGTCGGCACGGTCGAGACGATAGACGTTCTTGCCTGACGACAGCACCAGATACCCGCCGAGACGTTCGATGCAATAGACCGCACATGTATTGGAAGTGCCTCCCATCGACTTAGACTTAAGCATTTCCTGGTGCGAGCGCGTCAAGGAGTGAACATTGAGCGCGCACTGGCTGTCGGAAATTTCTCCGTGAAAAATCTGCGCATTCTGAGCAAAGGCGGCGCAGGCGAATAGTAAAACGGCAGCGGCAAGCAGAATGGCGAATCGGTTCTTCATCTTGGCATTACCTCAATTACGGCAGCACAATGAATTTCATGTGCATGCCTTCATGGTCTTCACTGCAGATCACCGTACAAACAACTTCATAATCTCCGGACTCATTTGGTGCCGTGAGCAGGAACTCCTGCTTTCCCGGTTTGAATAGCAGGTCCCATCCTTCGACCCGGGTGCGATCCTTGGTGCGCAAGAGGGTGAAACCGTGGATAGAGCCGTCCCGGTTCCATGACTTGGCGCGATTGGCAGTCACTCGCAACAGGATCTGTTCGCCGGCCTTCACAGTGATTTCCGGCGTGCGTAGGCCGGCCATTTTGTATCGGCTGTCCCTGTCTGCGGTCACCTCGATAACATGCTGGGCTCGAGCGCGAGGCACTGCGACGAAGGCGCTGACGACCGCAATTGCAAGAAGCATGCGACGAATAAGTTGCGGGCTTCTGATGGTGCTGATTGTCATCTGTTTGGTTATTGAGTCATGTAGAACAAGATCAACCGCTGGTCATCTTCGGTGACGGTTGCACGAACGCGCATGTGGCGCAACACGGTTGCCATCATGCGCGGCGGAAATTTCTGGGGTGCGGCATGACAGCGGCCGCAGTTCGCGTGGAAACGCTTCTCTCCTTCGATGCGCATCGAAGCAATATCCTGCTCACGGACTACCGGCGACGGCGTCGCTTCTTTATTGGCTGAGTGAGATCCGGCAAAGACGGAAGAAACAACCGCGAGGCTGAGCAGGAACACGGTGACGGAGGCACGGATGTTCATTGTGCCTCCCGAGACTCGGCCACGCGGCCGAGTGGAACGAGGAATCGATAAGCAAGCCCGAAACTCCATTGATTGAAGTTGCCGGCTGAGCTGAATTGCCGCCCATAACTGGCGATGCCCTTCAATCCGTCGCGGAAGAAGTAGTTAATTCCGAAGTCTGCTTCTCGAGTTTCTGCAGAGGGAAGTTCCAAGCCGGCATCCGCACCGGCGCCGATTGCACCGACGAAAAACTGCTGACTGCGAGCCACAAGTTCGGTGCGCCGCATAACTTTGCGCCAGAAATGCGCCTGGCTCAGACGATAAGCTCCTTCGGCCCAATATCCACTTCCTTCGAAAGCATGAGCATATTCAGCGCGAATACTCAGCGGAGCCTTTGCCGCCTGCCATCCCATATGAAAGCCAAAGGCATTTTTCCGGTCATCCTGCAGCGTTCTCTGCCACGAACCACCAATTTCGAGACGAGGTCCGGGAAAAAAGAGTCCCATGCGTCCCCCGACGTGCCGTTCAGAGTCCATGCTCTCGATACCGATGCTGGCCGCGGAAACGTACAGCGCGTAATTCAGGTTCGCCTGTGGACTGACGGAGAATCCTCCCCGGAACATAGCTCCGTCGCTTGGGGCCGTACCGACGGGATAAATGAGCGGGTCCGGTTGCAGAAAACGAATCCAGACGGGATAGAGACGCTCGTTAAAAATTCCGAATGGGGTTAGGAACCGGCCGGCTGTGATCGTGAGGTAGCGGTTGGCGATGTAATCGATCTGGGCATAGTCGACATGCTTATCAACGGGACCAGCATAGGGACCGCCATTGGGTGGACGCTGGAACTCGCCTTCGAACTCGGCACGTGCCTCGACCAGCCATCGATCCCCGAGAGGAACCAGGAGCACCGGATTAATCTGCGTATCGATTACATTGTGACCGCCTGTCACAAAACTGAAAGTGCCGATGTTTCCGGTCAGAATGGGAACAGGCTTGTCGGTCTCAGCCGTTTGAGACACCGCCGCGCAAGCGAGAGCGACCACCGCCAGAGAAGACACCGCAGTGCGCCGGACACACTTTTGCAGACAAATCCACACGCTTTTTGCCGACAGGTACGACACGTCAAACCCCACGTAAGTTCTTGGGAAGATTGTCGTTCAGCGCAGGAACCGGGGGAACGTCACCGAGGTAACATTGCCAACAAGACAGCCACATCAAATTTTTGTTGAGCCAGAGTCTCACCATTCCGGAACCCTCACGTCTAAAGCGTTGAAACGGAGGGATGAGATGAACCGCCAACGTAAGTCTGCGACGTGGTTGGGAGCCGCGCTAGGAACGCTCTGCGCCCTGTTGACCTTCGCCCTGGCAGCCCACGCTGCTGATCGCCGGGGTTCCCTGACGGAAGAATTCCATCAGACCTACGCGATCAATACCGACGGCCGCATTGAATTGGACAACATCAACGGAGACGTCCACATCTCAAGCTGGGACCGCAACGAAGTAAAAGTCGATGCCGTGAAGTACGCCGACACCAAGGAGCGGCTTGAGGAAGCCAAGATCGAGATTGATTCGGGCAAAGACTATCTATCGATCCGGACCAAGTACCCTGACCACAACAACAACTGGAACTGGGGTTCGCATAACAACCCTGCGAGCGTGGAATACACCCTGACGGTGCCTCGGACCGTCCATCTCGATGAAATCAAACTGATCAATGGTGCTCTCGACATTACAGGGATGGCCAGCGAGGTGAGAGCCTCGTGTATCAATGGAAGGCTGGAAGCCCAGAATCTGTCCGGCCGTGCAGAGCTTTCAACCGTGAACGGACGGCTGGAAGCAAAGTTCAATCAGCTTGCCGGGCAGTCCGTCGACCTGAATTCGGTGAATGGGTCGCTGTCGTTGACGATTCCGTCAGATGCCAACGCCGAGGTTGAGGCCAATACAGTCTCTGGCAATATCGGCAACGATTTCGGACTGCATGTCAACCATCACAGCGTGGTGGGACACGATTTACGCGGTGAATTAGGCAATGGCGGCGCACACATTAAGCTCAACAACGTCAATGGAAGGATCGAGATTCGTCACGCGCAGGATGGACGGGCGATGAGTCCAGTGAAAGATCGCGGTCATCATGACAGCGATGATGACGACGACAGCACCATTTGAGCGCCATAGCGCCGTCAGCCTCGGGCTGACGGCGGCATCTTCTAATAAATCGTGTATCCCGGTGCGGGTGTGCGCAGGTCGGGCTTGGAGGCCATGAGCAGCAGCGCCCCTTCCTTTTGGAAAGCACGCAAGTCGGCCAGGGACTTGAACGACGTCGTTTTGTAACCATCAGGAACCGGCGTCTCGTCGGGAACGCGCCGGGCTTCGACATTTTCAAATGCGTGTTTCTTCAAGAGTTCGACATACTCGGCTGCAGAACGCACGTGTACCGGCACTTTCAATTTGTCCACCCACTGAAGCGAATACTGATTGTCTTTGTAGAGATTGATCAGAATGAACAATCGTCCTCGCGGCGCCATGACCCGGAATAGCTCCATCAGCGCGCGATCCTGATCGGGATAGTAGTAGAACGACTCGACCGACAACACCTTGTCAAAGAAATTCTCTTCCCATGGGATCTGCTGGGCAGATCCCCAGACGTACAACGTGTTCTCAAACTCTTTCGATTCCTCGCGGGCCAGGCGGACCATTTCGTCTGAAACGTCGATGCCTACCACTTGCCCGAAGCCCTCCGGGCCATCGCCGACCAGGCGGGCCAGAAGACGCGTGGCCCATCCTGAGCCGCAGCCAAGGTCGAGCACGCGCTCGCCCGGGCGGAGATTCATAAGCCGGATCGTCTTCTCAGTGATGTCGAGATGATGATTCCGCATCTTGGCGCCTTCGCCAGCAGCGGCCCAGCGGTTAAACTCTTCCTGCAGCTTTTCGTCGGGAGTTTGGGGTTTCTCGGGCATACCCATCAATTGTAGCTCCCATTTGATCAGCGACGGGGATAGGGCCTCTGTGCTAGAGTTTTTTGCACATGGCGACAAATCCGCAGACGCCACCGCCGGAACCAGGCGCGCTTTATTGCCCGAATTGCGCCGAAGAGGTGACTGATCCGCTGACTTGCGGCGACTGCTCGGCGGTGATCTGCCGCCGTTGCGGCACACCTCTCGAGTCTCCCGACGAACTCGGAATCGGATAAATGGAGCCCACCACGGTCTTACCCGCCGCGACCGACGCTGAACTCCCACCTTCCGAAAACAAGCCCACACTGTGGCGCGGACTCGGCTTGCTCGATTCCGTGTTGTTGTTGGTGAGCGGAATCATCGGGTCGTCGATCTTTCTCACCGCCAAAGACATCGCTACGCCGCTTCCGCAGCCGGTTTTGTTTCTGCTCGTCTGGGTTCTGGGCGCGCTGATCTCGCTGTGCGCATGCTTTGCCTTCGCCGAACTGGGATCAATGTTTCCCGACTCTGGCGGACAGTATATTTTCCTGCGCGAGGCATATGGTGACCTGATCGCGTTCCTCTACGGGTGGATGCTGTTCAGCGTGGCCAACGGAGGATCGATCGCCGCGCTTTCCGTCGCGGCAGCAGCGTATGTCGGACAGGTATTCCCCTCCGTATCGGAAGCGCATGTTGTATTTGCTTCTTCATGGATCGTACTGACGCGGACTCACCTGCTTGGTCTGCTTCTGATCGCAATCCTGACGTACGTCAACGTTGTTGGACTCCGATGGGGCGCGCTTCTGCAGAACGTGTCCACCTGGACGAAGTTTACGGCGATGGCTGCTTTCGTCTGCCTGGGGTTCTTGGTCGGCAAAGGTAACTGGGCAAACTTCCACTCGAACGGCGTCAGCTTGACCATGGGACTGAGCTCAACGCAATTGATTTCCGCTTTGGGCGTGGGACTCATCGCGGTATTTTGGGCCTATGACGGCTGGGTATACATCACGTGGGTCGCGGGCGAAGTAAAAGAGCCCCGAAAGAATGTTCCGCTGTCGATGGTGCTGGGCGTTCTCGCGGTGGGCGTGATCTACATCGCCATGAACTTGACATACATGTATGCGCTGCCTCTGAAGGAGATTGCGGCCCACGAAACGATTGCTCACGCCGCAGCGGCGGTGCTGTTCTCTCCACGAGCGGCGGTGTGGTTGTCGCTGATGATTGCGGTCTCATGCTTCAGTGCGGCGGCGACATGCACACTGTCCGGAGCCCGCGTCTATCTTGCCATGGCGCAAGACGGAGTCTTCTTCAGGCGCATGGCGGTGATCCATCCGAAGTGGCGGACACCGGCTTTTAGCCTCATCGGGCAGGGTGTCTGGGCAGCCGCGTTGACGGTCAGCGGACGCTACGATCAGCTTTACACCTACGTGATTTATGGCATGGTGCTTTCCTACACGTTAACCGTGATCGCGCTGTTCTGGCTCCGTTGGAAACGGCCGGACATTCCGCGTCCGTATCGGTGCACCGGCTATCCGTGGCTGCCCGCGATTTATGTACTGATTGGCGGCGCGTGGACGCTGAATACCATTATCACCCGGCCAAAGGAGGCATTCTGGGGCACTGCGATTGTGCTGATCGGAGTTCCGGGGTATTTGTACTGGAAGCGCAGCAATCGTAATACGGCCGCGGTGGAGTAAGGCGATGTTTGAGCGGTATACCGAGAAGGCCCGGCGAGGAATGCTACGAAAAGTTCTGGCAGCGCCCGGACTTTGTCCCGGGCGCGTATTCCGATATCACGTAACCGTCAGAGTTTTCACCTTGCCGAGCGCTCGGGGTCAGTGATATTCCTCTCTTTTCTTCCTGACCAGACTTGACCCGGGGACACGCCTTGGCCGAATCCAACTCGAAGCGGCTATCGGAGAATGTCGGCCTTCTCTCACCAGGCGTTTCCATCGCAGAAGCAGAAGATCCCAATCGGCCAAAGCAAGTCATGGGATTCCGCGATCTCGTGTTGTTCTACGTGATCACCGGAATCAGCTTGCGCTGGATCGCGTCGGCTGCTGCCGCCGGCCCGAGTTCGATTGTCATTTGGGTCGGCGCATGGTTCTGCTTTTACACGCCCCTGGCGCTCTCGGTGCTGGAACTGTCGTCGCGTTATCCCAACCAGGGCGGACTCTACGTCTGGAGCAAGCGGGCATTCGGAGACTTCTCGGGCTTCATGTCGGCATGGACATACTGGACGAGCAACCTGCCCTACTTCCCTGCTGTGCTCTACTTCGCCGCCGGCAATGTTCTCTTCATGCGTCAAGCGAAGTGGCAACACCTTTCTGGCAATGCGACCTTCTATATCGTATTCGCACTGCTGACGTTGAGTGCAGCCACGCTGTTGAACATCGTCGGCCTCGACGTCGGCAAGTGGCTTCACAATGTCGGCGCAATTTCCATGTGGATCCCAGTCGGGATCGTGATTGTCATGGGATTCGTGGCCTGGCACCGCTATGGATCGGCGACGGCGTTCACCCTGCATTCGATGACGCCGAGCATGCACCTGAATGACATCATCTTCTGGTCCGTATTGACCTTTGCGTTCGGCGGCTGCGAGACGGCCTCGTTCATGGGAGAGGAGATCAAGAACGCCCGGCGGACGATTCCTTTCGCGCTGCTGTTCGCTGGCGTAACAGTGACGATTTGCTACATCCTGGGGACGGTCTGCGTTCTGCTAGCTCTGCCCTCGACGCAAGTTAACAGTCTGCAAGGCCTTGTGCAGGCGGTTTCGGCGACCGCGACGCGCGTGGGCTTTCCGGGAGTTCTACCGCTCGCGGCATTCCTGATTGCCCTCAGCAACATTGGTGCGGCCGGAGCTTACCTCGCCGCCGTGGCGCGCCTTCCCTTTGTGGCTGGGCTAGATCGCTTCCTGCCCAAAGCATTCGGCTCGCTGCATCCAAGATGGAAAACACCATGGGTTGCGCTCCTCACGCAATTCGTACTGGGTGTGGTGTTTATTTTTTTGGGCCAGGCGGGGACCAGCGTGAAAGGCGCTTACGACGTACTGGTCAGCATGGGAGTGATTACCTACTTCATTCCCTATCTATATCTGTTTGCCGCGATGATCAAGCTGCAACGAGAACCCGCGGGACCGGATGTAATCCGCGTACCGGGAGGTGTAGTTATGGCAAAACTGGTCGCGACGCTGGGCTTCTGCACGACGGCTCTAACGATCGTCTTGTCCCTGATTCCACAGCCGGGGGAGCCGAATAAGCCGCTCGCAGTCTTTAAGGTGGTCGGTGGCTGCGGAGCGTTATTGCTGATCGGAGTATGGATCTATGTCGCAGGCAAGCGGCGCGCCGCGCATGTGTAGCCCAGGACGCATTCGTCCGGGGTGCGCGCGAAGCGCGCATTGTCGCCGTGTACGATGAACCGCTGTCGATGCCGGCCCGCACGCTCGCTTGCGCTCGCGGGGCGGACGAATGCGTCCGCCCCTACACAAGCCTAGACCGGCGTCGCCGTCTTTCTCTGCGGATTGAAGAAAGGTAATGTGGTCACCTTCACATTCGTCTTCAGCCGGATCGCCTCGATCGTGATCTCCATCTGCAACGCGGTTCCGGGCTTTGAGTATTCCGTCTCAAGGCTCGCGAGCGCAATCATCTTTTTGAGCGTTGGCGACCACGAGGTGGTCGTTGCTTTGCCGACCTGCTTCTCACCGGCATACACCGGCACGGCCACGCGGGACGCCTGAGCTGGAGCCGCCGGCGTCAGACCATAGCGTTCATAGAGTCGCTCAACATCCGGCCAGTCAACCTCGAGGCCTACAAGCTGGCGCGGGACTCCGTTTTTCGCGTCACGCTCCAAAGCGCGCTTGCCTATGAAATTCTCTTTGTCGAGATGGACCATCTTGGCAAAGCCCAGTTCGTAGGGAGAGTATTTTTGCGACGAAATCAGTGCCTTCTTCGAGCTGATGTAGTCAACCTCAATCAGCAACAAACCGGCCTCAACACGGGCGACATCGAGTGCCAGCATCCCAGCAGCGTGCAGATCAAACTGCTTGCCTTTTTCCGAAAGCGCGTCCCAGACTTTGACGGCGTCGTTCCAAGGCATCCAGATTTCGTATCCGAGATCACCGGTGTAACCGCTGCGCGAGATGTCGACTGGAATGCCAGCGATCTTGCCGCGGGTCACGCGGAAATATTTCAGATTCACTATATCGGCCTCAGCAACGGACTTCAGCAGCTTTGCCGATGTCGGCCCTTGCAGGGCAAGAGCCGCGACCTTCTCAGAAATGTCCTCGATCTGAACATCCATATTCAGGCCGTTTTGCCGGAACCATCGCAGGCTGGGGTCGGCAGCGGTCCAGCGATAGACATTTTCTTCCAGGCGCGAAATCGTGCCATCGTCGATGACCTTGCCTTCTTCATCGCACCAGCAGCAATAAATGACCTGTCCGACTTTCACCTTGTTAATGTCGCGGGTGATCACGCGGTTCACGAGACGGGTCGCGTCTTTGCCGGTGATCAGATACTTGTAGAGCGGCGAAATGTCGATCAGCGCGCACGCGTTGCGGATCGCGTTGTACTCGTGCTCGTGGTGCACTTCGTAGACGCTGACGGTGTAGTATCCCGACCACTCGCGGTAGTTCAGGCTGTGGCAAAGTGGAAATGTTCTCTCGTGGAATGCGGTTCCGATGGGCAAGGTGAGGTCCTCAAAGTTGTCCTTCGTGTGACTTCGTGCCCTTGCTGGTTAAAGTAGTTTCTCACCACAAAGGACACTAAGGAACACAAAGGAATCCAGAATGGTGGATTATATTCACGGGTGAGAGCTCGCGGCAACCGCATTCGGTGTTGCCACAGGCATTCTTGCAATTGGCCTTCTCCGCGTGCTCTGGGATCCCTTAGCGTACTCGGCGTTAAAATCCTCTACCGCAGAGTTCGCCGAGAACTGCCGCAGAGAGCGCTGAAAATTCCTAGCAACAAACAGGCAGACAAAATCTGGCTTTCCCGATAGAATACCGATTCGACTCGTAGCCCTGATGCGCGCCATTCTGCCAGTTTCGTGCGGCCTTCTTCGCAGCTGGACCGTCCTTCCCAGCGGGCTCTAATCTTCATTTCCGCCTTTTCTCGGTACGAGTATCATTGCGTTTCCTGAAATCTCAGCATACAAGCTAGCGGCTAGGAGCTAGCAGCTAGGAGCTCACAAGCGAATGGCTGGTTCCAACAAATACGATGTCATCGTCATCGGCGGTGGACACAATGGACTGGTGAACTCGGCCTACCTGGCGCGCGCCGGGAAAAAGGTGCTGGTTCTCGAGCGGCGGCATGTGCTCGGAGGAGCTGCTTGCACGGAAGAAATCGTGCCCGGCTTCAAGTTCTCAGTATGCTCTTACGTCGTCTCTCTGCTGCGGCCCGAAATCATTCGTGATCTTGATCTCCCACGCCATGGCCTGGAGATTCTCCCCCTCGATGGAACTTTCACTCCGATGCCGAGCGGCGACTACCTATGGCGCGTGAATGACCACGGCAAAACGCATCGTGAAATTGCCCGCCACTCGCGTGTCGACGCCGAAGCCTACGACGAATTCGGCAAAGCGATGCAGGCCATGTGTCGCTTCGTGAAGCCCATCCTGAGCATGGTTCCGCCGGACCCGACCACGCTCAATCCGCGCGAACTAATGAAGCTCCTCTTCATCGGACGCCGCTTCCAGGGCATGTCGAGTTACGACAAGTACAACCAGGTCCAGCTCATGACCATGAGCGCCATCGATTTTCTCGACCAATGGTTTGAGACCGACGTACTTAAGGCCACGATGTCGGCTTCGGGAATCATAGGCACGTTTCTCGGCGTGCGCTCGCCGGGAACCGCTTACGTCCTGCTCCATCACTACATGGGCGAGATCGACGGCGCATTCCGCGCCTGGGGCTTTGCTCGTGGAGGCACAGGCGCAATCTCAAACGCGATCGCCGATGCGGCGCGCGAGGCGGGCGTTGAAATCCGCACGCAGGCAGGCATCTCGCAGATTGTCGTCAAAAATGGGAAGGCGAAGGGCGTGGTGCTCTCCAACGGCGATGAGGTTTACGCCGATGTGATTTCGTCAAGCGTCGATCCGCGCCTGACCTTCACAAAGTTCATCGAAGCCCAGCATCTGCCGGGTGACTTCCTCGAAGAGGTCAATCGCTACAAATTCCGCGGCTCGTCCGGAAAAGTAAACATTGCCCTCGATGCCCTGCCGAACTTCACGTGCATGCCCGGTCCGGGTGCCCACTTACGCGGCGCGATTTCGATCTCGCCATCGGTCGAATACATGGAACGTGCCTACGACGACGCGAAATACGGCCATTTCTCGAAGCGGCCTTACATCGACATGGTCATTCCGTCTCTGACTGATCCGTCGGTGGCGCCTCCTGGAAAACACGTGATGTCGTGCTTTGTGCAGTACGCGCCATACAAGTTGGCGCCCGGACTTAGCTGGGACACCGAGAAAGAGAAGTTCGGGAACACCGTCATCGACACGATCTCCGAATACGCGCCCAACTTGAAAGACATCATCATCGACAAGATGGTCGTGACACCGCTGGATCTCGAGCGCGAATGGGGACTGAGCGAGGGCAACATCTTCCAAGGTGAGCTTTCGCTCGAGCAACTCTTCTTCCTGCGTCCGGTGCCAGGATGGGCGCAGTACCGCACTCCGATCAAGAATCTCTACATGTGCGGATCGGCCACGCACCCCGGAGGCGGCATTATGGGTGCAAACGGACGCCTGGCAGCCCTCGAGATACTGAAAGACGTCAAAGGAGCGGCCTGAAGTGCATCGTCACTCGGCGAACGCGGCGGCGTTTTCTCAGCGCTCTCGGCGATAAAGCTTTTTGCAGGTAAGCGCCTGACGGCGTCAGTGAGACAAAGAACCGGACACTATGGCGGACAAAAGAGACGTAGTCATCATCGGCGGCGGTCATAACGGACTGATCACGGCGTTCTACCTCGCAAAAGCCGGATACAAGCCGCTGGTCCTCGAGCGCAGTGCACAAGTTGGTGGCGCGGCGATCACCGACGAATTTCATCCCGGCTTCCGCTGTTCGACGCTTGCTCACACTGCCGGACCGATCCGCCCCGATGTAATGCGCGACATGCAGTTGGAAAAGCATGGGCTGAAAATGATCACGCCCGACGTCTGCGTGACCGCGCTCTCACCGGACGGCCGCGCTCTCTCGCTCTATCAAGACGCGAAGAAATCGTCGGAAGCAATCAGCGCGTTCTCTGCGAAAGATGCCGCCAAATATCCCGAGTTTCAGCAGTCGTTGGGCAAGATCAGCAAGGTTATCGCGGATGCACTTGCGACTCCGCCTCCGGACATCGACAACCCGAGCCGCGGCGATTTGTGGAGCATGTTGCAGACAGGACGTGCCATCCGCAAATTGGGGAAGAAGGACATGTTCCGCCTGCTGCGCTGGGGGCCGATGGCAGTGGCGGATCTTGCGGCAGAGTATTTCGAGACTGAACTCTTGCGTGCTGTGATCGCCGCCCGCGGTGTCTTCGGCACTTTTCTAGGACCATGGTCGGCGGGCAGCACGCTGGTTCTGCTCATTCGCGCCGCCGGCGACTCGCATCCTGCTGGCAGTGCATCGTTCGCCGCTGGAGGCATGGGGGCAGTCACGCAAGCGATGGCGTCCGCAGCGAAGGCTGCTGGTGTTGAGATTCGAACCGGGGCTGAGGTCGCTGGGATCTCTATCCGCGACGGAGCGGCCACTGGAGTTCAGCTCTCTACTGGAGAAGAGATCCAGGCAAAGGCTGTGATCTCCAATGCCGATCCGAAACGCACGCTGCTGAAACTCACGGACCCCGTCCATCTATCTCCAGACTTCGTGCAGAAACTGCAACACTACCGCGGAAACGGGACCGTAGCGAAAGTGAATCTGGCGCTTTCAGGATTGCCTAAGTTCACAGCGCTGCCGAACGGCGACTCGTCTGCGCTGCGCGGGCGCATTCAT
>DATFQQ010000044.1:0-5485 GCA_035264195.1 Candidatus Sulfotelmatobacter sp. | reverse complement strand
GGGTGAATGCTCCCCAGCTTTGTTCCCAGCGCCAGGCTCATTTCTTCTTCAACTCCGAAGCCCAATTCAAGACGACATTCACTTGCGTCGCCTTTGTCTCGGCCTCCGGCTCCTTTATGCAAACAATTTTTTGTCCATTGCTCATTACACCGTAGTCGTGAGCGCCAGCTGTTATGCACCGAAATGGAAACAAGGCTCGCGGCGGGCTGAACGTGAACTCGTCACCCTTTCCAATTGTCGTACTCATCACCACCATCTCGCCCTTGGGGCCTGGGCTTCGAAAATAGAGTTCACTCCCGTCCAGTGCCCACAACGCGTGATCGCCCCCCTCAGTGGACACTTGCCACTTCTCTGCACCCGCGGTAAATCTCCGCACGTAAATCTCTGTCCGTCCCGTCTCGGAGGATTCGTAAGCGATCCACTTCCCGCTGGGCGATACCTTGCCGTTTGCCAGGCTGGGCTGCTTGAAGAGCACCCGCGGTGTCCGTTCGCCTTGCAGCGGCACAGCATAGATGGCCGCCGTGTCTTCCCATGCGCCCGTGTCATAAATCAAGTACTTGCCATCGTTCGTTACAGAAGCTGGAAACAGTTGCCGCGGTGAATCCAGGAGTTGCTCTTCTGCGCCTGTTCCGCTCACCGGCTTCCAGTAGAGACCTCTCCGGCCATTTCGTGTTGAAGCGTAAATCACCCGCTTGCCATCGGCGCTCCACATCGGATCCCGGTTGTCTCCCTCGAACGTTAGCCGATTCAGGCTCCCTTGCTGCAAGTCATAAATCCAAACGTTCCATTGCTGCCCGCCAATTACCGTCACCGCCAACAGTCTTCCATCGGGAGAGAGATCCATGTCCTCGAATCCACGCGGCGGAGCTTTGAGGGGTTGTTCTCGGCCGCTGCGGTCTACAGTCACCAGGGTGTTGTTCAGGTCCTTTGCCGCGCCCGGGATGTAAGCGAACGTTCCATTCGCGGCGATCGCAAACTGCGCATACGACAAGGGCGTGTACCGCACTCCTTCCAGAACAGGTTCAGCCGGGCCGGTCACCTCCACTTTCCTTTCATCAAACGGCACCGCCAGAAGCACTCCATTTTGCAAATACACGATGCGTCCGCCCGGCGCATAATGCGCATAGTCGCCTTTTTCGACCACCGTCTTGCACTTTCCTGTCTTCAAGGAGACGACCGCGATACTGGCCTCTCCGGGGCCTTCCCCGCTCCTCTCCGTAAACATTATGTCGCCGCCGGGCAAAGCCTCCGGCCACCATTGCCAAGACATCCTTTCTTTGTCATCCGGCCTGTTAACCGCTTGCGCTTTGCCGCCCGATGCCGGCACGCGACTCAGTCCTGCGGTCATGCCTGAATTGAACACGATCGTTCCATCCGCAAGCCACGTGCCTCCAATGGAGCTTCCACTTCCGGTGAAACCTGGCACATCCGTCACATCGACCGCGGCTCCTCCGTTCACCGGTATTTTCTTGATTTTTCCCGGGGCCATGAAGGCCAGCCATTCGCCGTCCGGAGAAAAGAACGGCGTTGTCGCTCCTTCCGTTCCCGGAATCAGCTTCCCATCAAAAGAAGAAAGGTCCCGAAGCACGAGCTGCGTATCGGCTCCGTGCGCTACCACAAAGACAATCCGCCGCCCGTCCGGTGAAAGTGCTAAGGCAGGCCCGTAGCCCACGTGAATCGGTTCCGCTTCGGGTCGCGTGATCGTTAATCGCAATACCGACTCATCCCGCGTGCTTTGACCGCGCCACAGCAACAAACCTGCCACCGCCAGCGTAGCCGCAACCGCTGCTGCAACGGCGTAGGCCCGGGACACAAGGCCCTTGCGGGCTATTGCGACTGCGTGCGTGCCACTCGACATGCCAGCTTCGCTGATCCATTTCAGCTCGCTCGCCAAGTCGCTCGCGCTCTGCCAACGCTCGTCGGCGGATTTTGCAAGACATTTCCTTACGGCGTGATCCAGTACCGGGGGAGCCAGCGGCTTGATGGAACTTATCGCTGGAGGTTCTTTTTCCAGAATCGCCGATGCCACGCTCAAATGGCTCTTGCCCTCGAATGCGCGTTTGCCAGTCACCATTTCATATAGCACCGCGCCTAACGAAAAAATATCGCTGCGCCCGTCGAGCTCTTTCCCTTCTACCTGCTCCGGCGACATGTACTGAAATGTTCCTACGATCGTTCCTTTCTCTGTAATCGCGGTGTGCGGTGTCGCAGCGCTCATGGTGGCGCCGGTGAGAACAGGTGTGGCTGGTTTGGCCAGGCCGAAGTCGAGGACCTTTGCGCCGCTGGAAGTGAGCATGATATTGCCGGGTTTGAGGTCGCGATGCACCACACTGCTACGATGAGCCTTATCCAGCGCCTCCGCGATCTGTGCGCCGTACTTGAGCACCTGTTCCACGGGCAGCGGCCCTTTCTCCAGCCGTTTCCCCAGCGTCTCCCCTTCGACACACTCCATCACCAGATAGTCGATTCCATCCTGATGGCCTACATCGTAAAGCACACAAATGTGGGGATGATTCAGGCCGGAGATGGTCTTGGCTTCACGCTCGAAGCGCTGCTTGTGGACCTGATCGCAAGAAAGATGAGCGGGGAGAATCTTGATGGCGACGGTGCGCTCCAGGCGGGTGTCTTGAGCGCGATACACTTCACCCATACCGCCGGCACCAAGCGGAGATTGGATCTCATACGGGCCAAGCTTTGTGCCCGAGGCGAGTGGCATCAGTGCGACGCCATTATAGCGCTGGATTGGCGACTCGAAGCGCCTTCATGCATAGTTGGCGAAAAATCCCGATTTCACTCATCATGCATTCGCAAAGAAAGAAATGGTGGAACAGGATCGTCGAGTCGCTTGAGGATTACTACACTTTTGCTACAGTGCCCAGTTTGCCACAGAGAAATCTGGCATTCACGCTAGGCAGCGATGACCGCTACTGCATTCAAAACATTGGGGAAATTATGGTGCCGGGAGGGGAGTCGAACCCCCAAGGTACAAGTACCGGCGGATTTTTGAGTCCAGCCCATTCACTTCGTAACTTGCCTTTCTGCCGCATTTACAAGCACTTCGGTTTTCTGGCGCGTGTTCGCCCACGCACCCCTGTCATTTCCTGCGATGAGCGATTCGGCAGAGTTCAGGCAGAGATTCTGTAAATTCGCCTGCTACCGCGTCTTCTGAGGCCAGATGCCCTTAGTCCCGTAACGGCTCGACTTTAATTATAGTAGCTTTGGGGGTGGGTCCAGCTTTGCAAACGTCACGTCAAGCGAAGTGGACAGACGCTAGCACAAATCTCCCACCAATGCCCAACTACGAACTCGCGGCGGCCCGCAAGCAATAAGCAGGTGCCGGCACCCGCGTTCGCTCTACGCATTAGAAGTTAAACTTGAAGCCCAACTGCACCTCGCGCGGTCCGATTGCTGTGTACGAGATTTTCCCGAAGGTATCATCGCCGACATTGGTATCCGGTGTCCCGAATACCGGATGATTCAAGGCATTCTTCGCCTCGACCCGGAACTCGAAGTTCATCTCCTCGCGTATTTGGAATTGCTTGCCGACCGAAAGATCGGCCGTGAAGGACAACGGTGAACGGACGCTGCCCAGCGCTCGCGGAGCATTCCCCAGAGTGAAAGGGGCAGGACGCACGAAACTGGGGTGCTCGTCAGGGGTGTTGCCTGCAAAGTACTGCTCTACCCAAATCTGATCCGAACCGTGGTTACGCGTGGGTATTCCCACAATATTCGGTCGCTGTGTGCCATATGTTGGCAGTGGCTGTCCGCCGTCGTCGAGAAAGAAGGACAGCGGACGTCCATCTGAGATACGCCAGATGCCGTTGGTCTTCCATCCACCGATGATCAGGTCCGCCCAGCGCGGCATGTTCCCCAGGAATGCCCGCCCGTGCCCAACCGGCAGATCGTAGCTGTAGCTGAACTGTAATACATAGGGAATGTCGAATGTTGACAGACTCCGTTCCAGCTCGGGCTTATTGGGATCCTGCAAGCTGTCGAAGCTTTGCGCCCACGACACATTGGTATCGGCCGAGGAAGCATCGTCGATCGACTTCGACCAAACGAACGTTGCCAGCAATTGCAAACCGTTAGAGTACTTCTTCTCAGCGGTCAACTGCAGTCCGTGGTAAATGGAATTGGCGATCATCTGCGGTTCCGTCGAAACCCCAGTGAATTGAGGGAACGGACGCAGCAACTGATAGTACTGAATCTGCGGGAAGTTGCTGCCTAGGGTGCTGTTCGGATCAGCGATGAGCCCAGCGAAGGGATTGGTTACAGGGGTGTTGAGGCATGCAATGGTCAGTGCTTGGCATGGGTTGGCGGCGTTGGGATCTCCAACCGGGAGACTCTCCACCCAGGGCCCTAGATAGTTTCGATCCGTCGAGCCGCTGAACGGCAGGTGGGTGCCCTTCTTGCCGATATATTCTGCATTGATCAAGACATGGCTCGGTAGTTCACGCTCGATCCCGAAGCTCCAGCTCTGCTCATAGGGTGTTTGGTTCCAGCCCGCCGTACGAATCGGACCGTTGGCACCAAAACCCACATCGTTCAGCAACCCGAGCGAATTTCCTGCCGGTTGAATCAACCCGAACTTAAACGGATTGTTTAGGTTCACAAAAGGAGTTGCGAGGTCATTTGGATTGACCGTGATCACATTTGTGTACTGATTGAAACCTGCGCCGCCGTAGGGCATAACACCAGTAACCCCGGAGCGCGATTGCCCATAGTAAATGCCATAGCCCCCGCGGACCACCGTGTTGGGAACGACCTGATAGGCGAAGCCGAACCGCGGCTGGAAGTCGTGCCAGTCGGTCACGTAGTTGGTGCGCCGATTCGAAGAAGCGAAAACTTCTCCGCCTTTCAAGGGAATGGTTAGGGGCTGGTTACTGACGGGATCAGTGTAGGTGAGATTTCCACCATTCAACGGATTGCTAGCCTTGGGATCAAACCAATCCTGGTGGTTATAGCGGTCGGTGCGCGGCAGTGTAACGTCAAAACGCAAGCCGAGATTCAATGTCAGTTTGGGTGTTACTTTCCAGTTATCTTGCGCAAAGAATCCATATTGATAGTTCGTAGTGGCTGGCCGGAACTGGATTTCTTCGTAGGACCCGCAACCGTTGCTGGCACAACCCTGCGTCATCTGGCCCATCATGAAGCTCGCCATCGGATCTCCGCCACAGAGGTCCAATCCGCCGGGACAGGCATTGCTGCCATCGGTATTGAAGCTGAAAAATCCAACGGGAGCGTTGGTTTGGATATAGTTAATCTGGTGGATTCGGCCATCAAACCCGAACTTGATGTCATGCCGCCCGTGTGTCTTGCTGAGCGTGGCCGATAATTGTCCTGTGTTCTGGCCTAGGCGGTAATTACCATAGGGATCCGTTCCGATATTCGCATATCCGGCTGGGGTGTACGAGTCGATAAAGATCGCGGGAACTCCCTTGAACCCATTGGCCTCGAGGTAGGACGGGAACCCCAAAGTTCCGAG
>DATFQQ010000043.1:0-57826 GCA_035264195.1 Candidatus Sulfotelmatobacter sp. | reverse complement strand
CACTACGAGATCGAGGGTGTGATCGAGCTCAAGCCGAACGCCCGCGTCTGCTTGGCTTCCGATGCGGATCGATTTCTAAAACTATTCATCGGCAGGATCAAAGGAAAATAGTTTTTCGATGGAGCGTGGAGCGTGGGGAGTGTCGTCTCGACGAAAGAAATTATCCATGCGCCCGTGCGACCATCAGAATCGCCAGTCCGTAGAAGACGAACATCAGCGTAAGGTAGAGTTTGGCGCGCGACCCAGATCCCGCGAATTCCTTCCAGGCGAGGACTCCCCAAAGAGCCGCCACCATCGGTGCCGACTGGCCGATCGCATACGAGATCGCCTGCCCCGTGAACTTCCCAGCCGTGAGATTGAATACCGTGCCAAGCCCCCATATTCCACCTCCGAGCAAGCCAAGCAGATGTCCGGAGGGCGGTCCGCTGAAGAACCCGCTGAAACTCACCGGCTCGCCAACGAGCGGCTTCTTCATGAAATAAATGTTCCAGATAAAACAGGAGAGTAGCGCGCCCAGAGTGAGGAATGTGGCCGCGCTATAGGGCGTGAGCGAGTGCCCCCGAGTCATCGCATATGTCATGAACGGGCTCCACAAGCCCATCAAAGTTCCTGAAACGACGCATAGGATGATGCTCTTTCGCGATGCTCCCTGCCCTGCGCGAGGAAGGCTACCGTACGCTTTGCCGTCAAGAATAACCGCGATCAGGGCGCAGGCAACACCGCCAAACAGCAACAACGCGCTGCCTTGGGGCTGGAGAATGTAATTGAGCACCACGCCAACGACGAGTGCAATTCCGATCGAGATCGGAAACGCGACAGCCAAGCCAGCCATATCGATCGCGGCGACCAGTAATAGATTCGCCAAATTGAATATGGCGCCACCGACCAAAGTAGAGACGATGTTCGAGGCGTCTGCAGATTGAACGTTATTCAGGAAACTCGAAGAGTCGTGCCCTGTGCTCCCCATGGTCAGCGCTAGCACCAGAGAGATCAGGAAAATGCCAATCGCGTAGTCCCAATAAAATAATTCGAAACGATAGTTCTTCACACCCTTAAAAGTGTTGGCCCACGAACCCCAGCAAGCGGCGCTGATAATCATCATCAACAGAGCTATGGTCAGACTCGGCGGTGTGAACATGCGTTCTCCCTCGGAAAACGAGTAACGATACTCTTCTTTGCGGGAACCTACAATGCGAACGCACTCCGGACAACTCCGTTGCCATTGACACGGCCGTGCTAGGCTGCATAGACTCCAGCGTTCTCTCATTAAGCTCGCAGGCAAGATTGGAAAGACCATGGCAAAACGCCCTCGCATTGCCGTTGTTGGCAGCGCCAACATCGATCTCACGACATTTACGAATCAATTCCCTAAGCCGGGAGAGACGATCTTCGGACAGAAATTCGACCTGGGATTCGGCGGCAAAGGGGCGAATCAGGCAGTTGCCGCGCGCCTGTGCGGCGCAGAGGTTTTCATGGTTGCGCGTGTGGGCAGCGATTTGTTCGGGCCGGCAACAATTGAGAACTTCCGCAAACAGGGCATCGATCCAACACACGTCAGGCAGGTTGAGGGCCTATCTAGCGGAGTGGCGCCCATCTTTGTCGAGCCTAGCGGCCAGAATCGAATACTTGTGGTGAAAGGCGCTAACGATTCCTTGAAGCCTGCGAATGTCGACGCCGCGGCTGATGTTCTGAAATCGTGCGATTGCATCGTGCTGCAGTTCGAGATCCCTATCGACACTGTTTACTACACCGTCGCTTTCGCTCGGAAGCACGGAATTAGATGCATCGTGAATCCCGCGCCCGCTCAAGCCATCGACATGACCGCGCTAAGAGATCTCGACTACTTTGTCCCGAACGAGAGTGAGGCCGAGACGATCACCGGATTGCCAGTAAAGAACGCCGAAGACGCAAAGAGATGTGCCGAGAAATTGGTGGCAGCAGGAATACGGCGTGTGATCATCACGCTCGGCGCTAATGGATCGCTCATCGCCAGCAGCGACGGTACAGAACATGTACCTCCGTTCGCGGTGAAGAGCATTGACAGCACCGGCGCAGGCGACGCGTTCATCGGCAGCTTCGCTGTGTTCCTTGGTGAGGGTGTTCCTGAAAGAGAAGCGGTGCGGCGTGCCAATCTCTATGCCGGGCTTTCAACCACCGGAGTTGGAACACAAAAGTCGTTTTACAGCCGCGCCAAGTTCGATGCGGAGTGGTCCGTGCGCTCGTGAGAAATGTTACAACGGTGTTGCAATCGCTCTATCTCTCCGAAACTTCTTGACTTACCGCTAAGCGGCAATTTATAAGCCCTGTCTGCGGTCTTTGGACCTCCCAACTTCAACGGAAGGGGATGGTCTTTTTTGTTTGGGGCCGCTGAAGGGGTAAAAGTCATGTCGAGCAAGAAGACACTCTTTGCTGCGTTGTGTTGTGTATTCGTAACCCTGAGTACTTCGCTTCTTCTTGGGCAGGCGACAGCCAGCTTTTCCGGCACGATTTCTGATAAGGCAGGCGCCGTGATCTCGGGAGCGAGTGTGAGGGTTACCTCTCAGGCCACTGGCCTAACACGCGATGTCAAGACTGACGATTCTGGACATTACATCGTCCCTCTGTTGCCTATTGGCTTCTATACTCTCCAGGTCAAAGCCGAAGGCTTTGGACCCGTCGAACAGAAGGACGTTCGTCTGCAGGTCGACGAACAGCGTGAACTAAACTTCACCCTTCAGCCCGCTTCGGTCAGCACCAGCGTCGAAGTGAACGCCACCGAAGTTGCTGTCGAAACTTCTACGCCCAGTCTTGGCCAAGTCATTACTGCCGAACAAGTCTCCGAGTTGCCGCTGAACGGGCGCAACTTCGTGCAGTTAGCCACGCTAACGCCGGGCACGACTCAGTCGACCAACCCAAACAGCTTCTTTACCAACGCCGCCAGCAGTGAAGCCGCCACTCGCGGTGCGTTTTCGCTTTCGGTTGGAGGCTCCCGCGAACAGAGCACCAACTGGCAGCTCGATGGCAACGATAACAACCAACTTGACGAAGGTGGAATCGCAATCTTTTCGGATATCGATGCGATTCAAGAATTCAAGGTCTTGACGTATAACTACTCCGCGGAATACGGCGAGCGTGCAGGGCCGACTGTCTTGGTGACCACCAAGTCCGGATCGAATCAATTTCACGGTTCGTTGTTTGAATTCTTCCGCAACACGAAATTGGACGCGCGCAGTTACTTCGCAAATACCAAGGAGAAATTCAACCTAAATCAATTCGGTGGATCATTTGGCGGGCCGATCAAGAAAGACAAGACATTCTTCTTCCTCGACTATCAGGCCAAGATGCAGCGCAAAGGCGTACCCTTCACCGGGTTCGTGCCGACCACCGGGATGACGACTCCCGATGCGAATGGGAATTATGATTTCAGTGGTGCACCGACCCTTGCCGCAGGCGGTTTTCTGAACAATCCGTATTCCGGCTCGCACTTTCAATGTCAGCCTGGCACCTCGACACCGGAACCGGTTGATTCAACCGGAGTCCAGAGTGCGGGCGTGGATTGCAATATAGTCCCTGCTGCTGTGGTCAATCCAATCGGCGCGAAAGTACTCCAGCTTTACCCAACTCCCAATGTGACGAATGCGGTGGGGTACAACTATGTCAACGTTCCCGTGCGCAAACTAAACGAAGGAACATGGGACATCCGACTGGATCACAACATTTCCGCGAATGATTCCGTTTTCGGTCGCTTCAGCTACGATCAGGCGACCAATTTCGTGCCGGGTGGCTCGCCGACCTGGACCGAACAAAACGCCTTCGGCAGCAATCAGTTCATCGATAATCACGGGCGCAACGCTGCGATCTCGGAAACGCATGTGTTCTCCGCCAACACAATCAACCAGCTCAATATCGGCTACAACCGCATCTTCAACCACATCCTTTCTTTCGGTACTGGCACTTGCGAGGCTGCCATTATTGGAATCCCGGGAGCGGACCTCGGATCGAAGTGCGATTCGGTCACCGGTTACCCCGCGAGCCTGAACCAGTCCGGCAAGGACTGCATTAGCTGCGGCATGTCGTCATTTTTGATGGCAAACTATTTTGCCATTGGCGATCGGGGATTTGCGCCGTATCAGGGTGGAACCAACGTCTACTCGATCTCTGACACCCTCGATCTCATTCGCGGGAAGCACAACATCCGCTTCGGGGCTACCTTCCGCGCCAGCCAGATGAACGTCCGAAACAATGCCTTCCAGGACGGGTTTTTTGTCGAAAATGCTGGTCTGACCGGGGATGATGCTGCCGACGTGCTACTCGGAGGTACAGGTGTTTTCGCGGCTCATGATCAGACATTCCTGGGTGGAACGACTGGGCGACGATGGAAGTTGTTCCGTCCATTCGTGCAAGACGACTGGCGAGTTACACCGAACCTCACCGTCAACCTGGGGGTGGCGTGGGCTTTGGCAACGCCCACGACCGAAGTACAAAACCGTCAAGCCAACTTCGATATCCAGACACTGAAATGGTATGTGCCGAAGGGAAGTCCTGCGATCAGCGGATGTACGACCTGCATCACGACCGACGGCCGCGCCGGAATTCAGTTCGATAAGACCGCAATCGAGCCCAGGATTGGAATTTCGTGGAAGGTCATGGGAAGCGACAAGACGGTGATCCGGGCTGGCTACGGCATCCTCCACGATTCATCATGGAACCAAGGTGGCCAAGGCTTGTGGCAGAACCCCCCGTACTATGCTGAAGTAGATCCCTGCCCGAGCGACTTCTGCTTTGCGTTTGGTCCTCAGTTTTCACTGTCCGGTGGCTTCCTGGTTGACCCGACCACTCCTTCCAGCACTCCGGTTACGGGCGGCGCCGTTTTGGCAGGGCCCGTCAATCCCACCACTTATACCGGAACCATTCAGTCTATGAATCGCAATTTCCGGCAAGGCATCGTGCAGCAGTTCAATTTGAATGTCGAGCGGCAGTTACCCGGAAATGTTGTGATGACTGCCGGCTATGCGGGTACTCGCAGTACGCATCTTCTCGTCGGACAGGCCAACGAGAATTTAACGTCGCCGAGTGCTTGCGATCCAACCAGCCTGACCTACGATCCGAGCTACACGGTAGGTTGCGGATTCCCGTCCTATCCGTATGCGGCCGCGTTCCAAGCGGTTAACAGCAATAACAGCGTGGGAACCGCACGGTATGATTCTCTGCAGATCAAAGCCGAAACCAAGAGCACACGTCACGGACTCTATGCGTTGCTGGGTTACACCTGGTCTCGAACGTTCGACTCTGGTATGCCGGACGGGTTGGGCACGAACCCAGGCGCCATTTACTATCCGCTCCCCGGGAGCGCAAAGCTCGATTGGGGCTTGTCGCAGCTCAATCTGAACGACAACTTTACCGCAAGCATCTTGTACGACCTGCCGTTTGGAAAAGGCAAGCGCTTCGGCAGCAATTGGACCGGCGCGACGAATGCAATCTTGGGTAACTGGCAATTGGATCTCATCGAACATGCCAGTTCCGGCTTCCCACTCTTTGTGGTGGATAGCGGTGACGGATCCGGCGTCTTCTTCTCGTACAACGGAAATACGTTCCAGCGTCCAAATCAGGTGGGCGATCCAAACAAAGCTGGGCCGGTCGCGGGTAATCCTGGTTGCACCGCTCCGTCGGCAGTACATACGATTCAGAACTGGTTCAATCCCTGCGCGTTTGAGCAGGCGCCGGCGGGAGAACTCGGCACGGCAGCCCGCGCTCCGCTCTACGGGCCGCGTTTTGTGAACACCGACTTCTCGATCATCAAGGACTTCCCGCTTTCGTTCCGGGAAGGCATGAACCTCCAATTCCGGGCGGAATTCTTCAACCTCTTCAACCATCCGCAGTTCTATATGGGAGGCACGGGGGGGAGTGGAGAGCAGGACGTTAACGCTCCGTCTACGTTTGGGGTCATCAACAATACTGTGAACAACGCGCGCTTGATTCAATTTGCTTTGAAGCTCAGGTTCTAGGTAGCTTGAGAAAACGAGTCGGCAAATTTTCGGGCAGATCGGTTCGATCCGGTCTGCCCGATGTTTCATTTCAGCGATAACAACAAGACGGAGGCCCGATGCTCGTCTCCAGACTCACTCGACTTGTCGTTTGGATTGTCCTCGTATCCGCGGCCTCCGCTCAACCGCGGCGCAAGGTCATCATCAACGAAGACTGCTCCGGGCCAGGCGGCAGCAACATGCAGACTGTGCTTACGTTGATTCAGTCTCCGCAGGTCGAAGTTCTTGGCATCACCGTGGTCAGCGGAGATCAGTGGCGCGACGAGGAGGTCGCGCACACGCTACGCCTGCTCGAAATCATCGGCCGTACCGATATCCCGGTAGTTCCGGGGGCCGAACTTCCGCTGGTTCGCACTCGTGAGGAGGCTCGCGGCTGGCAAGAGCGCTATGGAAAGGTCGAATATGCCGGGGCTTGGGACGATCGCTGGTGGCACGAACCGTCCGTGGTTCCGCCGATGCCGGAAGGGCAGCCCTCAACGAAAGCCGCCGATGAAGATGCTACGCATTTTCTGATTCGTATGGTGCACAAGTATCCGCACGAAGTGACCATCTACGAAGGCGGACCAATGACCAACCTCGCGCTCGCCATTTCTATTGATCCGCAGGTTGCCGAGCTGGCGCAGGCATTGGTCTTCATGGGAGGAAGTATCAGTCCCAGAAGCGACAATCCGGAGTTCTTGAACAACCCGCGCCACGAGTTCAATTTTTGGTTCGACCCTGAGGCTGCTGCCATCGTTCTGCGTGCCCCCTGGAAGAAGATCGTTTGTACGCCGACTGACATATCTGTGAAGACACAGATGACCGCCGCACTCGTCAAGGAAATCGAAAGCGCCGGAACTCCCGTGGCCCGCTACGTCGCGAAATTCGCGATGCTGACCCCCGGGGCCGACATCATGTGGGACGAACTGGCCGCGGCAGCGTGGATCGACCCAAGCATCATCACAAAAAGCGAAACTCGCTTCATGACGGTTGATCTCGACCACGGTGCTACCTACGGAAACACCCTGACTTGGGCTGCGAACACGGAGCCAAAGCTCGGGGCGCGTAAGATCGAGATCCAACTTGACCTCGGCCGCGACAAGTTCTATCGCATGTTCGTTGGCTTGATGACCGCACCTACGCCATCTCGCTGATTCCAGGCCCGGAGGTGGCAGCAAAAGGGCGAACAGCATACAATAAACGTTTGCGGCTGTTCGCATTCTATGTCCCCCATTCCAGACGATCTCACTACAGTCAAAGATGACATGATCGCCTTCATCGAAGGCCACGGCATGCGCCGCTTTTATGGCTATGTCGACTACGAAGAGGTGCAGTGTGTCATGTGGGAAATGGGCGATAATCCCGACGGCTGGAAAGACTTCGTCGAGCTGGCTAAGGCCGCCGGAGCCGCGTTTCTTACCATGCACTCGTGGACTCTCGCGCGCACTGAACTCGACGAGATGGTAGAACGTCTAACGAACTCCGAATTCACCGACGGCGATGACGTGGAAGACGCCCGCTGGCTCCGCGCCCACGTGGGCAAGATCGGATACCTGCAGCTCGGCTGGGCCTACCAGGGATCGATGTTCCTGTGTGAAGTCAGCACCGACTGGTACGAGCGCTACCAGCACCTGCTCGAAGTCTCCGACGAATTTGGCGGTCTCACCCTAGACGAGCCTGATCAGGACGAAGAGAACTAGGTCGTGTAGGGACGGACGCATTCGTCCGTCCCCGACTTTCCAACAACCCTGCACAATAAGCGTTAAGGTAAACTGCCGCTTCAGGCATGCAGTGGATTCAAAAACCGTCTGACCAGGCCGCGGTCGATGCGCTAGTCGCCTGTCTGCGAAACGATGCCGCATTTCGCGGCTCGGCCAGCGCCCGTAATGCGCATATTCTTGCTCCGCTGCTCGCGCGCCGCGGGATTCGCGATGCTGAATCTGCTCAGCGATTCTTAGCGCCATCTCTTTCTCACCTTCACTCGCCCGAGCAGTTAACCGGACTGCGCGCAGCGGTGGATCGCCTCGACGCCGCCATCGAGCGCAAGGAGCCCATGCTGATTTACGGCGACTACGACGTCGACGGCACCATGGCCGTCATCATCCTCAAGACGGCGATCGAACTTTGTGGAGGCACCGCGGACTTTCACGTCCCGCACCGCATTCGTGAAGGCTATGACATGCGCGATGATGTCATCGAGCGTGCCGCCGCTGCCGGCATTCGCCTGATCATCAGCGTCGATATGGGCATCCGCGCTTTCGGACCAGCTGCCACAGCCCAGCGCCTGGGTGTAGATCTCATCGTCACCGATCATCACCTGCCTGGCCAGGATGGCGTTCCCAACGCCTTGGCCGTGATCAATCCCAACCAGCATGGCTGCGACTATCCGTATAAACAGCTGTGCGGTGCGGGAGTGGCATTCAAGTTGGCGCAGGGACTAATGCAGCGCCGTCTCGAAACAAAAGATCAGAACAAGCTCTTGCTTTCGTTCATGAAGGTGGTCGCGATTGCCACTATCGCTGACGCCGTGCCGCTAACCGGGGAGAACCGGGTCTTTGCATCACTCGGTTTGGATGGGCTGCGTCGAGCGGTCAATCCCGGACTGAAAGCTCTGCTCGAGACGGCACAAATCTCGCCAAACCGGCCGCCAACGTCCGGGGAAGTCGGCTTCCGCATCGCTCCCCGCATCAACGCTGCTGGCCGCATGGACATTGCTCGCGACGTGATCGAGCTTTTTAGCGTGAAGGATCCAGCCCGGGCGCGGGAACTGGCCGCCAAGCTCGATCAACTCAACACTGACCGCCAGGAAGAGGAACGGAGAATTCTGCGCAGCGTGGAAGAGCGCTTCGCCGCTGAGTCCGCGTTGTGTGACGCCTACTGCATCGTCGTCGACGGTGACGGATGGCATCGCGGCGTCATCGGCATCACCGCAACTCGCATCGTTGAACGCTACAACCGCCCGACCGTGGTCATCTCGCGCGAGGGAGACGAATCTTTTGGCTCCGGCCGCTCAATCCGTGCCTTTCATCTTCTTGAGGCAATCGAATCCTGCGGCAATCTGTTTTCTCGTTACGGAGGCCACTCTCACGCCTGCGGCTTCGCCATGCCGACCGCGAATGTGCCCGAGCTGCGTGCCCGGCTTGACCAGTTTGCCCGCACTCGGCTCAAGCTGTCAGATTTTGATCCAGTCCTAGAGGTGGACGGTGAACTCAGTTTGACCGAGGTGACGCCGGAGCTGTTTCAGACCCTGGAACTGCTCGAGCCATATGGGATGGCCAACCCCGAGCCGGTATTCGCTGCGCAGGGAGTACAACTCGTCGCACCGCCGAGGATACTGAAGGAAAAGCATGTGAAGCTGAAACTCAGGGCGGGAGAGCGCGCGGTGGCAGTTCCCGAACTTTCAGCAGCAGCAATCCTCGCGACACCGCGTTGCCATCCCGATAGCGCGGCAATCCGGCGTAGTGATCGCGCGGCAGCATTAGTCGAGGCGCAGGCCCCTTCCAGAAAAGCTGATTTCCGCTCCAAGATCACTTTCGATGCACTCGGCTGGCACATGGCCGAGCGTCTTCAGCAATCACCGCTCCTGGCAGGAGATTCTGTCGACATCGCCTTCTGCATCGGACACAACGACCATCCGGAATATGGCGGCTTGGAGCTATCGTTGCGCGACTTGCGGATTCCATCTACCACAAATGGTAATGCCCATCCCGCCGCGCCATCTGCACGGTAACTCCAAACAACTCCGTTAGTCTTTCCACGTGCAGGATTTCCTCCTTGGGCCCGTCTGCAACGACCTGCCCACTCCGCATCAGCACCACGCGCTGGATTTCGGGGACAATGTCAGCCAGTTCATGCGTCACCAGAATGATGGCCGTTCCCGCCTGCGCCAACTCGCTCATGGTATGTCGTACTTTCTGCTGCGCGCCGAGATCGAGCGAATTGCATGGCTCGTCGAACAGCAAGGCTCGGGGTCGGTGAACCAGCGCTCGTGCGATCAACACACGCCGTGCTTCGCCCGACGACATTTCGCTGACAGGCCGCTCGGCTAGATGCGAAATCTTCAACTCGGCAAGCGCCGCATCGGCCTTCTCGCGATGTGCCGGGTCGACGACATGGTTGGGATAGATCGCCGTGCTGCTGAAGAATCCAGACAAAACGACGTCCCGCCCGCAAGCATCCCCGGTGCACCACGCCATCAAATCATTCGAGACAATACCCAGCTGCGATCGCAGCGAAAACACATCCCAGGAATCGCCTCCCATGATCGACATCGACGATTCGTCCAGCGCCACTGGATAACACTCCCGCGTAATCGTCTTGATCAGCGTGGACTTCCCGCACCCGTTAGGTCCAAGAATGGCGACATGCTCATCCGCCCCGATTTTCAGGCTGAAGTCGTCGAGCGCGACTTTCTGGCCGCGCATCACACGGATGTTCTGGAACTCAAGCAGCGGAACTCTATTTTTTCGATCCATTCGCCGTCCAAAGTATCAAATACTTAGAACAGAAAACTGCCCGCTGAGCGCTGGTTTACACTGAACCCAGATGCCGCTCCCCGTTTATCGTCTACGCCGCATTTTAGCCGCGACCGCCGTACTTCTGACGGCGCTCGTGGCCGGTATGTATTTCTATGCGCGTTCCCGGACCACAAATGCTCTCAAGACGATTCCCAAGAAGATCGGCTACGACATCAAGCAGACCGCCCACGGCTTCCAGTTCTCCAAGTCAGACGGGAAACGCACGCTGTTCACCGTGGAGGCGAGCGATGTCAAAGAGTTCAAGCTAAACGCCAACGCCGAATTGCACAACGTCAACATCGTAGTTTACGGCCGCGACTCCTCGCGCTACGACCAGATCTCGGGTGACGATTTCGCCTATAACCAGAAGACCGGCGATGTCACTGCCATGGGCGATGTGTCGATCGATCTCGTCGCCAATCCCGCCGGACTCTCGAGCCCCGACCAGTCCACGCCGAAAGAACTGAAGAACCCCATCCACCTTAAGACGCGCGACCTCATCTTCAACAAGAACACAGGCAATGCCTGGACAGACGCGCGCGTCGAATTCCGTACGCCGCAGGCATCAGGCTCGGCTGTAGGCATCAAGTACGAAGGAAAGAGCAATCAACTGACGCTCTCCTCGCAGATTCATCTCGAAGTTACGGGGCCCCACGCTGCAGTGATCGAGGCAAAACACGGGATCATCACCAATGAACCGCGACAGATTGTCCTCGACCAGCCTCGTCTCAGGCGCGAATCCGGCAATGTGCAAGCTGAGCAAGCTACCTTTCATCTTGGTACTGAGAACCACGTGGAAAACGTCGTCGCAACCGGTGATGTCCGCATCGAAGCTCTATCCGTTCCTGCGAAGGGACCTGCTAAAGCGGCCACACATCAAAGCTCCGCAGCGCAGGGCCAAGCAGCTCAGCAAAGACCGACCGAGATGCGCGGACGTTCTGATCGCGCTGAGTTTCTCTTCGCATCCGGCGAGGACTTGCTTCGGACCGCCAACCTCAGCGGACAAGTTCAATTCGAGCAAACCGGACCTCGCCCTATGCAAGGTGATGCCGGCCGAGTAGTCCTTGACTTCGCCGGACAGAACGAGCTCCAAAAGGTGCATGCGCTCGAGAATGTCCACCTCAATCAAAAACAGTCAGACACGAGCGGCTCGAAGACGTCTTCTCAACAGGATTTCGGTCTCGCGGCGTCAGCCATCGATTTCAAGGTAGCCGAAGGGCGTTTCCTACAGCAGGCGGTGACTTCGGGTGCAGCCCAAATCACCATCTCTCAGCCGTCTACGACAAAATCGGACTCTGCTACCCAGCGCACCGCAGTGACCGCTGGAAAGTTCATCGCCGACTTTGCTCGATCCGATGGCGGCAGCCATCTCGCGAGCATTCATGGCGCACCCGATGCCCGCATTGTCAGCTCAACGCATGGTCAGCCCGACCGCATCAGCACGAGTGACTCAGTCGATGCAACATTTCTTCCGCAGGGTGGCATCGAGACAATCACCCAAACCGGCCATTTCATATACGCTGACAGTCTGGGGCCCGACAAACGAATGCGGGCTTGGGCCGATTCCGCCCGATATACTCCGGCGAACCAGATGTTGGCCCTTATCGGCAGCCCGCGGGTGGCTAACGGCGGAATGGCAACGACGGCTAATTCGATTCGCATCAATCGCGCCAATGGCGACGCCTTGGCCGATGGCGACGTGAAAAGCACCTACAGCGATGTAAAAGAAAATCCGAACGGGGCCTTGCTCGCTTCATCGTCGCCGATCCACGTAACCGCTCAGACGATGACTGCGCACAATGCTCCGCCGGTGGCGCTTTACAAAGGAAACGTTCGCCTCTGGCAAGACGCCAATGTCATCGAGGCACCGTCGATCCAGTTTGATCGCGACCACCGTAATGTGACCGCATTGGGCACGGAGACCCAACCTGTGCAGACCATCCTTGTGCAGCAGGAGAAGCAATCGAAACCAGCTGCCGAGAACACCCACAAACCAGGAAAAGGTGGTAGTACCCCGAATGGTGTGAGCCCAATCACCATCACAGCAGCCAAGGTCACCTATGCAGATTCTGAACGTAAAATCCGGTACGAGGGAGGCGTTCTCGCGAAAGCGACTGAATTTACTGCGTCGGCCAAGACTGCCGACGCATACCTCCTACCGAGAAGCCAAACTTCCAGCATCCAGCCTGTCGCAACCCCTGGTCAGCTCGATCGGATGGTCGCCGAGGGCAACGTATTGATCCGGCAGCCAAATCGGCGTGCGGAGGGGCAAAAACTGGTCTATACCGCTGCGGACGACAAATTTGTCCTGACCGGCGGACCGCCTAGCATTTTTGATGCCGAACAGGGCAAGATTACCGGGGTTTCGTTGACTTTCTTTAGGCGCGATGATAGGGTGCTCGTAGAAGGCGAAGCAAGCAGTCCTGTGGTAACGCAGACGCGGATTGCCCGATAATGGCAAGATAAATGCGTACCTTGGCCACCGAAGAAATCGGGAAGGAGTACCGTGGCCGCCGCGTTGTAAATGGGGTTAGCCTGCAGGTCCAGCAAGGCGAAGTTGTTGGATTACTTGGACCTAACGGCGCTGGCAAGACCACCACGTTTTACACCATCGTTGGTCTGATCCCCCCTGATACTGGCCGCATTTTGTATGACGGTCAGGACATCACTGACGTTCCCATGTACCTCCGGGCCCGCCAGTTTGGCATCAGCTATCTCCCACAAGAAGCTTCTGTATTTCGCAAGTTAACAGTAGAAGAGAACATCCTCGCGGTCCTGGAGGCGCAGTCGATTTCCTGGCACGAGCGCCGCGAGAAGATGGAAAAGTTCATCGATGAACTGGGACTGGAGCACATCCGCCAGAATCGCGGATATGCTCTTTCTGGTGGCGAGCGCCGGCGTGTGGAAATCGCCCGTTGCCTCTGCATCAATCCCACGTTCATTTTGCTGGATGAACCGTTTTCTGGGATCGATCCCATTGCCGTGCTCGACCTGCAGAAGATCATCAGCAGCCTGCGGGCCAGCGGCATCGGAGTCCTGATTACGGATCACAACGTGCGCGAGACGCTTTCGGTCACCGATCGCGCCTACATCATCGATGACGGACGCATCTTCCGTCACGGAGAGCCCGGCCAGTTAGCCGGCGATCCGGAAGTAAGAAGGGTGTACTTGGGCGAGAGCTTCTCGCTGGTCTAAGAAAAGCAGGTTTCAAAGTTTCAAGGTTTCAATGTTTCAAAGTGAAACGCTGAGCCTTGAGTCTTTGAAACTTTGAAACCTTGAAACTTTGAAACATGGTCTTACTCCAGCACAAACTCAGCGTTAAGCTCTCCCAGCGCCAGATCCTTACTCCTGGCCTGGTGCAGATGGTCTCTGTCCTTGCGCTCAATAAGCTCGAGCTCAAGGATATGATCAACACTGAGATGGTGGAGAACCCGGTCCTCGAAGAGCTGGAAGATTCGGTTCCTCTCCTCGACGAAGTCGGAAAGAAGGAAGAAGACCGCGAGCGAGCCACGACCGCAACCGTCGAAGAAAATCCAATCACCGCGGTCGAAAAGAAAGATCCCTTCGAAGAAATCGACTTCGGCTCATTTTTCCAGGACTATCTCGATCCCGGGTACCGGACGCACAGTGAAATGGAAGACATCGAACGTCCGTCGTTCGAGAACTTCCTGTCAAAGCCGTCGAATCTCACGGACCACCTGGCATGGCAACTGGGCGCGCTGAGCTTGCGTCGCGAGGTCCGCGAGGCTGCGGACCTGATCATCGGCAACCTCAATGAAGACGGCTACCTGATCGCCAGTGACGACGAACTGATGGGAATCGCTCCGCCAGCTCCACCGGAAGTCGACGCCGAGACTGCGAAGAACATCGCCAGTGAAGTGCAGGCATTGGGCATTACCGAGCCTCAGCCGCCCGCGAACTCTGCGGAGGTTCCGAACTCCGATGGGATTTCTAGTTCTCCGGAAGACTCGATCGATGCCGATCTGATAAACGCTCCGCAGACCGAAACTCCCGTCACGGTGGAGCCGGTGTTTGCCGCAAGTTTCACCAATGGGGCAGCTGCCGCTCTGGCTCCCGAGCCAGCGGTCACGGCGAAGCCTGCTTATAAACCCAATTTCAGTGCCGCTGATCTGCAGGAAGCTCTGCAAGTCGTCCAGCAACTCGATCCGCCCGGCGTTGCCTGCCGTGACCTGCGCCAATGCTTGCTGAATCAGCTCCATTTCCACCAGGTGCAACTGGCCCAGCACAAGAATGGCAATGGCACAGCTCAGGTTTTGCTGGATGCGATGGCGGTTGTCGACCAGCACCTTCGCGCCCTGCAAAACAAGCAGCACAAAGAGATCTCCAAGGCCATCGGACGTCCCGTCGAAGCGGTACAAACCGCCCTCGACTACATCAGGACCCTCGATCCGAGGCCCGGCCTGCGCTACAACATTGTTCAGGCTCGCCTCATCGAGCCCGACGTCGCGTTCGTCAAGCACGGAGACGAGTGGCTGGTCATCATGAACGACGAAGACCTGCCGCAACTTCGGCTGAATCCGGCATACAAGAAGCTCGTTACCCGCGACGGCACCAACGACAAGAACACGCGCGACTACGTCAAAGAGCGCTACAAGAGCGCCATTCAGCTCATCAAGAACATCGAGCAGCGCAAACAAACCATCACTAAAGTTTGCTATTCGATCGTTGCCCGCCAGCAGGAATTTCTGGAACGCGGTATCGATTTCCTCAAACCCATGATGATCAAGGAGGTGGCCGAAGAAATCGGCGTGCATCCTTCGACCGTAAGCCGTGCTGTGGCCAGCAAATACGCCCACACACCACAAGGCGTATTCGAGTTGCGTTACTTCTTCAGCGAAAGCGTACAGGGCCCTGAGGGCGGTGGCACATCTCTATTGATCCTCAAGCGCCGTGTCAAAAAGCTCATCGAAGAAGAAGATCCAACTCGTCCGTTGACCGACGAGCAGATCACCCGCATCCTGCAATCGCAAGGCATTCAAGTGACCCGCCGCACGGTAGCCAAATACCGCGAAGACATGCGCATTCCGAGCACTCACCAACGACGAGTAAAAAAATAGTTTTGTGGAAGGGCATGGCGTTAGCCATGCCGGTCCGGTTACCAGAAGATGGGGCTTTAGCCCCTGAGATCTACAGCGAAATGTTTCAAATGCAGTGCCCGTTTTAACTCACCGAATTGAAATGGAGGGGCGCTCATGAACGTGGAGTACACCGGAAGACAGTACGAAGTCACCAACGCCATCCGCAAAGAAGTAGAAACCGGCCTCACCAAAATCCGTAAAATCCTGGGCGATCGATTCGAAACCAAAGTCATCCTCGCTGTCGAAAAGCACCGCCATAAAGCTGAAATTACGATTAATCCACGCAACGGACCGCTGGTCGGCCTAGCCCAAGCCAAGGACATGACCATCGCCGTGAATGAGGCCATCGAGCACCTCGAGAAGCAGGCGATCAAGTACAAGACGCGTTGGCAATCGAAGAAGCGTTCTGCCCGCAAAAGTGAAGAAGAGAACAAGTGGAACGGCCATTCTGAGCAGGAAACGGTTCAGGCGGCCGTCGGTCTCACGGAAAAGACGGCTGTGCCTGTGATGGTCCACAAGTATCCTGCCGTCGCAAGAACGACTGAAGTTCATCTCGTGCGGTCGGACGACGCCGTCGCTATACGCCCCATGACGCTCGAAGAGGCAATTAAAGAGGCGCATTTCAAAGACCGCGACGTGTTCGTCTTTCGCGACCCGAAGGGCAAAGTCATGGTCCTGCACCGCGCCAGAGACGGCAAAATGCAGTTGATAGAAGTGCCCTAAACGTAAATCTGAGACAGATGGGTGCCCCATTTCTCGCGCGCATTTTGCGCGAGAAGTGGGGATTTTAATTTTGGAACATCTCCTTTTTCTAACTGCGGATCCACCAGCCGACAGCGTCGTTATAACATACGAAAATAACTTATTAATACGTTTTAATAGAGCCATTCAGCGTGTTAAAATCCGCCGCCGAGGGATTTTTCCGCCATGACTACACGCACTCTCAGCAGCTCTTCTTTGTGCATTTTGCTAGCCATCACTCTTTCCTCATCAATACTTCTCCATGGACAAGCCGCTTCCTCTCAACCGAAATTCTCCGTCCACTGGGAAGAACTTACAGCCTCTGACTTCCGCGAAGGCATTCATCGCTCCCAGGGAGTCTGCCTGCTTCCATTCGGCATTATCGAGAAACACGGACCCCATCTTCCACTCGGTACCGATCTCCTCGACGTGCGCTACGCTGCGCTGCACGCGGCCGACAAGGAATACGCAGTCGTCTTCCCCGAGTATTATTTCGGGCAGATCGCCGAGGCCAAGCACGAGCCCGGCACTATGGCCTACAGCCGCGGACTCCAGCTCGCGCTACTCCAGGAAACCACCGACGAGATGGCGCGCAACGGCTGCAAGAAAATCCTGATCGTCAACGGCCACGGAGGCAACGATAGCCTGCTGCCATATTTCGCGCAGACCCAACTCGACAAGCCGCACGACTATGTCGTCTATGTTTTCAATGAGCGCAGCCCGGATCACGGCGGCCCTCAGAAGAAAACGAAAATTGATATGCATGCAGGTGAGAGCGAGACATCAAAGATGATGATCGCACATCCCGAACTCGTGCATCCCGATCGCGCCACCAGCGAATCTGGTGCCGACCAAGCTCGCCAGAAAATTTCGGAAGATATCTACACCGGCATCTGGTGGTACACGCGCTTCCCGTTCCACTACTCCGGCGAAGGCGCCGCCGCCACGAAAGAATTGGGCGAATACCAGATGAATTGGTGGATCGATTCCATCGTAAAAGCGATCCAGCAGGTGAAAGCCGACGACGTCAGCCCGAAGCTGCAGAAGGAATTCTACGAAAAGAGCACGCACCCGCTCGACACGCAACCGTAATAATCTGATTCTCCTTGCGTGCCCTAGAACGATGTCATGCTGAGTGGAGCCGGAGTGCAGCGAAGCGGAACTCCGGCGGAGTCGAAGCATCCCTACCCCAGAACAACTGCCACGGGTAGGGATTCCTCGCTCCGCTCACAATGACAGATGCGCGCGATTGGTTTTAGACGGCCCTAGTCTCTAAACTGCCATTAAGATCTGCAACGTCACATCCAACGGACGATTTTCAATCGCCCAATCACTCAATCACCAATGCCTTTCATGAGCTTCCAATCAGCACGCCGGTGAGAAACACCAGCACTCCGCCGACTCCAACCTGCACGGCGGCGGAGAACCAGGGCGTGTCCATGTAGCGCCTACGAATCCACGTAATGGCTGCCAGTTCGGCAACTACGACCGCTCCGGCCGCCCAGAATGCAAGATGAAAGTTGCGCACCAGAAAGGGCAAGGTATGGCCGATGCCGCCCACGGCAGTCATTGCGCCGCAGATCAAACCGCGTATCCAGGGATGCCCGCGACCCGTCAAACTCCCATCATCGGACAAGGCCTCTGCGAATCCCATGCTGATGCCCGCGCCAATCGATGCCGCAAGACCGACCAGAAAGGTTTTCCAGCTATCCTGAGTAGCCAAGGCTGCTGCAAATACGGGTGCTAATGTCGAAACCGATCCATCCATCAGCCCTGCCAGCCCAGGCTGCACAATCTGCAGGACAAACAGTCGCCGTTGCGCTACTTCCTCATCGGCTTTCACGCTGTCCGGCAGCTTCTGCTTATCCAGTTCTTGCGCACGGTTTTCATGCTCGCGCTCTTCGTTCGCCAGATCGTCCAGCAGTTGGCGGATACTGGCGTCCTGCGTCCGGGCCGCTGCTTTTTCATAAAAGCGCCGCGTCTCAACTTCCATAGTGGAAGCTTCTTTTCGCACCGCATCGATCCGCAGCGGGCGCACCAACCACAACGCCGGGCGCTCCACAAATCCGCGCACATCCTGCCGTCGGATCAGAGGAATATGTTCCCCGAACTTCTTCTGGTAGAGCTCCAGCAGACGCCGCCGGTGTCCGGATTCCTCCTCGCGCATTCCCAAGAACATCGACGCCGTTGCCGGGTAGTCCTGCCGCAATCCCTCCGCGAAATCGGCATATACGCGCTCGTCCTCTTCCTCAAGCGCAATCGCCAAGGCCAGCACTTCGCGTTCTGTGAGCTCTTCGAACTTTTTCATGACGCCATAGATTACAGGCCAAACCTTTTAGACACAAATGTGGATTTCACGCTCGCGCACGACGCGTCCATGCCGCCGGTATCTGACTCGGCAATCGCCGTTTCCCGCAGCATCAAGCCTTCGATGCTACTATCCATTCCATGAAGGGTCGCAAGCCCCCTCGTGTTTTTCGCAGACGCTTGACCGATCTTCCGCGGGAAGCGCGCCGTTCCCCGGAACTGGTCATCATCACGGGAATGAGCGGATCCGGCAAGGCTTCAGTCCTTAAGGCCTTCGAGGATCTGGGCTACTACTGCGTCGACAACCTCCCCGTCGAACTGATTCAACGATTCGCCGAGTTGGCTACGCAATCTCGGGATATTCGCCGTACTGCCCTGGTTGTGGATGTCCGCGAGGGCTCCGCACTTGGCCAGTTACCTAAAATTCTGAAATCAGTCCGGAGGATGATCCCAACTAAGGTCGTCTTTCTCGAAGCCTCCGACGCCGTACTGCTACGCCGCTTCAGCGAGACACGCCGGCCGCATCCTTTAGGCACAGACTCGCCTGTGAAATCCGCATTGAAGGAAGAGCGACGTCACCTCGGCGTAATTCGCCGGATTGCGGACTTCGTTATCGATACCTCGAAATTCAACGTCCACGAACTGCGCGCCCACATTAACGAGCGCTTTCACGAGCATTCCCGTGAGAAAAGTATTTTGGTTTCCTCTGTCAGCTTCGGTTTCCGGCAGGGCGTTCCCGAGGATGCCGACCTTATCTTCGACGTTCGCTTCCTGCCGAATCCTCACTTCGTGCCTGAATTTCGGCCGCTCACCGGGCGTCATCCCCGCGTCGCCAAATACATTCGCTCATTCCCGCAGACGCAGGAGTTCGTCTCTCGCATTTCCGATCTCCTTGTTTACCTGCTTCCCCACTACATCCATGAAGGCAAGAGCTATCTCACAATCGGATTCGGTTGCACCGGAGGCCAGCATCGCTCGGTGATGATTGCGGAAGAAGTTGGCAAGAGGCTCCGCCGTGCCGGATACCGCGTCAAAGTCGTTCACCGCGATAGCCCCCGTTGAGATCCTACCTTGCGCACGGACAACCGGCTTAGGAACCTGTCCCTACATCGTGTCATGTTGAGCGCAGTCGCGACGATAGTCGCGGCGGAGTCGAAACATCCCTACCCGGGTCCGTGCTGCAGGCGGCAGCAAGCCGCACCTGAAACGCCATTCTTACCGCCTCCGCCTCAAGTAAAATAGAACCTTGTACCTCCTTTTCACTTCGCCAACAGCTCGCGACCGCGGCTCTTACCGCGCAGGAGCCCCATGCGGCAACTGATGCGCCTCGTTCGCTACGTGCTCCCGTTTCTAATCCAGCTGCTGCCTGGTGTTTTTCTGCTGGCCGGAGTCGGCTTCTTGGAAGCCTTCCGCCTCATGCTGCTGAAACCGGTCCTTGACCGGGTTCTGAATCCCGCTTCAGGTTCCGAAAACATCATCCTGTTTACAAATCCGCAAACGGGCCAGCCCGTCTTTCTTCAGCGCTTCGTTCCTACGCACTTTCACAATGCCTGGACGATCGTCGCATACGCGCTTGTCGCATCGACGGTGCTAAAGGGCCTGTTCGATTACGCAGGAACCTATCTGGTGAATCACGCCGGGTTCGGCATGATCACCAATCTTCGCAACGATCTCTATAACTCCGTCCTTCGCCGCTCAGCGGCATTCTTCCAGAAGCACACCACCGGTACCTTGATCTCCACCATCATTAACGACATTGAGCGGGTGCAGTTCGCCATGTCGAGCGTGTTGGCCGAAGGGCTCCAGCAATTTTTCACCTTCCTTTTCACCGCTGGGTTGGTAATCGTGCTCGGCAGGCAACTCGCATGGGTGCTGGTCGTTTTCATCCCGATCATCATTTTTTCGGCGGTTCGCATCGGACGCCGCGTACGCTCCACGACCCGCACCGGCCAGGATCAACTCGCAGACGTGCAGAACATCTTGCACGAAACCATCACCGGCAACCGCATCGTCAAGGCCTTCGGAATGGAATCCTGGGAAGTCGCCCGCTTCCGCAAAGCTGCCCAGCGTCTCTTCCGCGCGAATCTCCGGTCGGTTGCCGCCGCAGCCATCAGCTCGCCGCTCATGGATATCTTCGGCGCCGTCGCGGTCGCCCTCCTGCTCTTGCTGGGCCGTGATCAAATCGCCCGCAATGAACTCACGCTCGGCGCTTTTATCGCTTTTGTGGCCGCTGTGTTGAGCATGTACAACCCGGTCCGCAAGTTTGCGGTGTTCAACAACAGCTTCCAGCAGGCCCTCGGCGCGTCTTCGCAATTGTTCAAGTTCATGGACACACAAGACATCGTGACCGAGAAGTCGGGCGCGAAGCCGCTCCCACGCTTCGCCGACAATATCCGCTTTGAAGACGTTTCCTTCTCGTATCAGTCCGACGGCGAAGAGTCACGCGAAATCCTCCGCGGTATCGATCTTGAAGTGCAGCGCGGCGAAGTCCTCGCCATCGTCGGCTCCAGCGGTGCAGGGAAGAGCACCCTGGTTCATCTGATCCCAAGATTTTTCGACGTGACTTCAGGTCGCATTCTGGCGGATGGCCACGACGTCCGCGACCTCACACTCTCCTCGCTTCGTTCCCAGGTCGGCATTGTGACTCAGGAGACGGTGCTCTTTAACGACACGGTCCGCAACAACATCGCCTACGGCCAGCCCCACGTGCATATGAAAGAGGTTGAGGCAGCAGCGCGTGCCGCATTAGCTCACGATTTCATTCTCGCCCTGCCGGCGGGTTACGATACTGTCATCGGTGAGCGGGGCGTGCGGCTTTCTGGCGGCGAGCGCCAGCGACTGGCGATTGCTCGGGCGCTGCTGAAAAACGCGCCTATCCTCATTTTGGACGAAGCGACCTCGGCTCTCGATAGCGAATCCGAAGCGCTGGTGCAGTCAGCTCTGCATAATCTGATGAGCGGGCGCACCGTGTTTGTAATCGCGCATCGGCTTTCAACAGTTCGCCGTGCCGACCGAATCGTGGTGATTGATAATGGTCGCATCGCCGAAACCGGTGCGCACGATGACTTGATGAGACAGCTTGGCACGTACCGCCGATTGTACGAATTGCAATTTACAAATTTGGAAGTCCCGAAAGCAGTAGCAGAACGGTAAGAACCCGGCCCTATGCCCATACGCTCGATGACAGGTTTCGCGCAGGTGAAAGGTGAAATTCAACAGAATGGTGGAAGCCCTGCTTCTGCTCAGCCCAGCACCCGGCTTGGCTTCACACTGTCTTTGAAATCGGTGAACCATCGTTTCCTCGACCTCCACTTCCGCCTGCCGTCCGGCACCGATTCGCTTGAGATGCAGCTTCGCCGTCTTCTGAAAGAGAAGGTAGCGCGCGGACACATCGAGATCTCCCTCAGCCTTGATCGTTCCAGCAGCGAGAGTTTCTCTCTCAACCGCGAACTCATCAGCGGATACATCTCGGCCTTTCGTTCAGCAGCAGCCGAATTCTCGATTGCCACCGAACCTGATCTCAATGCAATCCTGCGTATTCCAGGAGCTCTCGACTCGGCTGCAGACAGCGCCGATGGCGAGATTGAGGCCGCCGTGATGGCCAAGGTCGGAGAAGTTCTCGAACGCCTTAACCAGATGCGGGAAGAAGAAGGTCGCGGCATTGTCCGCGAGCTTCGTGAGCGGATGGCTCATCTGCAGGAAGCTGGCAAGAGCGTGCAGAGCCATCGCCGCGCGGTTCTGCAAAACTACATGGAGCGATTGCAATCGCGTCTGCAGGAATTGCTGGGATCGAGCCTCGATCGCGAACGTGTCATGCAAGAGGCCGCCCTTTTAGTTGATCGCAGCGACATCCAGGAAGAAATCGTCCGCCTCGAAACTCACGTGCAGCATTTCCTCGGACTGCTCGATCAAGGCGGAGAAATCGGAAAGAAATTAGACTTCCTGCTACAGGAAATGAACCGCGAGGCTAACACTCTACTTTCGAAGACTTCCGGACTTGCCGGGGAAGCGCTCAAAATTACAGAAGCTGGTCTGGCGATGAAGGCAGAAATCGAAAAGTCGCGCGAGCAGGTACAGAACCTGGAATGAGCTCATCTTCGAAGCCGCTGGTCTACATCATCTCCGCTCCTTCGGGATCCGGAAAATCTACTCTTACGAACGAACTTCTCAAGCTCGTTCCGAATCTCGAGTTTTCCATTTCTTACACGACGCGGTCTCCGCGCGGCAGCGAGCAGCAGGGCAAACAGTATCATTTTGTTTTGCCCGCGGAATTCAACCGCATGATCGAAGCCGGCGAGTTCCTCGAATACGCCAACGTCCACGGGAACTGCTACGGCACGTCCCGTCAATTCCTGCGCGATGCGGGACGCAAAGGCCATGACCTTCTCCTCGACATTGACGTACAAGGGGCAGCGCAAATCAAACGTAACCTTACCGATGCCATTAGTATTTTTGTGCTTCCTCCGAATCGCGAGAAGTTGGAGTGGAGGCTGAGGAACCGCGGCGAAGACCCCGAACCTGTTATCGAACGACGCCTGATGGCGGCCAGCCGCGAGATCGCCGAATACGACAAGTACGACTACGTGCTGATCAACGACATGCTCGAAGAGTCGTGTGAGAAACTGCGTGCCATCGTGCTCTCAGAACGTCTCCGCCGTTTCGAGCGTCCGCTTTCCGAGCAGGAGCGAAAGACGATCGATCTGGCCGAGTCTTGTCGACTGGCAAAAGTACGCGAGCGAGTGCAACCGATCTTATCGTCCTTTGGTGCGCCTGCTCCTTCAGCACACTAGTAGGTTTCGAGGTATGATTATTGGGATGCCCGTCAAGGGGTATTGACCGGAAATAGCTAGAAGCGGGACAGCCCGATGGTCGCTCTGTTCTGCGGCAACGTTTGGATCGACGTTCGGCACTGATGAGACTTCAAATTAGTTTTCAAGGGGGACGTCCCAATGAAGTTGATCGATGGCTTTGACAGCAACTACCGGTACATCTTGGTGGCAGCGCGGCGTGCACGGCAACTGCAGTCCGGCGCCCCTCCCGTGGTTGATACCTCCTCCCGCAAGCCCTGCCGCATTGCGCAAGATGAGATCCGCGCCGGCAAGGTTAAATGGGAAATGACCGAAATCCGCAGCGCTGCCGAACAGGCTTCTGAGACTCTCGACAAAGCTCTCGGCCAAGACTAAGCATTGTTGGTTCCAGTGGTGGTTGATTGCTAATGGTCGTTGGTTGAATCAATCGGCAGTCAAAAATCATCAATCAACAATATGAAGATCGCCCTCGGGGTCACCGGCGGAATCGCGGCGTACAAAGCAGCCGAAATCTTGCGTCTTCTGCAGGACCGCGGTATCCGCGTGCAGGTCATCATGACCCGCGCCGCCCAGGAATTTGTTCGACCCCTCACCTTCGCCGCCCTCTCCGGAGAAAAAGTCATCACCGGCATGTTCTCCTCAAGTGAGGAGCATGAGCCCAACATCGACTCTGCCATTGAGCATATCGCCGTAGCGCAAGCGATCGACGCACTGGTTGTCGTTCCCGCCACCGCTGATGTTCTCGCGCACTTTGCGCAGGGCATCGCGACCGACTTTCTGACTACTCTCTTCCTGGCCACGACTGCACCGGTTGTGGTTGCTCCCGCGATGAACGTCAATATGTGGAACCATCCCGCTACCCAGGCGAATCTGGAAATACTTCGCAAACGGGGTGTGAAGGTAGTAGAGCCCGGCGCCGGCTATTTAGCCTGCGGCATGGTGGGTCAGGGACGTCTGGCCGAAAATGAGGCTGTGGTCGCCGCGGTCCTCGAAACGCTGGGCGCCACGCAAGATCTAGCTGGTGAAACCGTACTGGTCACTGCCGGGCCTACCCGCGAAAAGATCGACCCGGTACGTTACCTCACGAACCGCTCCAGCGGACGCATGGGATATGCCCTTGCCGAATCCGCCCTCCGCCGTGGAGCGCGAGTCCTCCTGGTAAGCGGCCCGACGAATCTCACGCCGCCGGGAGCCGCAGAGGTGACGCGAGTCGAATCGACAGAGCAGATGCGCGATGCGGTCATGAATCTGCTGCCACAAGCCAGCATTGTGATTAAGACCGCAGCGGTATCGGACTACCGGCCGAAATCCGCCGCAGGACAGAAGCTCAAGCGCAAAGGCCCAATGACTCTCGAGCTCGAAGCTACTCCAGATATCCTGAAGGAGCTATCGCAGAAGAAAGCATCACAGATCGTAGTCGGCTTCGCTGCTGAGACGGAGAACGCCCTTGAGAACGCCCGCCAGAAGCTTGTTTCGAAGAACCTGGATGCCATCGTCGTGAATGACGTCTCCCGCGACGGCGTCGGCTTCGACTCCGATCGCAACGCCGTCACGATCATCACTCATCACGAAGTCGTAGAAGTACCTGAGACCACAAAGTGGGAAGTTGCGCAGCGGGTACTGGACCAGATAGTAAAGCTCCAACAATCCCGCAAATCTCCACTCAAAGCCTAAGTCTCCGAAGAGCCTGAATCCCTCGCGATGTCATCCTGAGCGGAGCACGTCATGAGCGAAGCGATGACGCGCGCAGTCGAAGGATCCCTACCCTCTCCCGAAAACTATCCACATGGGGATTTTCCACTTCACGACTCCAACGTATAATCGCCTCACCCAACAGTGTCGACGACCCTGAATCCCGACCAGCGCCGCGCCTTGGCCGACCGAGTCCGTTACTACAACGAACTCGGCATCTACGATTTCTATCGCCGCCCGCAGAACGTAGCGCAAACAGAGTCCGCAGCAATCGAAGCCGCGCCACAAATTGAATCAAGTTCCCAGCCGGAACTGCGAGAGGAAATGTCCCCAAGGAAATCCGCTGTCGTAACCAAGCCTGTCGACGAAAATATTTTCGAAGTCCTGAACTCGAAACCCGAGCACAGCGTTACCGATCCCATCGCTGCTCTCAGGCTGATCCGCGAAGACCTCGGCGACTGCACGCGCTGCAAACTGCACAAGCAAGGACGCAAGCAGATCGTCTTCGGCGTAGGAAATCCGCAAGCGGATCTCATGTTCGTCGGTGAAGGCCCAGGCGCTGACGAAGACATTCAAGGCGAGCCCTTCGTGGGCCGCGCCGGCCAGCTACTCAACAACATGATCAAAGCGATGGGGTTACGTCGCGAAGAAGTCTATATCGCGAACGTAGTGAAGTGCCGCCCGCCGGGAAATCGCACACCCGAGCGCGACGAATGCGACACCTGTTCGCCATTCCTGATGCGCCAAATCGCTGTCATCAAGCCGAAGGTCATTGTCGCTCTAGGCGCCGTCGCAGCCAAAAACCTTCTGGCGATCAACGCACCCATGTCGGAACTCCGTGGACGCTTCTACGATTTCATGCCTTCGGGCGCGCGCAGCAGCGACCCAAACTGGCAAGGAGCGAAACTCGCCGTCACCTATCACCCAGCCTTCCTCCTTCGTGATCCGCGCCAGAAAGGCGAAGCCTGGAAAGACCTGCAGATGGTGATGAAGTACCTGGGCCTCAAGCCACCGCCAAAAGAAAATCTGTAGGGACGGACGCAGCTTGCCCTGAGCGAAGTCGAAGGTTCCGTCCCACGGGCAAAGCCCGCGTGTCACTCTGTCATCCTGAGCAGAGTCGACGCGAGCGAAGCGAACGGCGACGCAGTCGAAGGATCCCTACCCGCACCCATCACCCGTCCACATCGCGCATTAGTTTATCCTTCCATCCAATGCCCGACTTCTGCGACGTCGCCCTTCCTGTGCCGCTAGACATGGCATTCACCTACCGCGTCCCGGTCGACATGGCGCCGGCGGTCGGTGGCCGAGTTCTCGTCCCCTTCCGCCAGCAGCGCATGATGGGCATCGTAGTCGATCTTCACGACCGCAAGCCGAGTGTCACCGCCAAAAATGTCCTCAGCGTCGTCGACCCAGCGCCGGTCCTGGATGATCACCTGCTCCGCCTCGGCCGCTGGATCGCCGACTACTACCTCGCGCCCATCGGTGAAGTCTTCCGCACGATGCTCCCGCTGACTGCCGAGTTCAAGCGCGTCGTCGGATACCGCATCACCGAGCAGGGCCAAATGGCCCTGCATCTGGCAGGAATGTCCGGCTCATCCGCACGTTCTCAACGAACGCCCGAAGAGCAAGCAACAGAGTTCCGCGTCCTCGACTATCTAGCTGCCGCCGCAGTCCTGAATATTAACGACACCACGAACGGGAAGGGCACGGCTTTAGCCGTGCCACCAAACCCAGCAAAAGAGGTGGTTTTAGCCGCTGAGGGCCCACAGTTCGCCCGGGAGCAAACACTCCGCTCTGCAACTGGAGCCTCACGAAAAATCCTGGACGGCATGATCCGCAAGAAGTGGATTACCCGCCAGGATCTCTCCGCGCAGCAGCAGGCCAAGCGCACCATCAAGGTCGCCGTACTCGCCTCCGCGGATGGCAAATTGAACTCCAATCAGAGAACGATCGTTGACACTCTCGCTGCCGCCGGAGGCAAGATCCCGGTAGAATCCCTGAACTCGCTCGAAGTCCCACGCACAACTCTGAACGCCCTGGTTCGTCGAGGCCTGATCCAACTCATCGACGAGCCCGCAGACTTCACCATATCGAGAACCAGGCCCCGTCCTCAACCTTTCGAGTTCGATTTCACCCCCGCGCAAAAGTCCGCCCTCACCTGCCTTCGTGAAACAGTGGAGCAGCGCAAATTTTCGGGAGTATTGCTTCACGGCGTGACCGGCTCCGGCAAGACGGCCGTTTACCTCGCTGGGATGCGCTCAGTCCTCGAAGCCGGACGCTCCGCCATCCTCCTCGTCCCCGAAATCGGCTTAACTCCCGCGGTCGCTGCCGACCTGCACCAAATTTTCGGAGACGAAGTCGCCATCCTCCACTCCGCGCTCTCCGATAAGGAGCGTGCCGAGCAATGGCACCGCATCAAGCGTGGCGAAGCTCGCATGGTGGTCGGTACGCGCTCTGCCGTTTTTGCGCCTGTGTCCGATCTTGCACTCATCATCGTTGACGAAGAGCACGACGGTTCTTACAAGCAGGAAGAAACCCCTCGCTACCACGCGCGCGACGTCGCCGTAATGCGCGCCAAGATGTCCAACGCCGCCGTCGTTCTCGGCTCGGCCACCCCTTCGCTCGAGTCCTACTTCAACGCGAAGAAGAACAAGTACGCCCTGATTGAACTCCCCGATCGTGTTGAGCAACGCCCTCTTCCCGAAGTCGAAATCATCGACATGCGACTGGAATTTCAGGAGACCGGGCGTGACCAAGTCATCTCACGCAAACTGGCCGCAGAGATTCAGCAGCGTCTCGAGCGCAAAGAACAGGTCATGGTCCTGCTCAACCGGCGCGGATACTCGCCCGTCGTTCTATGCCGTACGTGCGGCAAGAAACTGGAATGCAAGAATTGCGCGATCTCCCTTACTCACCACAAGCGCGAACACAAAATGGTCTGCCATTACTGTGGATACGTTGCGCCCGTGCCCAAAGTCTGCGTGCACTGTGGCAGCGAGTACGTCTACTTCCTCGGCACCGGATCAGAGAAGCTCGAAGAACTTCTTCATGGAATGTTTCCCCAAGCGCGCATTGCCCGCCTCGACCGCGACACCGTTCGCGGCCACGAAGATTTTGAGCGCACGCTCAACGCCCTGAATGAGGGCGAACTCGATATGATCGTCGGCACGCAGATGATTGCCAAGGGCCACGACATCCACGGCGTCACGTTAGTAGGCGTAGTCGGGGCCGACGCCGCTCTAGGTATGCCTGACTTCCGCGCCGCGGAACGGACTTTCCAGCTCCTGACTCAGGTTGCCGGGCGCGCCGGACGCGGCCAATCCCCGGGCAAAGTTATTCTGCAAACGTACTTCCAGGACCACTACGCCGTCCAATACGCTGCTCGCCACGACTTCATCGGCTTCTACGAAAAAGAGCTCCGCTTTCGCAGTTGGATGCACTACCCGCCTTATTCCGCATTAGCGAACGTTCTGGTCCGCAGCGACAATCTCGACGACGCGTTGAAATGGTCAGGCACTCTGGGAAAGTGGTTCGACAACACTCGACATGAAGGGGTCCGTGTGCTCGGTCCCGCCGCCGCACCCATCATGCGCCTGAAGCGAGACTACCGCTACCACTTCGTCCTGAAGTCCCCGAGCCGCGAGAAACTAAATACAACTTTGCGTGCCATGCTCTCGCACGCGAGCCAGCAGAAGATTCCACGGACCCAGGTAATCGTCGACGTCGATGCTCTCTGGTTGATGTAAAAACGCAATCGCGGAATAATCTCTCGGAATGCCAAAGACATCAACCAAGCCCTCAAGAGAGCCCAAGCCGCAGTTCTTTCCCACCCTCGCGGACTGGCGTGCCTGGCTTGAGAAGCACCACGCCAATACCGAAGAATTTTGGGTCGGATTCTACAAGCGCGATTCCGGACGCCCGAGCATCACCTGGCCCGAATCTGTCGACGGCGCTCTCTGCTTCGGCTGGATCGACGGCGTCCGCAAATCCATCGACGCCACCAGTTACAAGATCCGCTTCACTCCCCGCAAGCCGCGCAGCATCTGGAGCGCTATCAACATCAAGCGCGCAAAAGAACTCTCAAAGCAGAGACTGATGCACGCTGCCGGCCTTGCGGCCTTCGAGAAGCGCGACGGGAATCGATCGGCAATCTACGCATACGAACAGCGAAAAACTGCGAAACTGCCTTCTGAGTTCGATAGGCAATTCCGCACTAACCCCGAAGCCTGGACATTCTTCCAATCCCAGCCACCCTGGTATCAGAGGACGTCTACCTATTGGGTAATCAGCGCGAAGAAAGAGGAAACGCGAGTAAAGCGCCTCGCAATTTTGATTGATTGCTCGACACGAAAGCAGAAGATCCCCACGCTCAACCGAGACGCTCTCGGCGGCGTTAAGTAGTTGCACCGTCCGCAGTCACCAGTTGATCTGAAATGGCGAAACCGTGAACGTCACGGCCAGCATGACCGCCGCTAGCACCGCCCATGCCCACCGATTCGCAGGAAGTTCCGGATAATCCGGAGCCTGCTGCTGCCGATACGTCACCACATTCATCACGATGATCAGCCCCGCCCAGACTCTCCAACTCATGTGCAGGCGGCCTAGGTAGACCAGCGCGATCACGGTCAACCACGAAATCACGCGATGCGCCCGCGGAGCCAGCGCAAACACGATGTGACCGCCATCCAATTGACTGCTGGGCAGCAGATTCAGCGCGGTGGCAAACATCCCGACCCACGCTGCGATGGCCGTTGGGTGCAGATACACTCGCGCAAGTGGCACTGCCGCCACAGCATGTCCGGGAGCGAGTCCGCGCAAGGCATCGTGCATCAGAAAGAAAATCGCCGGAAATCCCAGGCTCAACTCCGAGGCTCCCATGCCCGCCGCAACGGGTTTCGAGAGTGTCATGGCAACCCCGAGCGTAAGAATCGCCACCACAAACCCGGCAATCGGACCCGCAATCCCGATATCAAATAACGCGGCCCTCGAGCGAATCTGTCCTCGGATCCGGATCACCGCGCCCAAGGTCCCAATCAATGTTGGTGCAGGAATAAAGAACGGCAGCGTTGCCCGCACTCCGTAATACCGGCAGAGCAGATAGTGGCCCATCTCATGCGACAACAGAATTGCCAGCAGCGACGCCGAGAAGGGGATTCCCAAGAGAAGCCGCGACGGGTGAGCAAGCACCCATCGAATCGGGAAGAATGGAAGGAAGTCGTCTCCACCTGTAAACGGCGGAAGATCATGCAGGAAATTGAACTCCAGGCGTGCCCCGACTATGAGTGTGGTAAAGCAGGTTGCGATGAGCAGCAAAGCATAAATCCAATATCGCGGACGCGGCGGCGCTCCTTGCGGCAACGGCAGCGGGTGATAGTACTGAAGCGTTGAACTGGAAATCGGGGAACTCGGTTCCGACATGTGATTCTTCGGTCCCGCACAAAAACGGGCTATCCTTTGATGCTACTACGAGTCAGGGATACCCGGGCGCCGCTCAAATCCGCAGCGCAACAAAAGACAGAAGCAGATCGTGAGTCTTAGTCGATCGACTGCAGTTCTTTGCCCGGCTTGAAGCGCACAGCTCTTCCTGGCGGAATGGAAACCTCAGCTCCTGTGCGCGGATTACGCCCAATGCCCGTCTTGCGCGGACGTACGTTGAACACTCCAAATCCCCGTAACTCAATGCGGTTCCCGGCGGCCAGCGCCTTCTTCATGCTCTCGAAAACGGTTTCCACGGCCAGTTCGGCCTTGGTCTTGGTGATGCCTGTCTTCGCCACTACTTCGTTGATGATATCGAGCTTAATCACGCGGGGCTCCGGTCTGCAGGGTCAAAGTGGTCTTTCAAGTCATTGATGCTAAGGAAGATAAGTAAGATTGTCAACCCAAGCACCAATCCCGTAAACTGGCATGCACCAGCCAACAGATTGAGTGATTGTGCCATCGGGCGATTGAGCGATTTTCTTGGACAGCGTCGTTCCCTGATCCGCACTTCAATCTCTCAATCACAAAATCACTCAATCACCCAATGCTAGGAGTTTCATGCTGAAGAGCGACCGCTGGATCCGCAAGATGTCACTGGAACGCGACATGATCAATCCGTTCTCCGAAAAGCAGGTTCGCGAGGGCGTGATCTCCTACGGCCTGTCGTCTTACGGCTACGACCTGCGCGTAGCTGACGAGTTCAAGATTTTTACCAACGTCAACAATGCGTTAGTCGATCCCAAGAAGTTCGACGAGAAATCCTTCGTCACGATACAAACCGACATCTGCATCGTGCCACCAAACTCCTTCGCTCTTGCGCGCTCGGTTGAATACTTCAAGATCCCGCGCAGCGTCCTGACAATCTGCGTGGGAAAGAGCACATATGCCCGCTGCGGCATCATCGTTAACGTGACCCCGTTCGAGCCCGAGTGGGAAGGATTCGTCACGCTCGAGATCTCGAATACCACGCCGCTTCCGGCGCGCATCTATGCTAACGAAGGCCTCTGCCAGATCATCTTCTTCGAGTCCGACGAAGTCTGCGAAACCAGCTACGCCGACAGAAAAGGTAAGTACCAAGCCCAAAAGGGAATCGTCCTGCCAAAGCTGTAAAGCGAATCAGGTGGGGACGGCCGCTACGGCTGTCCAGCGGCCAGTCGTATCGCGCCGCAGCTACACCTAGGGTTGTTGAACCGGGCCAATCTGTGGGACGTGCACCGGTTTGGCCATGCCGTAAAAAACCGTTAGGCCGTTGCCGCCACAGAGCGTCGACCGCGCCTCGTCAGGCCGCGGTTTCGTAAAGCAACTCGCCGGTCGTTGCCAATTGTCCGCCACCCAAACGTCCCCGGCCGGATCGATGGCGATATCCGTCAGCGGCTCCATGCCACCACCCACATATCCTCCGGGCGGCGAGATGGGATCTCCGGTCTTCATGCCGGGCGGGCAGGTTTCGTTACGGACTCCACACAAGTGCGTGATAGAACCCTCACCGCCGAAGTTGGAGCTCCAGACTTGATCGTTCCCATCGATGGCCACTGCCCACGAGCCCCAAGCTCCTCCGCCGTGAAAAGGCGAACCCGGGGCCGGACTGCCGTCAGCTTGCAACATCGATATGCTGCCCAATCCGCGGTTATCGTTCAAATAACCGTAGAGCACCGGGTCAGCCTCATTCATCCTCTCGTCGAGCTTCAGCCAGAGCAGTTTAAATTTGGTCGTCAGATTCAGACCATCGCCCAATGTGTTTGCGATCCAGGCATTTCCCTGGCTGTCGATTGCCATCCCCTTGCCACTGTGTCCCCCTGTCGGAAACACCTCGACTTTGCTGGGATCACTCGCGGGGAAGCGTGTAACGGTGTCACCAATCGCATTAGTGATCCAAATACGATCTTGCTGGTCAATCGCCAAGTGGAATGGCGCTCTAAGTTTGCAGGGGCCATCCTTGTTCGGTTTGCCTGCAGGTGCCTGGCAAAGAATCTTGCCCTTGCCCGGGTCTCCTTTTGGCATGTAGATCACATCATCCTTGCCGAAGTCCAACGCCCACACATCGCCATTGGGAGCGACGATGATCCCCTGAACCTTGCCGAGGCTATCACCGAAGTTGTAACCCTCCGGCGGTGACACAGGCTTGCCGCTTTTATCAAACAGGGAAATTGTATGGCCGACCGTGCTGGTAATCCACACGTTGTCGTGTGCATCGATCGCCGTGCCGAAACCGGGACCTTCGAGACCGCCCCCAGCAAAACCGGTTGGAGCTGGAGATAGCGCACGACCATTCGGCGCGAACTCAGCCATGTTGCCGTCCCACAGAGCGTCCCCCGCCTGCGACCCGACGATGAAATTGGCGCCCGTCCAAACATTGCCCTCGCTGTCAAACATGAGCTTGCCAGGTGCGCTAAGACCTCCGCCCGAAAACTTCAGAGGCATGACCCATGCACTCGGTGCATAGCTGAGATAGGGCAAGAATGGCGTTGCACGGAGCGTCTTGCCATGCGGCACAGGATAAAAACTGTCAAGTAATGCGAACAGTCTTTCGGGCTTGTATGCGGAGTTGCGTGCTACTGCTTGAGCCGCGCCCAGCGTGTCGGTCGGGCTCTTGTCGTCCGGAGGTGTTGCCGCCGCAAAAAGACTACTGCATGCATCGGCCTTCACCCGTGTTATGCAACCAGCCATCAGGCTAGCCAAGGTTGCGAAGTTCGCCATCGTGGGCGTTTGCGTGCTGTTGTTTGGGTCTAGAACAACGCCGGCATATCCGCCGGTTTGGAGATCCACAAAGTTCGGAACATTACCAGCGGCAATTCGTAAACCGAGCACGTTGCCTTTAATCGATTGGCCATCGAGAAATTGCGCGTGGGTCCAAACCGATGCGACAGTCGTAAACTCGTTGATAACTACATTCGCTGGGGCGGTGCTGCCTAGCACCGTTAGAAGGGCTATGGCGGGATTGTCTCCAGCCTTGTTAACGGTTGGCTCGCCGCCTACTGCGACGAGATAAAGAATGGTATCGCCTGCTTTTCGCTTGTTGTGAAGTTCAAAGCGCCCGTCAGCGCCAGTCTTTGTCTGGTCGAGTTGCTTAGGCGCATCTGCACCCTCAGCCCACAAGGTTACGGTCGACTTTGCAATCGGAGCTCCGGCGCCCAAGACTTGCCCTTTAATCGTCTCCGCAGCGAATGCGGACAGAGAGAAAACGAGCGTGCACGCCGCGATGACGCTGACGCGCAGCCGACCTGCATCGTGGTTCGTGACTCGTAATTCAGATGCCATTTTCGTTCCCCCTGCCTGTCGCATTGAATATCTCGGGCTTGAATCTGTATCTCACCAAGAATTGGTCACTAGTGAAATTCACGGACGAGCAGAGAATCTCGCGATCGAGAATTGCGGTGGCACACATGCAGCAGAGATACGTAGAAATCGTTACTTCTCAGGCGATTGTGGTTCTTCTGTCTCTTTTAGCTTTTCTGCTCCAAAAAAACTGCTGTGAGGATAGAAGCAGCCGCATACGCCAAAGCCTATCTTCTGAGACACGAAGCGTTATCGTATTGATGGACGCCGGCAGGGACCCACTGTCAGAACTGATGGTTTTCATCGAGAAATCTTGCAGTCCTGCGGAAACCCGATAGCTACACTTAATCAGTCCAAGTGCGCTGATACCAGGGACCCGCGAACTACACGAGGTGGTTGAGAACCTGGAGGATATTCGTGGCAGGCTACCGCCATGAAGTTCTGACGACATGTGCGTGCGATTGCCTGAAGAAGGCTTCGCCAAAGCTCCGTCGCCAAGAAGGGAATCGTCCCTAAGCTGTAAATGAACCACGTGGAGACATCTGCCCTCGGCTGTCCGCTGGCCCTGCTGTATCGGGCCGCGACTGCGCCACCCGCGCTGGGGCATGCTCAGGTCGCAGCAACAGCCAGAACGCCATCAGGTGTGTCCAGAAAAGCGCTGGTACATAAAGCATGGGGATCGCGTAATCGGCTCCAAGCTGTCCGGCAACTGACGGTAGATTCACACTGACCGCCCGCGCCGTGGCGCTTATAAGGTCGGCGAGGCCGACTAGATTGAAAAGCCAGACCAGCGGCCAGAAGACAACGCGCAGGCGCACGGTCAACAGCACGAGGATGGCGAGCAGCGCGGTGGCGAGATCGCCGTAAGCAACCGGCCTGGAGAACCCCTGCGGCAGGTTCGGCCCGACAAACCCGGGCAGCAAGAGGGCCAACCCGAAGAAGCGGAAACTGTTGAACGTGGCGATCGCCCGGTGCGCCTCCACCCGATCCATCGCCCTGAGTCGCGGCCAGACGTAAGTGGCCATGCAAAGCGCCCACGCGAAATATCCCAGCGCCATGTCAATATTGAAAATCTCGCTTGCCGACATACCAACCTCCTTGGCCATCGGCAGATGCCAATGGCCAAATCATGATGATTCCGATTAATCGTTCTGCTTACTCGTTCTGCCCTTGCGGGCCAACCAATGCCCTCAGCGGCATCAAGGGGCCGACGGGAATGTACTCGTGATCCATCAAGTGCTCCTTTGCGAGCGGCAACGTTTCCATGATGGCTCGTGCTTCGTCCTCGCTCTTAGCGTCAACCAGGAAAATGGCTCCCTTGCCGTCGCCGCGCGAATACCACTCCCGAATTTTCCCGCCGAGGTAGAGCTTTACCGTTTCCCGAACCTCCACCGGGATGACATCCATGATTTGTGCAGGGGTCACGCCTTTCCTGGGAGTCAGAAGGACCAGCACCGCAGTGGTTTTCGGTATAGCTACGCTGGGCACGCCGGAGGCGCCTCCCGACTGCGATTGCGCGAACGACGCCGCGGGAATCGCTGCCATAAGAAAAGGGATCATAGGTTTCATCGAGTTATCCTCTCAGTCTGGTTAGGTTCTTGAGTTGGTCGTTGATTGCTTCCTTCAGTTGGCAATGCGATACATCGTCTATTCTCTTAAAGAGTACGATCGTACTCTATTGGACGCAAAAAAAAGAAAAGCGTCACCTTTCGGTGAAGTTTTTTATAAAGAACTTCCTCGCCTCTGAAAGCATCCGCTCACGCCTTTGGGGAGACAACTTCAGTCGGGCTGCTGTCAGAACCCCAGCCATACTGGGAAACAGCAACTCAAACTTCGTCAGTTTTTCTTCTCGCGTCTGCCCAGGAATAAATGTCAACAAGCGCTCACGGTATGCTTCCCGCGACGCCTCAACCTGCTTTCGCACGGACAATGGCTTTCGGGCGAGCTCTGGGCCGAGGGCGGCGAACGCACAACCCATTCCCGGCGAATTCGCGTGCCCTGTGCTCAGATAGCGTTCGATGATGGCCCGCAAAGCTTGCCCTTCAGGTGCTGACTTTGCAACCTCTAACATGCCCTTTCCCATCTCGTCGAATGCCCGCGCGACCGCCCCCACGAACAGATCATCCTTGCTTCCAAAATGGCGATAGAAGCCCCCTTTTGTTAGGCCCGCCTTCTTCATAACCGTTCCGATACCACTGCTATCTCCGCCGTGCTCCCGGAACGAGCGAGCCGCCATCGAAAGAATCTTTTCGTGGTTCTCCGCTTTATGCTTAGATGAGTAGCGCATCACTTAAGAGTACGAGCGTACTCTAACAATGTCAAGACGTCGACACAAGTGAGCCAGAAGAGAGGGTCAAAACACTTTTGCGACACCTCTCACTGCCTTGCTTGGTGCCCCTCACTTATGTCACTCGCAAATACGTTGTATACGGCTGATCTTCAATTGCCGTCCAAGGCAACAGGTTCAGCACCCCACCTGTTGTCTCCACCTGCCAACTCTGCGACCTCATCGCCTTCGCGGCCAATAACTGTGTTCGCGTTACCGGCACCTGTGAATCTCCAATCGCAAACAACACCAACGGCCCTGACAGAAGCGCCACTATATCCGCGTGCGTCGAATCAAGCGGCTCCAGCCGCGTTTTTGTTGGCAACTCCAACTCAATGCGATCCCCTGATTTCCACTCGCGCTCAACGCGCGCGAATGCCCCCGCAACTGCCGGTTTGCGCTTCCCGTTCACCGACACGGACGCACCCTCGGCCCAAGTCGGAATCCTCAGATTCACCGCAAACGACACCTTCTTGGGTGCATTCACCTCAAATGTCACGTGCGGCCCATACGGGTAGTCGCCCTTCTGCGCGAGTGAAATCTGCGCCCCGTCCAGCGTCCACCGCACCGTCGACGGAATGTACAGATTCACAAACACATCCCGCCCATCCCGCAGATAAGTATTGATCCGATAATCCGCCACGACCTGCGGCATTGTCCCCGAACAGCAGGGCCAGCGATGCTCGGAATATTCCTTCTTTCCCTTGAAGGTGTAATCGGAGTAGTAGAAGCTCTGCCCGTCGGCCTCAAGCGGCAGCGCCCCGAGAATCGTGTTGTACATTACACGCTCCATGCTGTCGCCATATCGCGGATCGCGAGTCACCCGCAGCAAATACCTTGTCAGCTTGAAATGCGCATACGATCCGCAGGGGGTCTCAAAGCTGTGATGCATGTTCGTCAGGCTGTCATATACATCAGCGCTGCCCGTCGCGCGCAGCAGTTCATCCGGACCCCATCCGCCCGTAGCAAAACTCTGCGCCAGCACCATGTCAAACCCATTCTTCGCAGCCTGCAAGTAGTTCTCGTTCCCAAGAGTCAGATACGCCTGCATGGCCGAACACAAGCAATTCACGTGGCTATACGCATGCCGTCCTTTGAGATCGTTCTCGCCCCGAGCCAGTCGTTCATAAAACGGCTCATTCAGATACTGCACACCAATCTCGCGATACCGATCTCCCGCCCCGCGCTGATTAGCCAGGAACAGATTCTCTGGCATGGTGTACGACTCATCCCACGTCCACGACACGTCCTTTCCCGGACGCCAACTCGTCCCATGTTCTACGGCATGCCCGGGCAAGTGCGGCATCGCGGTGTCGGTGGTTTTTGCCAGAATCTCCCAAGCCAAAGGATCGCCCGCGTACTTGTACGAATCGATCAGTCCGCAGACCAGCTTATCGTAGCAATAGGCAGGGAAGCGATTCTTCTCATAGAAATCACCGGAGATGGTTTGCGCATAGAGACGGTTCAGCCGCAGCACTTTTTCTTTGGCCGCCTGCGATCCTGTGATGGCGTACGCCCGCGCCAACGCCGATACCCACTGCCCAAATGTGGCGGACGGCGCGAACCCGGCATCAAACGTGTGCCAGTCGTAATCCGGATCGTAGCGGTACCATCCGCCCAAATCCACCCCAGGCGCCGACTGTCCGGCCATCGCGCGGAACGGTTTCATCAGCGCGTCATCGTCCAGACCCATCAGCACGGCGTGAGTCTGACGAAATTGTTCCTCGTGGATCGGACTGTCGATCGATACATCTCCATAGCCGAACTCGCCCAGTACCCTCGAGGCTCGAATATCCACAGACGACGCGAAGGATCGCGATGACTTCGATACAGCGCCGGCTATCGCAGCCACCGCAGCCGATTCCAAGAACTTTCTGCGCGAAAACAATGAAAGAGATGACATAGTCCCGCTGCCCTCAGATGAAATCCAAGGTATATCCGCCGCTTAGTCTACGCCAGAGAAGACATGTAAGTGAGGGCTAAAACAACAGTGGGATCTTTTGGAGCAGTAAATGCGAAACCTGTCAGAAAGGCTGAGGTATTGAAACTCTTGAGACTTTGAAACTCGAAACTTGAAACTCGAAACCTGAAACTCGAAACTTCCTACCTCTGATTCTCTCCCTCTTTAAACATATACTTGATAGCCGGTTTATAAATCATCAAATTCGGTTCGCCATTTTCACGGTTCACCTTGATGCAATTCCGGTCGTACCACTCAATCATGCCGTGAACTTCTTCGCCGTCGCGCAGCACAATCACCATCGGCGTACGCGATTGCATCTGTTTCTGATAATAGAAATTCTCGGCGTTCGTCTGTTCCGGGGGTGACGGTTTCTTGCCGCCGGCTCCCATCGAACGCTCTCCGCGCTCCGCACGCTCGGCCCGGTCATGGCGCTCCGGGCGATCCCGACGTTCCTGTACCGGCACCGGCACACCATTGTGATTGCCGTGATTCTCGACGCGCGGTAGCGTAGGGCGAATCAGCTTTCGGTTCGCGAAGTTTTCCCTATCAGCAGATTCTCCGGTTGGCACAGGAGTCATAAGTATGTCCTTCATCGTGGCGCTTCCTCGGGTACACGCGTTCGCGCAAGCTAATGCTGGGACCCGCAGAGTAAATCAACGAAGGCGTGAGCGTTTCGACTACCGTACCATAGGCAACGTTCCCGTGACAATGCTTCCTTTGTGCCATTCTCCAGGTGTGCCAATTCTGGCACACCCTAGAATATCGATTCTTCTCGTATTCCCATCTTGAGAACTAAGTCATTTTTGACAGGTCCGCACCACGTCGCTCGCGTCCACTCATCGTCACAATCGCGACCAGGCTCGCCACAATCAGCACCGTCCACGCCAGCATGGGCGCAAAGTTTCCGCCGAAGCGACGCTCGGTCACTCTCGCCTGGATGACCGCATTGCGCGAGGCAATAAAGTTGCCCAGTTGGTATGCAAACCCTGGCAATGTACCTCTCACTGTCGCAGGAGATAGTTCATTCAGATGCGCCGGGATCACTCCCCAGGCTCCTTGCACCATGAACTGCATCAGGAATCCCCCAAGCGCAAGCAGCGGAACAGTCTTCGAAAACGCCCACAGCGGAATGATCGGAATCGACAGCACGGCCGCAATCAGAATTGCGCGTCGCCGCCCGATTCTCTCCGACAGAGACCCGAACAAAACTCCGCCCAGCAGGGCTCCCACGTTGTACACAATCGCAATTAGGCTCACTGTCTTCGGTGTGAATTGCAGGTTCTTTTGTAAAAATGTCGGATACAAGTCCTGCGTACCATGACTGAAAGAGTTGAACGCGAACATCAGCACGACAATAAAGGCGAAGATCCCGGCGTTCGCAGCAATCTCCCTGCTCATTCGTCCTTTCGCTCCGTTCTCCACCTTTCCCTGCAGCCAAGCAGGGGATTCGTCAACCTTCCTCCGGATATATATGACTAAGAAGGCCGGCAGTGCTCCGATCACGAACATGCCACGCCATCCAATAAGAGGAAATAAGGTGCCAAAGATCACCGCCGCCAGCAGATATCCGACAACATATCCTTCCTGTAACACACCAGAGAAAAATCCCCGGCCCTCGGTAGGCAGAGTTTCAAATGTCAGCGCCGCTCCTACGCCCCACTCTCCTCCCATGGCGATGCCAAACAAAGCGCGCGTAATCAGAAAAATCTTCAATGTCGGCGCAAATGCCGATGCTAACTCGAACACCGAAAAAGCCATAATGTCGAACATCAATGTCGGACGACGCCCGATCCTATCGGCCATGATCCCAAACAAAAATGCACCCACCGGACGCATGGCCAGTGTCCAAAAAATTCCCTCCGACACTTCCGACACCTTCGCGTGAAACTCCCCGGCCAGTGCGCTGAGGCAGAACACAAGAATGAAGAAGTCGAACGCATCGAGCGACCACCCCAGGAAGCAGGCAATAAAAGTATTTCGTTGTACCCGTGTCAACCGCCGAAATCGTCCAATGAATTCCATGTGTTGGCCTAGATGCCAGAATATTTATTCTGATTTTGCCGCCCCCCCGCTCCGCTTAATGCTGAGGAGCACGCTGATGCGGGAATTGCACTGAATGCTGGGGAGTACCGTTGATACGTTGGGGTGCCCTGATAATGGAGCGTACCCCTGATGCCGGCGGGATGCCCCTGCCATACTCCTGTGCCGGGGAACACTCCTAATGCCGGGAATGCCCCACGCTGAGGCGCATTCCTAATGCTGGGAATGCTCCCGAGCAGAGGAATACTCCTGATGCATGGAGCCGCCCCCGACGCCGAGGAATACGCCGGATGCCGGCCATTACCGTGGAAGAGCGGCCCTTCCAGGGCCGCGTCCAGGGTCCAAGGATTCGGAGGGCTTTAGCCCCTGAGGTCCACGACCACTCCCAACGCCCCTGCGGATGCTAGCATAGGCTTTCAATCAACAATCGAAAATCATCAATCAACAATCGTCTTCCTATGCCCGAACTCGATCTCCCGCAACGCCAGGCCACCGACACGCTGATGCTCACCGGCTTCTGGTATCGCGCGCTTCCAGCCGACCGCGTTCATCGCAATCAGTTGCACAAAGCCACGTTGCTGGAGATCCCTCTCGTCATCGGCCGCGACCGCCAAGGGCACCCCTTCGCACTCCGCGACTCGTGTCCCCACCGGGGCATGCCCCTCAACTCCGGCAAGTTCGACGGCGAAAATCTCGAATGCCCCTACCACGGATGGCAATTCGACGTTCACAACGGCCAGTGCCAACTCATCCCGTCGCTGACAGCGGACCAGACGATGAAAGTCGACCGCATCTACGCTGGGAGCTATCCCTGCGAAGAGCAGGATGATTTCATCTGGGTCTATATCCCGGATCCCGGTCCGCAGGGAGCTGGTTTTTCAAAGCCGGCCGAAGCCTGCGAGCCCGCTCCCACGATTGAAAAGTTCAGCGAGAAGTACAAGCTCGCCTACCTCCAAGCCGAAATGCCCGTCAGCATCGACCACGGCATTATCGGCCTCATGGACCCTGCTCACGGACCGTTCGTCCACCAAGCCTGGTGGTGGCGGACACGGCACAGTATCCACGAGAAGAAGAAGAACTTCGAGCCAATCCCGAACGGGTTCCGCATGGCGGCGCACACGCCCAGCTCAAACTCCGCGCCGTACAAGGTTCTCCGTCTCTACGCCGACGCCGATTCGATCTCCACAACAATCGATTTCGTTCTCCCCAACATTCGCACCGAAACGATCCGGGCAGGGAAGTACTGGTTCTCCAGCCTGACCACAGTGACCCCGATTGCCCGCACCCACTGCCGCATTGACGTAGTTGCAGCCTGGAACCTCTTCCGCTGGGTCCCGTTCGTTCCCGGTTTAATGAAATATGTCTTCGGAAAGTTTGTCGAGCAAGACCGCCGCACCATGGAAATGCAGTCCGAAGGCCTAAAACACAATCCCCATCTGATGCTGATCGACGACGCCGACCGCCCCGCCAAATGGTATTTCCAACTAAAAGCCGCACACCTGGAATCAAAGCGCACCGGCCAACCGATGAAGCACCCGATGTCGGGTCCCGTAACGCTAAGGTGGAGAAGTTAGATCCCTTTAGGAATTACTGCATACCATTCCGCTTTGTCATCCTGATGGCGCCGTTTTTTGGCGCCGGAGGACCTATGCAACTCTGCTTGCAGTACTCATGCGGCCGGAGATTGCATAGGTCCTCCGGCCTGCAAAAAGCGCAGGCCATCAGGATGACATCGCGATGGATCACATCAAAAGCTAAAACGCAAGACAGTCCAAATTGCCCATGAGATTGGTTTTGAAGACGGGGAGCCAACAACTGCGAGCCGCTACTCCTCCACCAACCACTCCAATGCCTCTTCCCGCGTTTTGAAGGTAGGCAATTCCCGCTGAGAGAAACTCTTGAAGTTTTCAATAAAGACGTGAGGCACCTGTTCCGTACCAACCCACGCCGACTTCTTCACGTAAGGCCGATCAAGCACCAGCACTTCCTTAGCGCGCGTGGCGACTTTCTTGTCCATATGCGTCCCGGTGAAATCCGACAAGATGAGCAACGATCCCCGCTCATGCTGCTCAACGGCCGCTTTGATCTGCTCCAAGAGCAGAAGCATTTCGTTCGTGCTGCAGTGGCTCAAATCGATTAGAAGGATGTCATGTCCTTTGTGCTCGATGAATCTCAGCCGCTCTGGCAAGCGACTGAGGCTGGCCGTATCGTCAGAGATCATGCAAGCAGTCCTTCAACCACGCCGTAAGCCTCGTCCAGCGCAGCATCCAGCGCCGACGCATCCTTCCCGCCAGCCTCGGCCAGGTCCGGACGCCCTCCGCCCTTTCCGCCGACTTTCTCTGCGACCTTCCCGATGACCTTGCCAGCCTGCACCCGCGAAGTCAGATCCTTCGTAACCCCGACAATCAACGCCACATTCCCATTCGACGCCGAGCCCAGCACGACAACGCCCGACCCAATCTTGTCGCGCAGTTGGTCGACCAAAGTCCGCAACTGATTTCGCTCCAGGTTGTCGACGCGATGCGCCAGTACTTTGACGCCCTTGATCTCCTTCACCTTCTCGCCGACGTTGGCAGTCGATGACGAAGCCGACTTCATCCGCACCTGATCCAGTTCCCGCACCAACCGCTTGATCTCGGAGTCCTTCTTTTCGAGTTCAAGCTTGAGCGCCTCAGCAGGTGACAACGAGCTTTCTTCGCCTTGTGCACTATCACCACTGGCGGTTGCCCCATCCTTGCGCGCTTTTTGCGCAAGGGTGGGAGACACGAACGCAGACACAACGTTATCAAGCTGATGATCTTTCCGGAAATGCCGAAGCGATCCCTCGCCGGTAATCGCCTCGACGCGCCGCACTCCGGAAGACACGCTGCCTTCCTTCAGAATCTTGATCAGCCCGATCTCACCGGTCGCGCCCGTATGCGTGCCGCCGCATAGCTCGGTCGAAAAGTCGCCAATTTTGATCACACGCACCTTGTCGCCATACTTCTCTCCAAACAGCGCCATCGCGTGATACTCATTCACCGCCACATCGATCGGCACATCGGCAATCGTTTCCACCTTCCGGTTGCGCAGCACCTCTTTATTAATGATGTCTTCAATATCCTGCAACTCCTCATCTTCAACCGCGGTGAAATGCGAAAAATCAAACCGCAGATGATTCGGCGACACCAGCGATCCAGCCTGCTTCACGTGTTTCCCGAGCACCTCGCGCAACCCAGCATGCAAAAGATGCGTCGCAGTATGATTCCGCATCGTCGCCTCGCGGACGTCGGTGTTGACCACCGCGTCGACTTTTGCGCCGACACTAATCACCTGTTTAGCGAATACCTGATGCGCCCGCACTCCCTGAATGGGGTAGTAGCAACCCTTCACCTCGGCGATTACCGTATTGTGGTCATCCGAATAAAGCCAGCCGAGATCCCCCACCTGTCCACCCGCCTCCGCATAAAACGGCGTGTGATCGAGAATGATCTCGCCCTCGTATCCAGCCTCAAGCTGGTTTACACCCCGCCCGTGGTGAATGATCGCCAGAACTTCGCAATTTTCCGACCGAGTCTGCCGATATCCCTCAAACTCCGAGTTCTTTCTTGGACGCTCGTCGTCGGGGACATACGCAAGTCCAAGGGGACGCGTGTCGGACGGAGCGTTGGGATTGTTGTCTTCCCACAAATGACGATACACGGGGTTTGCCGTTTGCTTCGCGGCACCCTTCCAGGAAGCACGAGCGCGAGTCCGTTCCTCATTCAGTGCGACCTCAAAACCATGGGCATCAAATTCAATACCGGAGTCACGACAAAATTCCTCAATGAAATCCTTCGGCAGGCCATAGGTTTGGAAGATATCGAACGCCTCCTTGCCGGATAATTGGCGAGGAAGGGCCTCCGCGGCCAGCCAGTCGCTTGCAAAATTGGCCGCAACGTCTGCTCCAAACAACTTCTTGACTTCAGCGAAAAGCAAGTTGAGATCCTTTGAGTTTTCGGCTCTCCTGAGAGCATCCCCCAGTGCGCTCTTACGATCGGGATAGTCTCGATCCAACTTACTCAATAAAACCAGATGCGCGTCCCTTGCGGGACGGGTCACTGCCTGCTGCAAATACCCGATTCCGAAGCTCATCGTGTGGGCGAACCGCGTTTCCTCCGAATGCACCGCTTTCGAAACCCGATCCGCAGTCTCATTGAGCTCCGGATACGCATCCTTCATCAAATCGCGAACCGAAAACACCATCTGATACAGAAAGGGCTTCGTTTGCCCTAGAAGTCGTCCATGCGTGATCGCACGACGAATAATCTTGCGCAGCACATACCCGCGCCCTTCATTTGAAGGCAACACTCCGTCGGAGATCAGGAAAGTTGCCGCCCGCGAATGGTCGGCAATAACACGCAGCGAAGCCGCTGACTTGGTATGCGCCTCTTTGTCCAACTCCTTCTTCAGAGACGCTCCAGTCAACTCCGCCGCCCGCTTGATCAGCGGCGTAAACAAATCCGTCTCATAATTCGAGATCACTCCCTGCAAAACCGCCGTCACCCGTTCCAACCCCATCCCGGTGTCGATCGAAGGCTTCGGCAGCGGCGTCAGCTTCCCGGATGCATCCCGGTCAAACTGCATGAACACCAGATTCCAGATCTCCACATACCGCCCGCAATCGCACCCGAACTCGCAATCCGTATGCCCCTGATCCGAAGCGATCGCGCCCATGTCGAAATGAATCTCGCTGCACGGCCCGCACGGCCCCGTATCGCCCATTTGCCAGAAGTTGTCCTTCATCCCCATCTCGTAGATGCGATCCTTGGGCACACCCTGGCCGAGCCACAGGTCATAGGCCTCACTGTCTCGCTCGACGCTGTTCTCGCCCTTGAAGATGGTCGCGTATAACTTCTCTTTCGGAATCCCATACCAAGCGGGCGATGTAATCAGTTCCCACGCATAGGCAACCGCATCCTTCTTGAAATAATCTCCGAAAGAGAAATTTCCCAGCATCTCGAAAAATGTGTGATGCCGGTTGGTGAAGCCGACATTTTCCAGATCATTGTGCTTTCCGCCTGCGCGCACACACTTCTGCGAAGTCGTCGCCCGCGAGTAGTCGCGCTTCTCGAGACCGAGAAACACATCCTTGAACTGATTCATCCCCGCATTGGTGAACAGCAGCGTAGGATCGTTAGCCGGGACGAGCGATGACGAATGCACTTCCTTGTGTCCCTTTTGCACAAAGAAGTCCAGGAATTTTCTGCGAATTTCTGACCCTGTCAGCATGAGACTCAATTCTAAACGAGCCACAACCGCAGACGCATGTCCTGAGCCAAAACGATAAGTGGTTCAATTTGAATTCTTGTCTGCTGCGGCGTCATCCCGTGGGCCCGCGCTTTTACCAGCGGGCCGAGGGATCTCCCTAGAGATGCAGCCGATTAGCGGGAGATCCCTCGCTACGCCTGCAGAACGGCTTCGTTCGGGATGACGCCTTGTGGAGTCATGCGAATTCAAATTGAACACTGCGGCCAAAACCCATGGGCCCCCCATTTCTGTCGTCTTTTGCCAGAAGTGGGGATTTGTAGGCCGAGTGCCGCAAGAAGTGAGAGGGCCAGAGGCCCCTGTGATCCCCTGTGCCCTCTGTGGTAAGTGAGTTCTAGTGCTACTTCACGGCGTCGGCGGTTTTCTCAGTTCCTTTTTTGACGTCGTGCCCGACATCCTTAACACCCTTCTTCACAGCGCTACCAGTCTTGGTCGCAGCTTTCTCAGTGTCTTTCGTAGCCGTCTTCGCGCCCTTCTCCGTATCCTTTGCTGCGACTTTCGTATCCTTCTCAGCACCCTTCGCTGCCGTTTTGGTGGCGTGCCCCGTCTTCTTCGCAGCCTTCTCGGTATCCTTGGTGGCCGTCTTCGCGCCTTTCTCGGTGTCTTTCGTCGCGGTCTTAGTCGCGTTCTTCACGTCTTTGCCAGCTGATTTTGCATCGCTGCTAGCATCCTGCCCAACCGCGAATGCACTTATCAGAGCGAACGTCACCAATACTGCCCACTTCATTTTCATGGGATCCTCCTGTCGGCCTTACGGGATAGTTGGAATGTGACTTGAGTATGCTACTTCGCCGAACCGGGAAGCAAATGTGAGAAAGAGTTAAGCTCCGGATCCTCTGCCACGCAGTCGCGCTCACCATTTCCTCAGTGTACTCAGCGTCCTCAGCGGTTGTTATTCAGCCTCTCCCTCCAATGCTGTCAGCGTCTCATCATCCACGTCCCATTTTTTCAGGATCGCGAAAATCGTCCCCATCCGAAATCCAGCCCGTACCAACTGCCGGAAGATCCGCGCCGTTTCCTTCTGATCTTTCGGCTTCTCCATCCTTTTCTTCCGCAAGTACTCCCGAGCCTGCTTCTCCTCGCTCACGCCGTCATATGCAGCGTCCACGGCCTTCTCGATCACTGAGCCGTGTACACCCCGCGTCTTAAGTTCGGTGATCACCCGCGCGCGCCCGAATTTCTGGTTGTCCCGCCGCATCGACGTGTAATACGCGGCATAGTTCGAGTCGTTCAGATAACCCTGATCCTTCAGCCGTCGAATCACCAGCTCCACCAACGTCTCGGCATGCTCCGATTCCGGCTCTTCAACCCGCGCGCGCATCAGCCGCTTCAACTCGGCCACGGTCCGCATGCGCCGAGACAGGGCTCCAACGGCGTATTCATACAGTTCTTCCTCAGAATACTGTTTTCTCCTGGGCCGCGAGAAAGCCATACCCATAAACGATAGCTCAACCGACCTGCAGGCGCGAGTTATGCGCTCAATAGCGCCTCTCACTCTCCCGCATACTGCGCATGACGCGCTGCTTTTCTGCGTGGGACCTCACGCGCCATCTTCCGCAGCCACCGTAGTTCCGTCCGAAGCTGCTGGATCGTCAGACTCAACATCCAAACCGCCTCGTGGAAACGGTGCCCAACTTCCGCTTGCACCGCCCGCAGGGTAGCCTGTTCGCGCTCCAACTCCTGCGTCAGAAATTTCTCCCGCCTTCCAATCTGCCGCTCAAACACTCCGGGACGAGCCTGCCACGACAGAGCGATCCAAGTAAGAAACGGAGGCTTCTCTCGTTGTTCCGTCCATTCCTCGCGCTCCAGCGCATCACCTAGTGCCGCCCGGCCCGCCGCGCTTGTGCCAAACACGCTGCGTTCCGGTCCCGCGACAGGCTCATCGCTGTCGGCGGTCTTGATCAAGCCCAACCGCGCCAGTTTCTCCAGCGAGTAATAGACCTGCGGACGCGAGATCCCCGCCCAGTCGCGTACCTGCCGCCGCTCCAGTTCCAGGTTCGCCTGATATCCATGCATCGGACGTTCAGCCAGCAGGCTGAGCAGCACCAGGTCCGGGGTCGTAAGTTCACGCTTCTTAGCTCCTGGCATCCTGCGCCTTTCGCAGCCGGCTCCAATACCACCATTCACACTTCTCCGCCGGGAGGTGCGGATTCCGCGCCTGCGCCACTGCCGCACGAAAAACATCCAGGCAACACAGGTCCTGAGTCTGTCCAGTGACCTTGCAGAGTTTCTCGTACATCCTTTCGGGGTTCCGTCGCGACAACTGGGCCACACTGTGAATTCCCAACAACGCAAAATCGCGAACCATTGCCGGACCCACCGAAACCAGGTCGTCTAAACGTCTCGCCTGTGCTTCCATACGATTCCTCCTTGACATATCTCCAAGAATTCAATATTCTCATCTAGTCTAATTAAGACTACTGACCTGGGCAAGAACAAATTTATGAGTATCGCAAGCAGCAATTTTGCCTGTTTCGCGATAGCGAGGCCAGGGGCTATTAAAGAGGAGAATCCCAAATGAATCTAAAAAAGATTACGCCGGTCCTGTTCGTGCAAGATGTCGAGCCGTGCGTCAAGTTCTGGGTGGACCGCTTCGGCTTCAAGCCGACGGCGGAAGTTCCCGATGGCGACAAGCTTGCCTTCGCCATGCTCCAGAAGGGAAACATCGAACTGATGTACCAGAGCTACACCAGCGCCGACAAGGATGTCGGCACCACAATTTCCCAGGCCGTCCGCAAAGGCCCGACGTTCCTCTATGTAGAAGTCGAGAACCTGGAGGAGGCCATCAACGCCGTCAAGGGTGCAGAAGTTTATATGCCGAAGCGCCAGACCTTCTACGGCTCAACCGAAATCGGCATCCAAGACCCTGCCGGGCACCTTGTGACCTTCGCCGAATTCGCGGCCCAGCCAAAATAACTCTTTACCTGAAGGAGAAAGGGCGTACGCAAAGCACGCCCTATATCATTGAAACTCTGAAACCTTGAAACTTTGAAACTTGCTCTTTCTACCTTCCCCCAAAGCCCGCCGTCTGCATCGACTGCCGCGAAATATCCGCCGTCGAAGCGATACCCTGCATGCGCAGCTTGAAGTCGTCGGCGTTCGACGCGTTTTCGAGAGCCGTTTCGTAGTTCACCAGCCCGGCCTGGAACAGATCCCACAGCGACTGATCAAACGTCTGCATGCCGTATTGCGAGGTGCCGGCTGCAATGGCGTCGCGAATCGACCGCGTCTTTTCCGGAACCAGGACGCACTCGCGGATGAACGCGGTATTGATCATCACCTCCACCGCTGGCACACGACCATCGGCATCGCAGCGCCGTACCAGGCGCTGGCTGACAATAGCGCGCAGAACCGCCGCCAACTGCATACGAATCTGTTTCTGTTCCGGTGGCGGGAAAATCGAGATTACACGGTTGACGGTTTCAACGGCGTCCAGCGTGTGCAGCGTTGAGAACACCATGTGGCCGGTCTCGGCCGCATGCAGCGCCGTCTGAATCGTTTCCAGATCTCGCATTTCGCCGACCAGAATGACGTCTGGATCCTGACGCAGAGAAGCGCGAAGCGCGGATCCAAATCCCGGAGTATCTACGCCGACCTCTCGCTGGTTGACGTAACCTTTCTTGTCGCGATGCAGAAATTCGATCGGGTCTTCAATCGTCACAATATGTTCCGCGCGTGACGAGTTTACCCGGTCGACCATTGCGGCGAGCGTGGTTGACTTACCCGAACCGGTAACGCCGGTCACCAGCACCAGTCCTCGTGGCATATCGCAAATCTGTTCGACCACCTTCGGCAAGAACAACTCATCTAGAGCACGAATCTTGGTCGGAATGACACGAAGCACCAGTCCCACGTTGCCGCGCTGCTGGAAGATGTTCACACGGAATCGCCCCAGGCCAGCGACGCCGTAGGCCATATCGATTTCGGTGGTCTCTTTGAACTTTTGTTTCTGCCGCGCCGACATCATGCTGAAAGCCATATTCAGCATGTCTTCCGCGCTGATTCTGGGCTGATCGGTCAACGGTGCCAGTTCGCCGTCAATCCGCAGGTGCGGATAGTTTCCAACCTTCAAGTGCAAGTCGCTGGCTCGCCGTTCTGTCGCTATGCGTAGCAGATCATCAATATTCATGCGGAGTTCTTCCCATCGAAGCCTCTACTCGAAGCTTCTCAGCCTGAACGCTCTTCACATCATCGCCCGAATCGTCACCCCACCCAAGATGACCTAGGTAATTGTCCTACAGCTGAAATCCGGACACGACCAACTGGATTTCTGACGGGACCCCAGATGCGGAGTAGCGGAACCTGTCGGCCCCAGGACGTAATTCCAGGGTTCGGTTCTAACAACGGGAACGAGCCCCCGAGCAGTCTGTGTCGCAGCCAACTCGGACGCAAAAGTGGAACGCAATGCTCAATCCAGCCGCGCAGCGGCGAAAGAATGCAGCCCACGGCGCAAGCCGCGGGTATCTAGTGGGATCCAACAAAGCCCCGAAGGGGCGAAGAAAAGCCGCGACACAGATTCCCGTTCCGCATACTTCTCGAGGCGCGGCTAGCGCCGCTAAACGCCTCGCCAGACCACTTAAGCGCCCTTAACGAAAGCAAGCGTCGTTTTTGGCATCGATACCAAAACATCGCCCGCAATCGACCGCCGACTCTGGAAGTTCTTCAGTTTGAAGATGACGGTTGGCGTCACTTCTTGTCCCCGAGAGATCAGCAATGCTCCGCTGGTGCAGCGGACCTCCTGTTGAATGACCATTCCCGGCGTGAGCTCTTCGATTCGGCATCGCCTGGTTTCAGCATCTTCCGCATTCGGATCGAGCGCCACCAACGCCTCAAAGAAGTCCGCGCGAAACTTGTTCTTCATAGCCAGCTGATGCGCGGCTTCGGTGCGCGACGTGCCTCGGTGAATCATCTGTTCATATTCGAGAACCAGGCGCAGGATCTCAGCTCCAGTCTTCATTTCCGGAGCATCCATGGCTTCGCCGCCGTCGACTGGTCGGTTTTGGTGTTCGATCATCCACGCGATCGGCTCCAACCGGGGAATCTTTGAAAGCAGGCTCGACGCGATCCCTGGATGGGCATCGTATTGTGCCCGGTCTTGCTCACTCAAGGCGTCGCCCCGGTAGACCGCTTCAATCGTCTCCGGTGCCAGCGTCACGCATCCGAGCTGCGACAGAATCGCTGCCACTTCGTATTGCCATGGATTGCCCATCTTCATCGCGGTCACAACATGATGAATGTAGCGCCGCGCGCGCTCCCGCGCGGCTGAACGCCGCCGGATTCACCAGGCTCAGCACCTCACTCAATACCTGCAGACATCCACTCAGCGTCTGCTCCAGCAGTTGCTTCTCGGCGGTAATCAGCCGGTGCTGCACCAGCGCCGCCGTAATTGTTCGCGCGATGATTTCCTTGCTGCACGGCTTAATCAGAAAACGGAAGATGCTGCCTTCGTTGATCGCTTCAATTGCTGTTTCCGTATCCGCATTCCCGGTCAGCATGATGCGCACCGTGTCAGGAGCCGTGCTCTTCACCCGGCGCAAGAACTCGATCCCGTCCATGCCGGGCATTCTCATGTCGGAGATCACGACCGCGTAAGGGCCTTTGCTCTCGATCAGGTTCAGCGCCTCTTGCCCACTTAGAACCGTATCCATAAGGAATTCGCCCCGCAGACTGCGGCGGTAGCCATCCAGGATTTGGCGGTCATCGTCTACAAGGAGGATCAATTCCGGCATTGTGCTCCCTTCGATCTGCTCCGCTGCGGCGCCTCAGTAATGCTGGTCTGACCTTGGCGTCGAAAGAACGCTCGTTTCAAGTCGATTCCTGCGGCAGAGAAATCTAGGTGTTCCCTCAATGCCATCGGCAGATGGGCGCAGGTTCTTTAGAAAGTGTCTGCCACCGGGATAACAGCCGATCAATTGGCAGGATTGAGCGGCTCTGCCGGCGTCGGCTGGTAAAGCCCTCGCCAACCAGCTTCTTTGTCGCTCAAACCCAGTCGCCTCAGGTATTCATGATCCAGCGTGATGTCGTGATTCAACGGCGACGTGTCTCCTTCGCTGACGATTGCATCCGCCACATGGACTGCCGTCAGCGGCGAGAAAGCTTTCTCCGCACTTTCCTTGGGGTGATGGTGGTAGGCCACAGCATGAACCAGTGGGAAAGGGAGACCCCAGATGCTCATCAGGTAGGCTCCCACCTCGGCATGCGTACAACCGAGAAGATCCCGTTCTGGATCCGTACCCTCCTTGGGTGGAGTCGTGGAGACCTTCAAGTAATCCTTCGGCAATTCCGCCAGCAGAACGACCTTTCCAAGATCGTGCAGCAGTCCTGCGGTAAAACATTCCTCCAACATCGCCTTCGGGCAGCCTTCGCTGTTCGCGATGCGCTGCGCCAGCGTCGACACCGCGACGCTGTGGTCCCACAGCGCCGGCAGATTCGCAGCTACCCTTGGATTGCCGTCAAATTGCGAAAATACATGCACCGACAGTGCCAGCGTCCGGACCGTCTCGTTTCCGATCAAAGTGAGCGCCTGCGGCAGGCTCGAAACCCGGCCGCTCGTCCCCAGAAATGCCGAGTTCGCCAGTTGCAGGATCTTGGTCGCCATGCCTACATCTTTCGAGATGATTTTCGCGATCTGAGCCAGCGAGGAGTCCTCCGAGCGCAGCGCCGCCGTTAGCTCGTCGTACAATGCCGGAAGACTGGGAAGGGAACGCAGCCGCGAGATCACTGTCTTTAACGCCTCATTTGCCAGAAAATCGCGCATAGCGAACGCCTGGTTCAGGCGGCTCGATAATTCCCCTAAATCGCACGGCTTCGACAAAAACTGGTGTGCGGGAGAGATGGACCGGAAGACTGCTTCTCGGCTCGATTGCCCCGACAGGATCATCCGCACCATGTCGGGATAACGTTGCTTCACCTGATCCAGCAGGTCTGCCCCATCCATCAAGGGCATGCGCATGTCCGAGACGATGGCGTCGTAGTGCTCCTTCTCCAACTCTTGCAGCGCGGCCGCTGCGCTATCCACGAAATGCATATCCCAGGTGTCGCGCATGTTGTGTAAACTGCGCCGCAGTCCGCTCAGCACCATCGGATCGTCATCTACAAACAGCAAACGCTTCTTCATGCTCCCCCTTTGGCAGAGGCCGCCGCGCTGACAGGCAGTGTGATGAAGAAGGTTGTCCCTTTTCCGACCGCAGTTTCGAACCAGATCTTCCCCCCATGTTTCTTCACCACCACTGTGTACGCTAGCGCCAGACCCTGTCCCGTACCCTTGCCGACTTCCTTTGTCGTAAAAAAGGGATCGAACACACGATTGCGAATGCCCTCGGCAATGCCGCTGCCCGTATCGCTGACCGAGATCTCAACGAACTCTCCTGCCAAACGAGTACGAACCGTGATCTGCCCCTTCTGGGCATCCGCCACCTTGTCCTTGATTGCGTGCGCTGCATTCACCAGGAGGTTCAGCACAACCTGATTGATATCGCCCGGATAACACACCACCGCGGGTAATTGCTCGTCGAAGTCTTTGACCACGTCCGACACATACTTCCACTCGTTGCGCGCCACCGTGATCGTAGATTCAATCGCTTTGTTCAAATCGGTGGCCGTCTTCTCGGCTGAGTCCGGATGAGAAAACTCCTTCATAGCCCGCACAATCTTGGCTACGCGCCGCGCTCCATCCAGGCTCTGGTCAATCGCCCGCGGCACTTCTTCGATAATGAATTCCAGGTCGCAGCTCTGTTCCGCCGTTTGCAGTTCTGCCTTTGCCGCCGGCTCCAATGGACCTATCCCCTTGTGTACCATCGTGCGGTATCGCTGCATGAGTTCGAGGGTTGACTTCCACGAGTCACTAAGGAAGGTCAGATTGTCCATCACGAACTGCGTCGGCGTATTGATTTCGTGGGCAATCCCGGCGGCCAACTGCCCAATCCCTTCCATCTTCTGCGCGTGGCGAAGTTGACTCTCCAGCGCCCGCTTCTCGGTGACATCCTCCTTGAACGCCAGAAAGTGCGTGATCTCACCCTTATGATTCGTGATCGGTGTAATCGTCGCCGACTCCCAGAAGATCTCTTTGTTCTTCTTCTTATTGCAAAATTCCCCGCGCCACACGCGGCCCTGAGTAATCGTCGACCAAAGGCCCTGATACATTTGCGCGGGACACTGCCGGGCATTCAGAATCCGTGGATTCTTTCCCAGAACTTCTTCCCGACTGTAGCCCGTGCACTCGCTGAACTTGTGGTTTACGTAAGTAATATGACCTCGAGGATCGGTGATCACGATCGAGACTGGACTCTGTTCGATGGCTAGCGAGAACTGTTGCAGCGCTTCCTCATTGCGCTTTCGATCAGTGATATCCCGAAACGTCCAGATGCGCCCGTAATAACTCCTGTTCTTGTCAACGACCGGAGCACTGTACCGGTCGAGAATCACTCCACGCTTCAGTTCGATTTCGTCGCGGCTGGTCTCTGATGGGTGCCTGTAGAGGTATTCGACCTTGTCGCGGAAGACCTCTCCATCTTTGATCGTCGTTACCGCGTAGTCGAGCATCTTGCGGTCGTCGGAATCAGCCATCAATTCCAGAGGTATTTGCAGAAGTTCCCCAAAGCGCTCATTTGCCAGTAGCTTCCGTCCATCGCGGTCCACCACCAGAACTCCGTCGATGGTGGAGTTCGCTTGCGCCTCGAGAAACGCCGTTTTCGAGCGCAGGTCCGCCTCGTCCTGCTTGCGCGAAGTAATGTCGCTCATGAACCCGTCGGCACAGCGCAAGCCGTTGACTTCATGTGAGCCGCTTGCCCGATCGTGCACCCATATCCACGTTCCATCCTTGCGCCGGATTCGGTACTCTTCGTCGAATGGCACATCCTTTTCAAACAGCGCCGCAAAGTTCTGACTCACTCGCCCGAAGTCCTCGGGGTGAATCTGATTCAGCCAAAGCCGCGAGCCCCCGGCATAGATCTCTCGGTTGGTGAAGCCCAGAAGCGCACGCACCTTCGGGCTCACATAGCGTGTGCGTCCCTGAATGTCCGACGTCCAAGCGACGTCCGGCATGTTTTCCAGAATCCTTCGGTATTGTTCTTCACTGCGCGGAGCGCCTCCTTGCTCATCTCGATCTCGGAGGTATCTTTGACCGTCGCAACCTGGCATGTGGTGCTCCCAGGTGCGTCAAGTGGCCGTAAATAGTACTCAACTGGAAAGGAGCTTCCATCTTTCCGCCAGAAAGGCTCTCCTACAAAATGCGCCGGCCGTTGATGCTGAAGGGCCTTGAGAAAGGTGCAATCCGCGGCCGGAAAATGACTTCCGTCGGCTCGGCTGTGATGGAGCAAATCGTGCGCGTTCCTTCCGACGATTTCTTCGCTGGAATAGCCAGTCATCCGGCAGAGCGCCTCGTTGCAAAATGTGATTGTTCCTTCGATGTTCACGCCGAAGACTGCCTCGACGATCGCGTCCAGGATGATCTGCTGTTCGGGGTTCAGTTTGTTAGGCACGATGCGTCGGGCGCGAAAGCTCCTACGCTCTCAATCGGCAATCGTGAGCATTCGTTGAATCCCAGTCCCCGAGCGCCGACCCACCGAAGTCATTGTTGGGCGTTCTTAATGTTCGTGCCCCATGATGCAGCAGATGCAGATGGTCATGTTCATGAAGAACCTGGCGATGCTCGGCGGCGCTCCTGATCATCCAATTCGGCTCCGGCCCGTGGAGTCTCAATAACCCCAAATAAGAAAGCCGCCCGTTAAACGGGCGGCTTGTACGATCACGAACTCGGCTACGCTGCGGCTTCCGCCGGCGCGGCCGGAACGAACGGCTCGTCGTAGCTGCCGCCGTAGATCGAAGGCACCTTCGATCCCATCGGCCGCAGATACGTCGTCAGCTCGCCGCGATGATGGATGCTGTGGTTGTTCAAGAATCCGAGATACAGCGCCGCCGGCAGATTGAACACGCCGAAAAACTCGACTGGCGTGAGCAACTGTTCCGGCGTCATTTCCTGTAGGCGCGCGATGCCGCGCTTCATGTTTTCGTCGTACCACGCCACGATTTCCGACGACGTCTGCGGCTTTTGCTCGGGCGTTTCCATGTTGAACTTCATATCGGCGATTCCATCCAAAAACTGGATGTCGCTGTTTGCAATGTGCCACGCCAGTTCCTGCGCGCTGCGGGCATGCGGATCCGGGCGATAGTCCGACTTCGCATCAGGCACAGCTGCGATGACCTTCTTGGTGATTTCCGCTTCGCGAGCGATTCCATCCAGCATCATGGCGCGATAGCCGAGGATGAAATCGGGGGTTAATCCTTGGGACATAATTCTTTCTCCTTTGTGACGAATGTTTTTGTTTCTTCCGGGCAGAAAGGCCAAAGGGCGCGGATCGTTTAGAAAACGCCGCGCCCCTAGCTCGAATTGACGACCGAATTATACTCCGACAGGTTGCTTGCTGCGCACCGGCACTGGAGTCAGCCAGCCGTGGCGGTCGGTCTTTTCTCCGCGCACGATGGCGTAGAACTCCTTCTGCAGCGCCCGGGTGATTGGGCCCATGCCGCCTTTGCCCACCTTGATCCGATCAATGGACCGGATCGGAGTAACCTCAGCGGCGGTGCCGGTAAAGAACACTTCGTCGGCGATGTAGAGCATCTCGCGCGGAATCATCTGCTCTACGATCGAGATATTCAAGTCGCGGGCGATCTGGAGGACCGAGTCGCGCGTGATGCCGGGCAGTACGGAGTTACCGAGCGGCGCCGTAATCAACTTGTCGCGGTGCACGATGAACAGGTTCTCGCCCGACCCTTCGCTGACGAATCCATTTTTGTCGAGCGCGATGCCTTCCACGTATCCGTTGGCGATCGCTTCCATCTTGATGAGCTGCGAGTTCATGTAGTTGGCGCCGGCCTTGGCCATGGCAGGCAGCGTGTTGGGAGCCAGGCGCGTCCACGAAGAAACGCAAACGTCGACGCCGTCCCCATCCGTGGCCAGATATTTGCCCCATGGATAATTGACGATGTAGGTCTCGACCGGACAGTTCAACGGATTCACGCCGGCATCACCATACCCACGGATCACCACGGGGCGGATGTAGCACGGCCAGGCGCCATTGTGCGCGATCGTTTCCACCATGCCGCGCACCAGTTCGTCGCGCGTGAAGCCGAGGTCCATGCGATAGACCTTGGCCGAGTCGATCAGCCGTTGCATGTGTTCGACGGCGCGGAAAATAGCCGGCCCGCTTGGCAGTTCGTAGCACCGGATCCCTTCGAAAACCGAAGACCCGTAGTGGACGACGTGCGACATCACGTGAATGGTAGCGTCGTCCCAGTTAATCAGTTTGCCGTTGTGCCAGATCTTGTCGGTCTTCTGGATGGGCATCAAGACTCCTTACGAGAGTGAATTGCAACGAGGCGGAGTGTTCCTCCGGCAAGGGACATCGAGGCGCGAACCCGACCCACGTTACAGACCATTATATCTGAGGGGCTTTGGGCTTCCGGCCTTGGGTCGGCTTCCGGCTCTCGGCTTTGGGCTTTCGGCCTCAGACCTCAGACCTCAGACTTCGGACCTCGGACTCTCCATTCCTTCAGATTTGGTCTTTGATTTTCACGTGTGGAGCGGGCGCCTCGCCCGTTGCCGTTGACTTTGATTTTCTTCCGGCCCTTCGGGGCTTTGCCCACTTCTTTCCTCTACCCAGCGGTTGCGCGCTGGGCTGCATTTTTTCGCTCCTTCGGAGCTGCGGCGTTCTTACTCTGGGCAGTCACGGTTTTGACTTTCACGCTTACCGGTGGCTTTCGTTTCGTGGGATCGACTTGCGCGTTTGCAGTCTTTGAATATTCTGAAGAGTGGGGCAGCTTTTGTGCGGGTGCTGACAGGGGCTGCGACGTCGGCGAGAAGTTGCCGTTGGCGACGGTTGTTCGGGATCGCTCCAGTTGCGCGCGGATGGTGGCTTGGCGGGCACGTTCGAGGTCGAGCTTTGCCTGGTGCTCGCGCTCGGCGCGTTCCTCGCGCGATGGTTGCAGCGGGATGGCTGCGGTATAAGGCATATCCAGTTCCGGCTCTGGCATGGAAACTTCGTTCTCGGCGTCATCCACAGACCGTGTGTGGACGGGCGCCTTCGCCTGTCCAGCCAGCGAAGCAAGTGGTTCTGAAGCCGGCGCGGCGTACTCTGGAATTTCCCGCACCGGATTGGACGCGTCGAATTTCGTGCGGCGCGCGTTCTTTACCGCGATGTGCAGTGCGCGCAGGATCAGTTCGGCGCGCTTCACATCGAGCGTGTTGCGCAGCAGGCCGTTGATGACTTCCATCAGCGAAGCCTGGATTGCCTC
>DATFQQ010000042.1:0-6136 GCA_035264195.1 Candidatus Sulfotelmatobacter sp. | reverse complement strand
ATTAGTATGGGTCGCGCAGAAGCCACGGCTTTAGGCCAGAAAGTTGACGTGATGCCGGGACCTCATCGCAACGGAACGCCAGTCTACAAGCGGATTCAAAACGCTATTCGGACACGCATTGAATCGCTGGAATTGCAACCGGGAACAGCGGTCGCATCAGAGCGTGAACTTGCGCGTTTGCATAAGGTTAGCCTCATGACCGCGCGCCATGCCCTAGCCGGTCTGGAGCGCGAGGGACTGGTCGAACGCCGCCGCGGGGCCGGAACATTTGTAGCGGCTCCGAAAATCCACTTTAACAAGTTAATGAGCTACACGGAGCAGATGTCGAGCCGCGGGCTGAATCCGCGCTCGCGTGTGCTGACGGCCAAGATTCTGGATCATGAGGTGGAAGTGGCAGCCCGGCTGGGTTTGCCTGCGACCAGCGCCCTGGTAAAGATCGAACGCTTGCGCGAAACCGGCGATGAACCATTTGCGCTCGAGACCTGTTATCTGCCAGCGAAAGAATTTTCCGGGCTGGTCAACGTGCCTCTGGGCAGGACTTCCCTGTTCGGCACGCTGCAGCAGGAATTCGGCGTGGAGCTCGCTTACGCGGACGAGGAGGTCGACGCAACCACGGCCGAGGCGAATATCGCGGACCTACTTGAGGTGCCACGGGGTACGGCGGTCCTGCGGATCCGGCAGGTGATTTACTCGACGAAGGGCAAGGCCACGATCTACGGAATTGGATTCTACCGATCCGAGCGGCACACGCTGTTTATTCGGCGCTTCCGCTAAGCAACTGCATCTTCCCACGACTGTTGCGCACCCCGCACAATCTATGAGGCGGGAGTTCCAGGTTTGACTTCCGCTGCCTTGCCGTCCTGGTAGACGACTACTAGCGGACTACCTCCGTTCGGATAGTGCACAGTTTTCTGGTAGGAAGTGTCACCGGCATCGGGAATGCCCATGCCGATAGCGAAATCAGCTTGCATCTCGTTCATGCCGGGCTTGACCTGATGCTGCTCGACCGCTTGCCATACATCTGGCGACCAGTGCTTGTAGAGGTTGTGTGGATCCTCAATGAAGAAAATCTCGTCGGAATAGATTTTGTACTCGCCGTCAGATTCATATCCGATGGGAACGGCGGACGACTTCCCTGCCTTCTGAAAAACTGCGACGACTTGTTTGGGCTGGCCTGAGACTTTGTTTGAAGCAACGACTACGTCAGTGATAGCGAGTTTTTCGATGGGGCCGAGCGTGCCGGATTCATGTCCAAAGTCCACGCGCTTGGCGACAGGTTCATAGTCGTAATAGGTGTAGCGATAACCTTCTTTCACCCACACAGGTTGCTGCGTGAGCTGTTTCGCACTCTTTACGTCGTAGGGATAGAGCTTCTTGGGATTGACGTAATAGTCGGCATTGGAATAGCCGACGTCGTGGGACTGCTTCTGGTACTGGAGGGCCAATCGGTCTTGATGCCGCTGATAGAAAATGTAGCCGGCGCGCGCGGTGGCCAGCAGGAAGGCGACCAGAAAAGCTAACTGGATTTTGTGCCGGGTCTCAGATGTCATGTCGTAAGGATAACGGCTCCCCGTTGTAAACTGAAGAAACAAGGAGTATTCCCCATGCCGGTGACAGAACAAGATGTCCTGAGCGCGCTGAAGAGTTGCTACGATCCGGAGATCCCGGTCAACATCGTCGACCTCGGACTGATCTACAAGGTCAACTTCGAACCCGCGCCCGAGGAGAAGCAGGACGTGTCTGTCGACATGACTCTGACGGCACAAGGCTGCCCCGAGCACGTCAACATCAGCATGCAGGTGAAGTCGCGGCTGGAGCAATTGCCGGGCATCCGGAATGCTGCGGTGAATGTTGTGTGGACTCCGCCGTGGACGCCCGAGAGACTCAGTCCGGATGCGCGCAAGCAGCTTGGTATTGATTGAAAACGGACCTCGGACCTCGGACTTCCGACCCTTGACATCAGTCAAGCATCTTGGCCGGAGTTCACGCGCAGAGCGGTGCTTACATTTGGTTCCCGAGACTAGCTGTCCGTGGTGCAAGTCAGAAATTCAAGACCCACGTCTAAAGGCGCTTTGATTTGAGGACACTTGCGGCACGCATAAATGCTGCCCTGATACGAATCGTACTTGCACCATAGACAGCAAGGTCGGAGGGCTATCTTACTTGCACCAGGGTCGGAGGGCTGAGGTCCGCGGTCGAGGTCGGGTTTATCCGCCGATTTCGTCCCAGGCGTCGATGGCGCTGCGTCCGGCGGCTTCGGTGATTCTCTTTCCCGCTTTGGCGGCCATTTCCATGACCTGCATGCCGCGATCGAAATAATCCGGCAGCGAGCGGCGCACTTTCTCAAATTTGTCGGGATACTCCGACGCCAGCACGGCCAAACCCACACCTGTGGCCAGCACGCCGGCAGGGTACTTCTTTTTCATAAATAGGAGTGCTGCTGACCCAATCGAACCCATGACCAAAGCCTTCTTCCAGCTATCCATAGTTGTCTCCCAAAAGCGGGTTTGATGCGATTGTACTCCGGAGCAGATGTAGGAAAAGAATCGCCTGTCCCCGGGGTCAGGCGAGAAATTTGGCTGAACATGCCGGTTGGTTGGTTGTTCCGATATACTGCCTGCTTTGCCGGAGGCCTCATGTATCGTTGGCCACTACGCGGGTTCGTGCTCGTCGCCGTAATCCCCTTATTTATCCTCAACCTCTCTGCTGAGACCAAGCCTCGTGCGCGCGACCTTGGCGTGCCATTCGATGGAACTACTGGTCCGTTTAATGCCATCACCGATGTGAAGGGGGTTGAAGTCGGGCACACCACGCTCATCTCTGGCGAGGGCAAGCTTGTGGTCGGCAAAGGCCCAGTGCGGACTGGGGTGACGGCGATTCATCCGCGGGGCAAGAACAGCAACGACGCCGTGTTTGCAGCCTGGTTCACGCTCAACGGCAATGGCGAGATGACCGGCACCACATGGGTCGACGATTCCGGATTTCTGAATGGTCCCGTAATGATCACGAACACGCACAGCGTCGGCGTGGTGCGAGACGCTGTCATTTCATGGAAGGTCAAGCACGGCTCCCCCGATATGGAAGGCTACTGGTGGTCGCTTCCCGTGGTGGCAGAGACCTGGGATGGATACCTCAACGACATCAACGGATTTCACGTGAAGCCGGAAGATGCCTGGCATGCGCTCGATGTCGCTCATAGTGGCCTCGTAGAAGAGGGGAATGTCGGCGGCGGAACGGGAATGATCTGCAATGAGTTTAAGGGAGGCATTGGCACCAGTTCGCGCGTCCTCGACGCGAAGGCCGGGGGTTATACGGTCGGAGTGCTGGTGCAATGCAACTATGGATCGCGGGAGCAACTGCGGATTGCCGGGATTAACGTGGGACGAGAGATTCCCGAGCACACGATCTGGCAGAACGATATCGGGTCGATTATTGTCGTGGTCGCAACCGACGCGCCACTGATTCCAACACAACTGAAGCGGGTCGCGAAGAAGATCTCACTGGGACTCGGGCGCGATGGAAGCTACTCGGGCGATGGATCCGGAGACATTTTTATTGCATTCTCGACGGCGAATCCGGGAGCGGTTGGTACCAAGGGACTGCATCAACTCACAATGCTGCCGAACGATTCACTCGACCCGGTCTTTCTGGCAACGGTCCAGGCCACGGAAGAGGCGGTCATTAACGCCATGGTCGCAGCGGAGACGATGACCGGGATCAACAATCACACGGTGATTGCTTTGCCTCACGACCGGATGCGGGAAGTGCTGAAGAAATATAACCGGCTGGCGAAATGAATCGCGGTCGTTCCGGAGGAGCTTATGCCGTAGCGTTTCTTTCGCCCCTTCGGGGCTTGTCCAACTCCCATCTTTCTCTCCCACGGCTTGCGCCGTGGGCTGCATTCTTCCGCCGCTTCGCGGCTACGTTTTGTCTTAGGGAGTTATCGACATGAGTGAACTCATGCCCACTTAAGCGTTGCCGCGGCCGCGATATTCGTGGGCTTCGATGCCTAGCCTCTTGATCATGGATTGCAGCGTGGTACGTTTCAGTCCGAGACGAACGGCGGCGCCGTCGATTCCGGAAAGGACGCCGTTCGTTTCGCGCAGAACACGGATAATGTGCTCGCGCTCCATCTCGGTGAGATGATCCTCGTCCGCGTGACTCGCTTCCACAAGTTCCGCGGGCGGTCTGGCGAGAACACGCCCCTTGCTGAGGATCACCATACGCTCGATCATGTTTTCGAGTTCGCGGACATTTCCCGGCCAGCTCCAATTCTTCAGAACCTGGATCACCTCATCTGAGATGGCATCGATGTGCTTTGCCCATCTTGGCCGCGTGCTTGTCCACAAAATGACGGACCAGCATGGGAATATCTTCCTTACGGTCGCGTAGCGCGGGCAATTCAATGGGGAAGACGTTGAGGCGGTAGAAAAGGTCTTCTCGGAATTTTCGGTCGTCGACGTCCTGGCGCAAATCGCGGTTGGTTGCGGAGACGATGCGCACGTTGACCCTTAGAGTCCTGATACCACCCAGCCTCTCGAACTCACGATCCTGCAGCACGCGCAAAAGCTTTGGCTGCAGTTCCAGCGGCATCTCACCGATCTCGTCGAGAAAGAGGGTTCCTTTGTCGGCGAGCTCGATGCGTCCAACTTTTTGGCTGATCGCCCCAGTAAAGGCGCCCTTCTCATGCCCAAAGAGTTCACTCTCTAACAGGCCCGACGGAACCGCCGCGCAATTGAGTTTGACGAAGGTCCTGTCTTTACGTGTGCTCAGAGCATGCAAGGAGCGGGCAATCAACTCTTTTCCAGTTCCGGTCTCACCCAGCAAGAGGACCGTGGAATCCGTCGGAGCAACGATTTGAGCTTTTCTGAGGACCTCTTTGAGAACGGGGCTCTGCCCAATTACGTCTTCAAATCCGAGTTCTCTCTTGATCTCGGTTTCCAGATATGCTTTTTCGCGTGCAATCTGGTCGCGGGATGCCTGGAGTCGATCGGCCATATCGCGTAGGCGGGCGATGTCGACGGATGCTCCGGTGATGCCTACAACGTTCCCCTGGGTGTCGAAGACAGGTTCGACCGTGATATCGAAGACATAGCTACCTTCATTCGCCTGAATAACCACGTCTTCCCGAGCCGAGGTGCCGGTTTTCAACACACGGGTTTTTAGAGCAGTCAGAACCGCGGCTTTCTTCTTCCCGAGAACTTCTTCGTCGGTCTTGCCAAGGACGTCGTGCTGCCAGTAAAGCAGCGGGTTGTAAATCCAGGTGTAGCGTAAGTCGCGATCCTGATTGAAAACGGTAATGGGAGAGTCTGTCAGCGCGACGCGAAAGCGTTCCTCATTGTGGCGAAGCTCTTGTTCGACGCGCCGGCGCTCCGTCATGTCGCGGATAATTCCCTGGACTTGTCCATTGGGGAGCCTTCTTCCCGTCACCTCGCCAGGAAAGTAGGAGCCATCTTTCCTGCGAACCATCCATTCGGTGCGGACATCCTGCCCATGCTGAACGAGTTCGCGTTCGCGTAGCACAGCCTGCACCGCAGCGGCATCGACCATGTCCGTTGTCGAGAGCCGCAACAGTTCTTCTCGGGTGTAGCCCACCATCGCCGCAGCTGCTGAATTCACGTCAACGAACTTGCCGGTCGGATCGGTCACGAAGATGCCATCGTAGGCCTGCTCGACCAGGAGGCGGAAATGCTCTTCCCGTTGCCGCAAGGCTCGAACCGCTTCCTTCCGCGCTTCTTCGGCCCACATGCGTTCGGTAACATCAAACACAGTAGTCTGAGTCACGGGATCGCCTTGATCCACGGACATCAAAATACTGCTCATTGATACCCAAAATGGGCTACCGTCGGATCGTTGAAACTCCCACTCCTTGTTCAGGAATAGCCCATTTTATTGCAATTCCGCCAAAAGCTCCTCTCGCTGATCCGGGTCGCGATAGAAATCGCGGATGTCCCGCCCTCGCATTTCCGCAGCTGCGTGATGCCCGAACATACGGGCCAGAGCATCGTTACAGTCGAGGACACGTCCCCCCAAAGAAATGATTCCGACGCCCGCCACGGTCTTCTCAAAGAGAACGCGATAGCGCTGCTCAGAAGCGCGGAAGGCCACCTCTGCGCGCTTGCGCTCGGTGATATCG
>DATFQQ010000041.1:0-3351 GCA_035264195.1 Candidatus Sulfotelmatobacter sp. | reverse complement strand
GAGCGCCGTTTCGATGTTCCTTGCGGGACAGCGGAAACTTACTCTCGAGCAAGTTAGGAAATTGAGTTTGCGATTTAAACTTCCCGCCGACGTGTTCATTCGAGGCCTATAGTAACTCATTCATTGCCACAGATTTTCAAGAATCCAAATGCTGCCCGAGACCTCCACGATTTGATTTTTTTCCTGGCCGCTTCTTCACTTCCTACCTGCGACCGCTTTTCCAATCCTGCCTAGAAGCACGAAGCCAAAGGCCGTGGCGCCGAACCTGCAATTTCGTCTCACCGATGAAACTTTCATGCAGGCGAAAGCGTAGAATACGGAAAGGACGTGAGCCCGAATGAAGCGCGGAGTCCTGCTTCGTGAACCAGTGAGCGAGGCGCTGCAGACCTTGCGCCAGCACAAAATGCGCTCCTTTCTAATGCTGCTCGGCATCATCCTGTCGGTTTCCACGTTGATTCTGGTGATTTCGCTGATTTCCGGCGTGAATAAATACATTGCTGACCGTGTTGCCAATCTTGGCTCGAACGTCTTCCTGCTGACGCGCTTTCCGCTGATCACCGACGTGGAAGAATACGTAAAGGCTAATCGCCGGAACAAAAAGGTGACCTGGGACGATTACGAAGCGCTGCGCGACAACCTGAAGTTAGCGCTGCGAGTGGGCGTTGAACAGCGCATCGGAGGGAAAGTGCGCGTGGGTTCGCATGGCCTCGACGATACCAGCATTCGTGGGGTCACCGCGAACATGGTAGACATTGACATCGTGACGCCGGGGCAGGGTCGCTACATCACCGAGGGAGACGATCAGAGCCGAGCCCTAGTAACGATGATCGGCAACGACCTGGCTACCACGCTATTTCCGAACGTGGACCCCATCGGCCGGGAAGTCCTGATCGACGGCCGGCCGTTCCAGATCGTGGGAATCGCGAAAACCATCGGGACGGCGTTCGGGCAATCACAAGACAATTTCGCATACATCCCGATTCAGACATATTTCAAGATATACGGCACCAATGAAACGGTCTGGCTAAATATTCAGGCACGCGGCGCCGAATGGATGGAGCGTACCCAGGACGAAGCCCGGGCCATGATGCGTGCGCGGCGACATCTACCGCCCAACGAACCGGACAATTTCGGCATTTTCGACCAGGCCACGCTGATGCAACTGTGGAAGAACCTCACGGGCGTGATTGCGACCGCGATGGTCGGAGTGGTTTCCGTGTTCTTGGTCATTGGCGGCGTAGTGATCATGAACGTGATGCTGGCCACGGTGACGGAGCGGACACGGGAAATCGGAATTCGCAAGGCTCTGGGAGCGCGGCGCGGCGACATTCTGCTGCAGTTCTTGATTGAAGCGGCGGTGATGGCGGCGATTGGAGGGGCCATCGGCGTGACGGTGGCGTACGCCATTGCTGCACTGGCGAAAGTTGGGACGTCCGTGCCCATGAACGTGCCTTTGGTGGCGGTGTTAATCGCGGAAGTGATCTCGGCGATGGTGGGAATCTTCTTCGGCGTGTATCCAGCGAAAAAAGCTGCAGGCTTGCAGCCCATCGAAGCGCTGCGACAGGAAGTGTAAGGACCATGGAGTTTACAAGGCACCTGCACCTGGGAGAAAACGCGCATATGGCGTTGACCACATTGCGCGAAAACAAGATGCGTTCTTTCCTCACAGTGCTCGGCGTGGTCATTGGTATTACCGCGCTGCTTTCCGTAGTTTCGATCTTGATGGGTGTGTACGCGGACGTTAACGCATACCTTTCTGACTATGGCACGGACACACTTTTTGTTTTTCGCTTCGATCCTGGCATTCATACGGGACGACTGACTCCTGAGGAGCGCACGCGTAGGCCCCTGACACTGGAGGACGCAGAAGCCATCCGGGAAAATTGCCCGGCCGTCCGCGCGGTAACCGCCAGCGTGTATCCACGGTTCGAGGAGGAAGGACCGCAGCGCGGACCGGTCACCGCGCGATACTTGAGCAAAGAAGTTTCGGGGATCGATTACAACGGAACGCTGCCGGAAACAGACGAAGTCTTCAATTCGCACCCGGCGCGCGGACGGTTTTTCAGTAGCGCCGAAAACATGCACCGCGCCGAAGTGGCGGTGATTGGCTCGGACATCGCCAAGACGCTCTACCCGGACATCGAGCCGCTGGGCAAGCCGATCCTCATTGACGGTGCTTCCTACGAAGTGATCGGCGTGCTGGAGCCGCGCAAGGGCCAATTGATGAAAGACCAGTCCGCGGACAAGACCGTTCTGGTTCCGTACCGCACGTACAAGAAACATCTGCCCATGGATGATGAGAACCTCGTTGGTGCCGTGGCCTTTCCGGGACGCATGCCGGAAGCAGAGGATCAGATCCGCGGGGTGCTGCGGAGGCGGAGAAACGTGCCGTACAGCAAACCTGACAATTTCGGAATGGCCAGCGCGCAGCAAGTCGCCGACCAGTTCCGGCAAATCACTTCGTCGGTGGCGCTGCTAATTTCGGCAATCAGCTCGATCGGACTGCTGGTCGGCGGAGTGGGGGTGATGAACATAATGCTGATGTCGGTAACGCAGCGGACGCGAGAGATTGGCGTGCGCAAAGCGATCGGCGCGCGGCGCAGCGACGTTGTCTGGCAGTTCCTAACCGAGGCTGTTGTGCTGACCGGCTCGGGAGGCATCATTGGCGTGCTGCTGGGCGGGGGCATCAGCCTGCTGATCAACCTGACGGTGCCGTCGCTGCCGTCATTTATCCCCTATTGGGCCGTTGTGCTGGCCGTGGGCGTCTCCATGAGCGTCGGGCTTTTCTTTGGGATGTATCCGGCCATCAAGGCGGCCCGACTCGATCCCGTCGAAGCCCTGCGATATGAATGAAACTCCCGCCCGGAGTCTCGAGAACAATCACTTTGGCAATATGCACTCGTCGGGAGGAACGGCTTGCAAGACTTTGACGATACTCATGCCAGTAGCCGATTTCTGAGTGTCGGGCGACTGTAGTTGGCATAGGGGAGGAGTGGTCGCCCGTTCTCCCTGGCCTCACGACTCGGCGTGCGGACCCGCTGCTATTGATGCGGAATGAAATCGCCGGACCTTTCCGATAGGCTATCCGCGTTCACCAACTTCCGATAAGCTGCGATTCAGATAAAGGGATTTTCGACCTTTATGCCGAAATAACTCTGACCTGCGTTGAAATCCTCCGATATGATCCTGGCGCAAGCACCGCGCTCCGCCGACGCCAGAATCATTCCATCGCAGAAATGGACGCCATATTTGGAATGAGCCTCCACTGCCCTTCGGACGGTGTCACCATCCGGTGTAATTGCTCTGATCGGTCCTAATGCATCTAAGATTGCTAATACATCAGCGCGTCGC
>DATFQQ010000040.1:0-49310 GCA_035264195.1 Candidatus Sulfotelmatobacter sp. | reverse complement strand
ACCACGTCAAACTGTACTTGCTGACCTTCCTGAAGGCTGCGGAAGCCGCTAGCCTGAATGGCGGAGAAATGCACGAAGACATCCTCACCGTTCTGGCGGCTGATGAACCCGTAGCCCTTGGCGTCGTTAAACCACTTCACTGTTCCTGTTTCCATGTTGGTGCTTGTTCCTTTGTTCTTGATGTAGCGCTGAAACTTTCGGGATTCTTCTGCAGGCAGGTCAACGCTGGGTTAAGCGGAGATGCTTTTACTGCGAAGGAACTCTAAAGTCAAACGCAGTTTCATTGTACGTGAAGGTAGCCCAAAATAGCCAGCGAAATCGTGAGCGATAGTGCATAACACACTGATAACTATGGCTTTATGTCGATTCTGCCAAGGTGACTCCGTGCCTCTCAGAGATTGCAAATTTTCGGATTTCGTAACGAAGATTGAGGCTTATGGCAAATGGTCTTATTACTCCAATTATCCTTCTGAATTTCTGAAATTTGAGTTTCTCGAAGTCTATCGGTCCGCGATTTGCCACCTTCAGTCAAAACAATCATCATAAGAACAGGATGCGCTTACGTCTTTTTCTTCTCGGAATTCTCTTCACCGCAGCCACGGCGTCAGCTGGGATTGTGGAAAATGTTCGTTTTCTTCTGGCTCAGAATAATTTCGCCGCCGCCCAGTCGCAGCTGGAGTCTTATCGTAGCCAGCGTGGAGTCGACGGCGAGTACTTGGATGCATTTTCCTGGTTAGGCCGGGCCGCATTCGACCAGGGCCAGTACGATCAGGCTGCTGCTTTTGCGAAGCAGACGAAGACGCTGGCATTGGAAGAGTTGAAGAAGCGTCCGCTGGATGCGGAGCCGCATCTGCCCCTTGCACTCGGAGCCGCGCTTGAAGTTCAGTCGCAGGTCATGGTGGCACGACGGCAGAAGACGCAGGCGCTCGCGCTGCTCCAATCTGCGCTTCGGACGTACGGGAATACCTCCATCCACGATCGCATTCAGAAAAATCTGAACTTAATTTCCTTCCAGGGAAAGATCGCGCCAGCGCTTAGATCCGACAACCCCACGGAAGCGAAGGTGCTGTCGCCGGGGCAACTCAAGGGCACGGCTGTGTTGCTGTTCTTCTGGGCGCACTGGTGCGCCGACTGCAAGGCAGAGGCCCCAATCATCACGCAATTGCGCTCAGAGTTTGCCGGAAAAGGATTGAACGTGATCGGGCCGACACGGCTCTACGGTTATACGGCGCAGATTGAGCATGCCTCGCCCAGCGACGAATTGAGGTACATCGATGCGGTCCGGCACCGCTTCTATTCCGGATTGCTCGATATGCCGATGCCAATCAGCAAGTACAACTTCGAAACCTACGGCGCGTCTACCACGCCGACGCTGGTGCTGATCGATCGCGCAGGAAGAGTGGCCTGGTACCACCCCGGAGCCGTTCCATATGGCGAGCTACGCAGCGAGATTGAAAAGGTCGTGGCACGGTAGCCGAACGACACTTTCGCCCATTCAGCCGTGTGGGGCGAGGGCTGCACTCCGTGTGCCAGACGGTCTAGCCGCTTTCCTTGACGCTTTTGCGACACTCATTGGCACGTTATCGAAAGCTTGCTAAACCCTCTCCCGCTAATCTCGACTAGTCCGAAGTCAAGCGGGAGGAATGCCACGGGTGAATCGCTTGCATCATTGGCTGTGCCGCTCGGCCCGCTGGCGAAAAACCATTGAGCAGCGCGTACCCTGGGTGCTCTCTGATGCGAACCTTGGGCAAGACGTCCTCGAGTTGGGCCCGGGGCCCGGCGTCACAACTGATCTCGTGCGCGTCAGTGCGCCGCACCTCACTGCCATCGAATTGGATCCGCAGCTGGCGAACTCGCTCCGTGCTCGTCTGCGCGGCAGCAATGTCGAGGTGGTTACGGGCGATGCCACCGCCATGCCATTTTCCGACGGGCAGTTCTCCGGCGGAGTTTCTTTCACCATGCTGCATCATGTTCCCTCGCCGCAACTTCAAGACAAACTACTCCGCGAGGTTTGGCGGGTTCTGCAGCCGGGAGGAATTTTTGTGGGCAGCGACAGCATGCAGAGTTTCTTCATGCGGCTGATCCACATGGGCGACACTTTGGTTCCGATTGATCCGGACAAGTTCGGCGTACGTCTGGAAGCGGCGGGATTCGAGGTGTTGGAAATAGAAAAACGTGCCGGAGTATTTCGGTTCCAGGCACGAAAGCCGGCGTAGCGTCACAGAGGCGAACGAACACTTCATCTCAGGAGAATTTGTATGAAGCAAGATAGAGTTATTCGAAATCTGAAGGGGCTGACTCCAGCTCTTCTCGCAGCATTTCTGTGTTTGTCGGTCCCGATATCGATGTTCGCAGCCGATGACGCAGACTCAACCGCAGTCGGAACAATGACCGTAGAGGGGCTTGTGCGCGACATCGCTTGTCCCCTGCAAAACAAAAAATCCACCTCGGCCAGCTTCAGCAAAGAGTGCATCACGATGTGTCTGAAGTCGGGGTCTCCGCTGGGGATTCTGACCAGGGAAGGGGAAGTGTACGTTCCGGTCACTCAGTCTATGCCAGACATGGGGCAGGACGCGCTGAAGCCGTTCGTTGGCGAACATGTGAAGGCGACGGGCAAAGTGTTTTTGAGAAATGGCACACACGCGATCGAAATCAGTAAAATTGATCGCTTGGCTGAAGCGGTTCAGAGCAAGTAGAACGTCATGGGCTGAGTTCCGCGTGGGAATGAACGGCAAGCACCCACTCGGGATTCAGCCTCGCTATTTGATTTCGTGGAGCTTCCCCGTCTTCACGTCGTAAACGAATCCCCTCACGGGAAGATGTTTTGGAATCCATGGATGTGACTTTACCTTTCGAACCTGCTGGCGAACGTTTTCTTCCAGGTCGTCGAACGCATAAAAATGGGCGGGTTCGCTGGCGATCGCCCCTGTCTTCTCCGTCAGCTTCTGCCTTAGTTCGTATTCCTTTACGTTCAGAAGACCGCAGTCGGTGTGGTTGATGATGATGAACTCCTGCGTGTCGAGGAGGTGATGCGAGACGATCAGCGAGCGAATCGCGTCATCGGTGGCAATGCCGCCGGCATTGCGGATCATGTGTGCATCGCCGGGGCGCAGGCCAAGGCAATGCTCGAACAGGATTCGCGAGTCCATGCACGCCAGGACGGCGGCATGGCGGCGGGGGCGAACCTGGAGATCGCCTAGATTAAAGCTGCGTGCAAAGATTTCATTAGCGGCTAAGAGTTCGTCGGCTACGGACAAGATATGCTCCTGATTTTGATCTTTCCGGTCTCGCAAAATCGGCGAGAGCTGGGACACCCCATTTCGAGGCCCCTATAAAAGGATCCCACTCGTTGGTCCGTTTTAGTTTAACCGTTACAATCGGCGCGTGAACCTCGGGTCAAACCTGGACGACACAATCGTCGCAATCGCCACGCCGCCCGGGCGCGGAGGAATTGGTGTGGTGCGGCTCTCCGGTCCTGATGCAGTAAAGATTTCGCGTCCGCTGTTGCGGCTGAAGCACGATCTGGAGCCGGGGCGCGCCGTGTTCGCGGAACTGATCGATCCGTGTGGCGCGGGCACTCCTGCCCGCGAAAAGCCAGCACCGTCAAGCACTGTCGAAGGGACACCACCGATGCACGCGGAGAAGAAGGCGGAGGTGTCCGCTTCACATGAACAGCGCATCGATGAAGTTGTGGTCACCTATTTCCCAAAGCCTCATTCCTACACTACCGATGACGTGATCGAGATTTCCGCCCACGGTTCGCCTGTGGTGCTGCGGCACATCATCGAGCTCTGCGTAGCCGACGGCGCGCGACTGGCCGAGCCCGGAGAGTTCACGATGCGCGCCTTCCTGAATGGCCGCTTTGACCTCACTCAGGCCGAAGCCGTACGCGACTTAATCGATTCGCAGACGTTGTATCAAGCGAAGGTGGCGGCGCAGCAGTTGGACGGTGCACTATCGCGTCGTCTGCAACCCATCAAACAAAAACTGGTCGAACTGATTGCGTTGCTCGAGGCCGGAATTGATTTCGCAGATGATGATGTCTCGGTTCTGCCCGACAAAACGATTCTGGATCACATCTCTAGCGTGGATGCATCGCTGCGCGAGCTAAACGCGAGCTTTGCCTACGGCAAGATCGTGCACGAGGGACTCACGCTGGCCATCGTCGGCCGGCCAAACGTGGGCAAATCGAGCTTGTTCAACCGGCTGGTGGAGCGCGAAAGAGCGATTGTCACTTCGACTCCAGGGACCACGCGCGATCTGGTTACAGAGACCGTGGCAATTGGTGGTATTCCAGTCCGGCTTGTCGACACTGCCGGAATCCGAAAGGCAATCGACGAGGCAGAGTCCATCGGTATTCAAAAATCGATGGAGGCGCTCGCCGATGCCGACCTGGTTCTGGTGGTGCTCGATGCGTCGCAGGCTCCCGGCGCGGAAGATGAGGAACTGTTGCGGCAGGCTGAGGTACGGCCGGTGATATTAGTCAAGAATAAGTCCGATCTCGAAGCTAGGGACATCCCCACTCCTGGCAACGTCGGCCAGAAAAGGGGCGCCCACATTCCTGTTCCTACCTCTGCGCTGACGGGAGAGGGCATCGCGGATCTACGTCGCGAGATTCTGCGGCATCTCGGTGGAGAAAATGGGGCGCAAGCAGAGGCTGGATTTCTCACGAATGTCCGCCATCACGGGCTGATCAAAGATTCTCTCGCCGCACTCGACGCAGCGAAAAATGCTGTCGAACAGAGAATTCCTCATGAGATGTTGCTGCTCGATCTCTACAACGCTTTGCGCCCGCTCGATGAGATCACCGGCGCAACGACCAACGACGACATCCTGAACCTGATCTTCAGCACGTTCTGCATTGGGAAATGAGAAGATCGCGCAACTATAACTAGTCTTCACGGGGCATGTCGGCGAAGCGCAATGAGGACGAAACCTGAAACTGTCAGCACGAGGCACGCAAAAGAGAAAACGTAGTAGAGCACTTTGATCTTTGGCCATATGAAAGCCGGCCATTTGTCCGCAAACCTATCGGACCATGTTTCTCCCAGCCGGGGTGGCAATGCGGCTTCATCCGAGTCAGGCTTCCAGTGGTCCGCGATCCAGGTAGCGCGAAGATTCGACATCAAGACCGCAGCGATTATGATTCTCACGACCCCCACCCCGGTCGCCAAGGTGTCCATTACGAAATAGATCAGCACCATCGCCGCTGCGAAAGGATTATGTTCACGAACGCCAACGCCGCCCAGATGAAAGAGCAGAAAGACCACAATACCGGTGATGGGTTGCCGCGTGAGCGTCAGGAGAACCAGCCCCAACACACCGACGATGGTGCAGACCCAGAACCCCTGCACAGCGAGATAGTCCACATCAGCGCCGCTTTGGATGGACGGCCAGAATAGGCTCTTGAGGCGACTTTCCGTGCGGACGGTTGAATCCGAGAGGCCTAACGTTTGCATGGTGCGGGATTAGACCTCAAACCCGCGACGGTGTCTACAACAATAATGGCCTTATTTCGACAGCGCGGCCAGAGCTTCGCGAAATAACGAATCGAACGATCCACCTTTTCCGCTTTTCGCCGCCAATGCCAGCGCTTTCTCTGCCATGGCACGCTGATATCCCAAGTTTGCGAGGGCAGAGAGGACGTCTTCTTCGACAGCACTGATGGGTGCTGCAGTTGGGGCTATGATCGGTCCCGCCTGAGGCAGTTTGTCCCGCAGTTCCAGCACCATGCGCTCGGCTGTTTTCTTGCCAATTCCTGGAATGCGCGTGAGCCGTGCCACGTCGTTGCCCCGGATCGCGCCGACCATCTCGTCAGCAGGCATGCCGCTGAGAATGGTGATCGCCAGCTTGGGCCCGATTCCGCTGACGGTAATCAGCTTTTCGAAGAGCAATTTCTCCGGCGAGCGGAGAAATCCATAAAGGGCGAGTGCATCCTCGCGCACGTGCGTATGGATGAAAAGGGCGACCTCAGAGCTGACGGCCGGTAAGTCAGAGAAAGTCGGCACGCTGATGGTGACGTCGTAACCGACGCCGCCAGTTTCAACAATTGCCTGGTTCGGATGTTTCGCCAACAGCTTTCCGCGAAGGTGGGCAATCATGGTCAGGCCCATTGTAGCTGCCGGGACTGAGGTCCGGGATAGCGCTGTGAGCTTCGAGCCACGGCCACGACCTGTTTACCAGAATGTGAGAGCTCGCAGCTCAGAGCTCGAAGCTGGGTTGCCAAGACTCAGCATTCAGCCGATTTCTATTGACAGAGAAAATTTTAATAGGTCAATATTGACACTATCATGAATGACCTATTGATACTGGCCATGCTCCTGGCTGGACCGAAGTATGGCTATCAGCTCAAGCGGGAAGTGGGCTGGATGATGGGGCAGGGAGGTCTTCACAACAACATCGTTTATCCGTTGCTGAGACGTTTTCTGGAAGAGGGTTGGGTCAGCAAGAAGTCTGTGCCCGGCGAGCGCGGGCAGACAAGGCAGCAGTACGCACTGACCGCTGAGGGGCGACGCTGTTACTTTGAGCGCATTCGCCAATTCAGCCAAGACGATGCTTCCTCAGAGGAAGCTTTTTTTCTGCGAGTCGGCGTCTTCGAGGCCCTGCCGGCTGAGTCTCGGGAGGCGATTCTTTCCGCGCGCGCGGCTTTTCTCGAGAGGCGGGACACAAGACTGGAGACGCTTCGGGAAAACATGGAGTTGGGGAAGTACGGCGGAGAGATCGTCCGCTACATGAGAAAGCAGATCGGGACGGAGCGGGAATGGATCCGCCATCTGCGGCGGATTGCGAAGGCGGAAGTGAGCGCAAAGAAGTCCTCGGAACTTGTCCGATCGGACAATTGAGGAGCGAGTATGCGGCACATGACTTTGTGGCAAATGGAACTGATTCCCTGGTACGTATTCGGAGCCTATTGGGCTGTGAGTTGGCTTCGCGTAAAACGAACCAAAGCTACAGAAAGATCGCTCGACCGCTTACTGACAGTTGTAGTGGTAGTCGTCGCGTTCAATCTCTTATTCGGAGACTTGATGCGGGTTGGCCCCCTGCGCCTGCGGTTCGTCCCCGCAGAGCCATGGATTGAGTGGATCGGCATCGCATTGACGTGGGTTGGTGTGGCCGTTGCCGTGTGGGCGCGATATTGCCTTGGAGTGTACTGGAGCGCCCGAGTTACGCTCAAAGAAGGACACCAACTCATCCGCTCGGGTCCTTATGCTTTTGTCAGGCACCCGATCTACACAGGGATGCTGGTAGCCGCTGTTGGTGCGGCCCTGGTGGTGGGAGAGTGGCGTGGGATCGTCGCAGTTATTTTGTTGCTCGCGGCTCACTCGCGCAAGGCGATGCGAGAAGAAGCCTTGCTGACCAAGGAGTTCGGCGAGGAATACACCTCGTACCGCAAACATACCGGCTTTCTGTTTCCGAGGTTGGGCGGGGGAGGCGACATGGACAGCCGGGCCGTAGGCTCATAGAATCTAGACACAGCTTCAGCGTTTCCTATGGGGTGGAACTCCCGTTTTCGAAGATTTGCGATTGCATCGATCGCATTTTTGTCTATTGCCGCAGTCGGCCAGAGCGCATCGGATCTGGATGGTCGCGTGGTGAACCCTTTTGCCACGTCATCGGGGAAAGTATTGGTACTGGTTTTTCTGCGGCGCGATTGTCCGGTCTCGGGGCGTTACGCGCCGGCGATCCAGCAGATCAGCCGACGGTACGCCGACAGTACGAATTTCTTTCTCGTGTATCCCGACAAGTCCGAAACTGCAGACGCAATTCGCAAGTCCGTGGCCGACTACGGATATCACTTGCCGGTGCTGCGCGATCCGGAACACGCGCTCGTAAAATTAAGCCACGTCCAAATCACGCCCGAAGTGGCGGTGTTTGATCAAAGCCGCAAGCTCGTCTATGACGGACGCATCGACGACCGATATATCGATCTGAGTCGAGTTCGCCCGGCGCCTACTACGCGCGAACTCGAAGACGCAATCCGCGCGGCGCAGTCGGGTACGGCCCTCGGCCGAAATGAGATTCGTGGAGTGGGATGCTACATCGCCGACGTGGAATGAGGTCCCTGGTGCGTAGGTCAGAGCTTTGGTTGGCAGGCGTAGCGCTTGCCGGTGTGGTTGCACCTTTGCTTGCCCGCCCGAGACCTGCTGAGAATTCACAAGGTCAAAATAGCCAGGCTCAGGTCGCCTTCAATCGAGACATCGCTCCTATCATTTTTCGTTCCTGTGCGGCCTGCCATCGTCCTGGAGAAGCAGCGCCTTTTTCTCTCCTGACATATTCAGACGTAAGAAGGCATGCGCGGCAGATCGCCGATGTGGCCAAGTCACGGTCGATGCCGCCGTGGTTGCCGGAACCGCAACCGCTGAAATTCGCCGACGAGCAACGCCTCTCAAGCGCGGAGATCGATCGCATCGCGAAATGGGTCGAGCAGGGTGCGATCGCGGGAGATCCAAAAGACCTGCCACCTGCCCCGAAGTTTGTCGAAGGATGGCGGCTGGGGAAGCCCGATCTGATTCTCACGGCGACGAAACCATTTACTCTGCCTCCGAGCGGTACCGACACTTATTGGAACTTCATCTTCCCTGTTCCCATCGAGCGAACTCGCTGGGTAAAGGCAATCGAGATTCGTCCGGGTGACAAGCGATACGTGCATCACGCCAACATTCTCGTCGATCGCGCGGAGGAGTCGCGCAGGCGCGAGACTGAGGTCGGCGCTGGCTTCGGAGGGATGGAGATCCGAATCGAATCGCAGGTTTTTGATCCCGATAGCCATCTTCTCTTTTGGAAGCCGGGAACAATGCCTGCTCCGGAGCCCGAAGGTATGGCCCTGCGCCTCGACAAGGGCACGGATCTGATTCTGAATACGCACCTGCAGCCATCCGGGAAGCCGGAAGTAATACAGCCGAGTATTGGGTTGTATTTCACAGATCAGGCAGCGACGAAGTTTCCAATGCTGCTGCAACTGGAAAATGATGCGAAGCTCGACATTCCCCCGGGTCAGAAGAATTTCGTTGTGAGCGACGAATTCACGCTGCCGATCGATGTCGACCTCATGGCGATCTATCCGCACGCGCACTACCTGGGGAGAGATATCCAGGCATTCGCAACCCTTCCTGACGGAACGAAGAAGACGTTGATCCACATCCCGCAGTGGAACCTGAATTGGCAGGCTGTATACCGATATGCCGAGCCGGTGATGCTGCCAAAGGGAACGACGGTCAGCATGCGGTACACCTACGACAATTCGGACGAGAATCCGATGAATCCGAATCACCCTCCAGCGCGTGTGGTGGGGGGAAATCGATCCACCGACGAAATGTGTCATCTCTGGCTGCAAGTGTTGCCGGTCAACTTCAATCCGGCGAATGGCGATCCACGGATGGAGTTGCAGGAAGCCCTAGCTCGGCACAACATCGGGAAAAATCCCAAGGACTTTGAGGCGCATTACAATCTGGCGGCAATGCTGCAGTCGAAAGGAAATCTCGAAGCGGCGATCCGGGAATATGAAGCTGCAGTGCTCTTGCGTCCCGATGATGCTGTGGCCAATAACGGTTGGGGAGCGGCGCTACTTGCTGCCGGCCAGCCGAAGTCGGCAACCCCGATTCTGAGTGCAGCGATCCATGCCCGCCCGGACTACGCTGAGGCGCATTACAACCTGGGAATTGCTCTGACCCAAATGGGAGATATGGAACGTGCCATCGAGCAGTTTGAGACTGTACTGAAGCTTCAACCGAACGATGCCAATGCGGAGGCGAATCTCGGGGCATCGCTGGCGGAACTTGGACGATATGGTGAAGCCGCATCCCATCTTGAGCGGGCGCTGAAGATTGATCCCAACCAGGCGGACGCAAAAGACAATCTTGAAGCGGTGCGGAAGGCTATGGGCGCTCATTAAGAGCAGACTCCCGGCCGCACTGGAAGCCACTAAAATGTAAGGCAGATGCTCCCAGTGTGGGGATCAAATTCTCTTATGAACTTGCGATTTAAAGTTTTTTGTTGCGCAGCATTGATTGGCGCGCTTTCCGTCGCCGGAGTCGGCCAACAATCTGACGCGCCCGATGCTCCCTCTCCATCAAGGTCAGCTTCTGCCACTGACCTCGCTCACGCTCAGAAGTTGATACAGCAGGGCAAAGTCGACGACGCGATCATGCAGTTGCAGTCTCTGGAGTCGCGTGATCCATCTGCGAAAGGAGTCGCGCTCGAGCTGGGCACTGCCTACTACAAGAAGAGCGATTACTTGAATGCCATCCAATTTCTGAAAAAGGCGAGCGCAGAAGACCCTAAGAACGGCGAGACTACACAATTGCTCGCCATGGCGTTCTTCGCCGGAGGCCACCCGGCAGAGGCGATTCCCCTGTTGGAACAGGTGCAGGGCTGGATTCCGCGCGCCAACACCGACGGCTACTACATCCTCGGCACGTGTTACATCCAGACCAAGAACTACGATGGCGCCCGAAAAGCTTTCGGGAAGATGTTCGACGTCCCTGCAGACTCGGCGGCTGCGTACCTGTTCACCGCGCGAATGTTGCTGCGGCAGGAATTCGATCCAATTGCGGACGAATACGCGCAGAAAGCGGCGGCGCTCGATCCTCAATTGCCTCTCGCACACTACCTGCTCGGCGAATTGTACCTGTATAAGTCGCGGCTGCCGGAAGCGATCGCCGAGTTTCACAAGGAATTGGAGATCAATCCTGCCTACGCGGCGACATACTATAAGCTTGGGGACGCGTATTCTCGCATACAGAAATACGACGATGCGCAGAGGATGTTGCAGCGGTCCATCCGGCTGGATTCGACCTCAAGCGTGCCGTTCATTCTGATGGGCAAGGTGCTCCAGAAAAAAGGCGACTACGACTTGGCCGTGTTATCGCTGAAGCATGCTGTAACTATGGAGCCTAACAATCCGACGACCCACTACCTGCTCGGACAGACTTATCGAGACATGGGGCGAAAGGAAGAAGCTGAGGCTGAGCTGAAGCGAGCCCAGGAGCTGCACGGGCAGGAAGATCTGCAATAAGCGATCAGATCGCCGTCGCTTGCTCCCGCCGGCGAGCTTGAATTTCGATATAGACATTCACCAGCGATACTGCTGCAGGCGTTACTCCCGGAATTCGTGAGGCCTGCCCAATCGTTCGCGGCCGTATCTTCGTCAGCTTCTCCTGCATTTCTCGCGACAGGCCGCTTACCGATCGATAGTCGAACCACTCGGGGATCGCGTGTTTCTCTGATTTTTTCAGCCGCTCCATGGCTTTCCGCTGCTGGAGCAGGTAGCCTTCGTACTTGATTTCGGTCTCGACCGACTTCAGTTCGTTTCTTACTTCTGAGGAGAGCTTCAGCACAGGGGACACGGGGTTCACAGAGGAAGTTCGAGTGAAGAACTCTGGAGCCGAATTGATCAGCGCCGGTGCTAGTTGCTCGATGCGCACTTCTGGGCGCTTTAACAACTGGGCTAGGGTTTGCCCCTCGGCGGAGGTCCATGCGCTTCCGGCGACAGCAGATTCCTCGGCGCTTTGCGCCTCGGAATGACAGAGAGCGGCCATTTCTGAGGTGAGCCTTATGTTTTCCAGCAACTTCTTTATGCGCGTGAGGCGTTCTTGCTTTGCTTCGAAATCTGTCCACGCATCATCCGAGATCAATCCGACGCGGCGGCCGTGCGGAGTGAGACGACGATCCGCGTTGTCGATGCGCAGGTGCAACCGGAATTCTGCCCGCGACGTGAACATGCGGTACGGTTCATTCGTTCCCTTCGAGATCAGATCGTCGATGAGGATTGCCGTGTATGCCTCGGTGCGGTCGAGAATCAGCGGCTCTTGCCCCTTGACCTGAAGCGCGGCGTTGATGCCCGCCATCAGGCCCTGACATGCCGCTTCTTCGTAGCCGGAGGTTCCGTTGATCTGGCCGGCCAGCAACAGGCCTGCAATCTTTCGAGTTTCCAGCGTACGCTCGAGTTCGGTGGGATCGATTGAGTCGTATTCGATGGCATACCCCGGGCGCAGCATCTCTGCGCTCTCGAGACCGGGAACGGATTTCAAGATCGCAAGCTGCACCTCAACCGGCAATGACGTGCTCATGCCGTTCACATAAATCTCGTGCGTGTTCAGCCCCTCGGGCTCGAGGAAAAGTTGGTGCATTTCCTTGTCGGGGAACTTGACGATCTTGTCCTCGATCGACGGGCAGTAACGCGGCCCGATCGACTGAATTTGCCCGCTGTACATTGGCGAACGGTGCACATTTTCGCGGATGATGCGATGCGTCTCGGCCGTAGTCCAAGCGATGTAGCACGGAACCTGCGAGTCGTGATGCGCGACGCGCTTGGTGCGAAAACTGAAGGCCGTCGGATCTTCATCGCCCGGCTGCACAGGGAAACGCGACCAATCGATCGTGCGGCCATCGAGCCGTGGAGGAGTCCCGGTCTTGAGGCGGCAGCCCCGCAGGCCAAGATTCTTCAGCGCTTCGCCGAGCAAGACCGCATTGGGCTCGCCCGACCGTCCCGCAGGATACTGCTGCTCGCCACAGTGAATCAGGCCGTTGAGAAAAGTGCCCGTTGTGATGATTACGGCTTGAGCGCCCACAGTGCGGCCGTCGCGCAGCTTGATGCCGAGAACCCGGCTTCGGGCTTCGGGCTCTGGGCTTTGGCCAATCTCCGGCTGCCCATCGGTAGCTCCTAAAGCCTGAAGCCCGAAGCCTGAAGCCTTCTCCACGATTAAATCGGCAACTTCCGCCTGCTTAATCTTGAGATTCTGTTGTCCCTCAAGCACCTCGCGCATCTTCAGGCGATAAGCCTGCTTATCGCACTGTGCGCGCGGCGACCATACAGCCGGTCCCCGGGACGTATTCAGAAGACGGAATTGGATGCCGACGGCGTCCGTGACCTCGCCCATGATGCCGCCAAGCGCATCGACCTCCCGCACGAGATGTCCTTTGGCGATCCCGCCGACTGCCGGATTGCACGACATCTGCGCGATCAGATCGACGTTCAAGGTGTAGAGAGCAGTCTTCAGCCCCATGCGGGCAGAGGCCATTGCCGCCTCGCATCCAGCGTGACCGGCGCCGACTATGACGACGTCGAATTGTTCGGTGAAAGGCATTCGAAATCAAGTTTCAAGGTTTCAAAGACAAGTTGCACAAGCGGTCTAGACAATTAGGGTTTTACTTTGAAACCTTGAAACATGAAACTTTGAAACCTTATACCCCAGTTCTGCTTTCATTCTAACAACTTGAGTCGACCATGTGACCCTCATCACTTGCCGATCACGCCGCTCGTCCGTATAGTGGGCTGGCAGGCTCCCAGCCTTACGAGGAGAGTATGACTACCGCTGAGTTTTTCCAGGAACTAGATACCCGAATCGCCAAATACGACCTGCTCGGTCATCCCTTTTACAAAGACTGGTCCGCCGGACGGCTCACCCGTGAAGATCTGCGTGAGTACGCCCAGGACTACTATCACCACGTAGAAGCATTTCCTTCCTATCTGGCTGCCCTTGGGCTTCGGCTTGAGGACGGCGAACTCCGCCGCGCCGTGCTGGCCAATATGTGCGACGAGAAAGGTTCGGAAGGGCAAGGGAAAGAAGCTGTGCCGCATTCCGATCTGTGGCTCGATTTCGCCGAAGGCATGGGCTCGACCCGCAATCTCGAGTGGCATAGCCCGGTACCCGAAATCCGGCAGTTAATTCGTCATTTTCATCAGGTTGCCAGCGACGGCACGCCCGAAGAAGCGCTGGCCGCTTTCTATGCCTACGAATCGCAGGTGCCCAGAATCGCCGGCGAAAAAGAGCGTGGCCTGCGCGAAATGTACGGCGCTGACGAAAAGACCTGTGGCTATTTCGCCCTTCACGCGACAGCGGATGTCCATCATTCGCGCGTGTGGCGCAAGCAGCTCGAAAAACGGATCGAAGCTCGTCCACAAACTGCTGAGGCAGCGCTGGATGCTGCTGAGAACGCAGCCAAGAAGCTCTGGCAGGCGCTGGACGGAATCGATGCGCGTCGGCATGCGGCGTCCGTCGCATAATCCGCGGTTCTGTCAAGTTCGAGCCAATGATTCGATAAAATCATTGGCTCATTTTGTTTTTTGGAGAAGAGCTTGGTGAAAGATGTCCCAATTGGAGTCCGCGGGGAGGCTTCCGAAACTGTCGAGTTCAAACACACGTTGACTTCTCATCATCCCGAGCTGCCGCCCGTCTACTCGACTCCCGACATGATCCGGCTTATGGAAACAGCGGCTTTTCACGCACTGCAACCTTACTGCGAAGGCGACGAGATCACCGTCGGGACCTCGATTAATGTCCAACATAGAGCAGCCAGCAGCGTGGGTTCGCACATCAAAGCAGAGGCCGCACTCGAGTCCTTTGATGGACGCTTCTATACCGTTCGCGTGACTGCACGGGATGAGATACAGGAAATCGGGCGCGGAACGGTCGGACGCGCCGTGGTAAGCATTGGCCAATTTATGGAAAAAATGCAGAGCAGGAGCAAGCGAAGTGCAAGTTGTAAGCGATGATCAGCGAAAGAGAGCGGACGCTCTTCGCGCGTTGCACTCTGGCCCCGAGGCACTGGTGCTGGTGAATGTTTGGGATGCCGGAAGTGCGCGCATCGTCGAAGATTTGGGTTTTCCTGCCGTCGCCACGACGAGTGCAGGTATCGCGTTCTCGAAAGGGCTTCCTGATGGACAAAAGATTTCTCCCGAGCGAATGATGGCGGCTGTTGCCGAGATTGCGCAGGTGGTGAATGTACCTGTCACAGCCGACGCCGAAGCTGGATACGGTGATGGCCCGGAACACGCCGCGGAAACCGCGCGCAGCGTGATCATGGCTGGAGCGGTTGGAATGAACTTTGAAGATGCGACGGGGCGCCCCGAACAACCACTGGCTGACCTCGAGATTCAAGTAGAAAGAATCCGCGCCATACGCGAATGCGCCGCAGAAATGCGCGTGCCGCTGGTGTTGAACGCTCGCACCGATGTCTATCTGTTGCAGGTTGGAGATCCGGCGAAAAGGTATGACGAGACAGTAAAAAGGCTGCGAGCCTATCGCGATGCTGGAGCCGACTGTGTCTTTGTTCCCGGTATTCTCGACCGGAAGGCGATTGGCCGACTCGTTTCTGATCTTGGCTGTCCGCTGAATATTCTCGCTGTGCCCGGCTCCGCCTCGATTGGCGAATTGACTGCCCTTGGCGTCAAGAGAGTCAGCCTGGGTTCGGGACCGATGAGAGCCGCGTTGGGCATGCTTCGTCGCCTCGGCCAGGAGGTGAGAGCTGAAGGTACATACTCAAACATGAGCGCTGCCCCTTCTCATGCCGAAATGAATCTGTTGATGGGCAAGAAGCGAAGCAACTGAGGACTTCCATTCTTATCGGTGTTATTTCGGACACGCATGGACTGCTTCGGCCCGAGGCCGTAGGCGCCTTGCGCGGCTCGGCTCACATCATTCACGCGGGGGATGTCGGCGATCCAGCAATTCTCAAAGAACTAGCAGTAATTGCACCCCTCACAGTCATTCGCGGCAACATCGATAAAGGCGCCTGGGCCCGCGAGCTCCCTGAGACCGAAGTTGTCGAACTCGGCGGTGTGTCGATTTACATCTTGCACGATCTGGCAAAGCTAGATTTGAAGCCTGAGGCTGCGGGATTTCGTGCGGTGATCTCGGGGCACAGTCACGCTCCCAAACAGGAAGTTCGTGGCGGGGTGCTCTACTTCAATCCCGGCAGCGCGGGACCGAAAAGATTCAAACTCCCGGTTTGTGTCGGAAAGCTGACGATCGAAAATGGAAACGTCTGCGGAGAGACAGTAAAGATTGCAGAATGAAGATTTTCAGAACTTGAGCCGCTGGTGCTGGAGCATAGAGGACCACCAGAATCCAGACGTGCTCGGTTGCTACAATCCCACTGAATGTCCTTATCCTTCGGAATAGAAAAGAGTTCTGGCAGAGCCCGCGTCGGACTGCTCTCGACCCCGCATGCCGAGATCGAAACGCCAGTGTTTATGCCAGTAGGCACGGTGGCGTCCGTCAAAGGTGTACCGCAGGACATTCTCGAAGATCTCGGCGCCCAGATCATCCTGGGGAACACCTATCACCTGTACTTGCGTCCCGGAGTCGATACCGTACGCCGTATGGGCGGCTTACACGGATTCATGTCGTGGAATCGCGCGATTCTCACCGATTCTGGCGGATTTCAGGTCTTCAGCCTCAGCGAGTTGCGGAAGCTCAATGAAGAAGGAGTGACCTTCCGCTCGCATCTCGACGGCTCGTCGCACTTCTTCAGTCCTGAGAGCGCCATGGAGGCGCAGATCGGGCTCGGCGCCGACATCATCATGGCGTTCGACGAGTGCACGGAGTACCCGGCGGATCAGGCTCGCATGCGGGAATCGATGGAGTTGACGGCGCGCTGGGCCGCGCGGAGCAAGAAGTATTTTGTGGAACACAAGCACGAGGTGCCGTGGTCCTGTGTAGGGGCGGACGCATTCGTCCGCCCCGAGGGACGAAGGCCCGAGTCTCATCTCCTGGAAGTATCAACTGCGCAGGAACAGATCGATGCGGCCAAAGGCGCGGAGCTTCGCTCCGCGGGACGGACGAATGCGTCCGTCCCTACACAAGCGGAGCAGACCCAATCCCTCTTCGGCATCATCCAGGGCGGGATGGACCGTGCGCTTCGCAAAGAGTCCGCCGAGCGCACGATCGAAATCGGCTTCCCCGGCTATGCCATTGGCGGCCTGAGCGTCGGCGAGCCTCGCGAATTGACCCGCGAGATCGTCGAGTCCACGCTGGAGCATCTCCCCAAAGACAAGCCGCGCTACCTGATGGGAGTGGGCACGCCGGAGGAGATTGTCGAATACGCCAGCCTTGGCGTCGACATGATGGATTGCGTGCTGCCGACCCGGGCCGCCCGCCACGGGCTTCTTTTTACCTCCGAGGGCAAGGTGTCGATCAAACAGGCCCGTTTTGCGCAAGATCAAGGTCCGCTCGATCCCAATTGCGATTGCCGGGTCTGCCGCCGCTATTCCCGGGCCTATTTACGACATCTTTATGCATCTAACGAAGTGTTGGCGCAGGTCTTGAATACGATTCATAATCTGAGCTTCTACCTTGACACTATGCGGCGAGTCCGGCATGCTATTTCACTTGGGGAAGAGTCCCGTTTTCTATCTGATATCTGGTCTCGATCGAAATCGTAGGCTCAATGGGAAAACCTCCCCGGATTCAAGCCTGAGGCCGTAACCCGGCCGAAGTCCGATCCAAACCCCGCGGTGACATAACGACGTGGCGCCAGTGGGCGCGAGCAGTTTTTGGTGTAGGTGCGTTTCGAGCCTGATTGATATGCCGTTATCTCTAATTTTGCAAGCTCCTGGCGGAGGAGCACTCAGTGGCATGGTGCTCTTTCTCCCGCTCGTTCTCTTGATTTTCTACATGTTCTATTCCCAGCAACGCCGCCAGAAGAAATGGCAGGGCATGCTGGACCAACTCAAGACTGGGGACAAGGTCACAACCAGCGGCGGCCTGCGGGGTACTATCATGGCCTTGAAGGATGACGCCATCCACCTCCGCGTCCCACCGAATAACCTGGTTGTGGAAGTGACCAAGGCGTCGGTGACGCAGGTGAGTACGATCGAGGAAGAACCGAAGAAATAGGTTTCGAGTTTCAAGTTTCGGGTTTCAAGTGAAACCTGGAATTTTGAAACTTGAAACATGAGACTCGAAACTGGGTTTTCTTTATGACTAAGAATCTTCTCTGGAAGCTGGTATTCATCGTCGCCACGATGCTGTTTTTCCTCTTCGGTATCTTTGGGATTCCGAAAAGTCTCAGTGGCGATGGGCTGCTCGCCGCTCTCACGGACCATATCCACCTCGGTCTCGATCTATCGGGTGGCACGCACCTGATTCTGCAGGTGCAGGTCAACGATGCGGTCAATGTTGACGCGCAGAACGCGATTGAAGTCCTGAAGGACCAGTTCCGCATCAAGAAGATTCAGTACGCCGACATTACCCAGCCTGACCCGCAGAACAATCCCGACCACATCGTGCTGAAAGGTGTTCCGCCCGATGCGCGCAGCGATCTGCGCAATATCGTGCAAGACCGTTTGCCCGAATACGAGATTGCCAGTGGCGCCGACAATACCTGGGTACTGTCGATGAAGCCCTCGAACCTGGCCGACTTGAAGAATCGGGCGGTCACACAGGCCATCGAGACGATTCGCAACCGTATTGATGCGCTCGGCGTGAGTGAGCCGACGATTCAGGAGCACGGTCTCGGCCAGTACCAGATTTTGGTTCAGTTGCCCGGCGTGGATGATCCCGGCCGCGTGAAAGAAATCATGCAGAACACGGCCATGCTCGAGATCAAGCAAGTCATGAGCGGACCGTACCCGAGTCAGGCGGCGGCCTTGCAGCAATCCGGTGGAGTCTTGCCGGTCGATCAATTGTTGCTGCCCGGAAATACGCTTGGCGGACGCGCCGAAGGTGAGCAGTGGTTCCTGGTATCGCGCGTTTCCGCGATTAGCGGCAAGGATCTTCGCCATGCCGATCCCAGCACCGATCAGAACGGTCAGCCTGACGTAAATTTCCAGCTTACCAGCGAGGGCGGCCAGCGCTTCTTCAACTTCACTTCGGCCCACGTCAAGGACAGCTTGGGCGTGGTGCTTGATGGCAAGGTTCGTGAAGTCGCCACCATTGACGAGCCCATTCGCGATCAGGTCCAGATTCGTGGTCACATGGACAGCCAGGCTGCCAAAGACTTGGCCATGATTCTGAATTCAGGGGCTTTGCCGGCCAGCATCAAGTATCTGAATGAAGAGGTTGTGGGTGCATCGTTGGGTGCAGATTCGATCCGGGCGGGGATTCGCGCTGCGGTGATCGGCATGGTGGCTGTGCTGATCTTCATGCTGGTCTACTATCGCGGCGCCGGTGTCAATGCAGATGTAGCCTTGATCATGAATTTAATCATCCTGCTCGGTTTTCTGGGATGGTCGACGATCGCCGGTGTGAATGTGGCTTTAACTCTGCCGGGCATCGCCGGAGTGATCCTGACAGTTGGTATGGGTGTCGATTCGAACGTGCTGATCTTCGAGCGTATCCGTGAAGAATTGCGTAATGGCAAAACGCCCCCTTCGGCTGTGGATCAGGGCTTTAGCCATGCCTGGATCACCATCGTCGATACGCACGTGACGACGATTGTTTCGGCGGCAATTCTGTTCATCTTCGGTACGGGGCCGGTCAAAGGATTTGCGACAACGCTGACGTTCGGTCTACTCGCGAATTTGTTCACGGCCGTTTTCGTTTCGCGCGTCATTTTTGACTGGGTGCTGAGCCGTAAACAGCGCGGAGATGCGCTGAGCATTTAAGCAATTGAGTCATTGAGCCATCGGGTCATTGAGTGATTGAGAAAACGCGCACTAATCGGTTCTTAATCGCCCAATCACAAAATCACCCAATCGCTCAATCCAGATAAGGGGCTAGAACCGGTGGAGTTCTTTCACGATGTCAACATCGATTTCTTAGGGAAGAAGTGGTACTTCCTTGCCTTCTCATTGATCTTCAGCGTCGCGGGTGTCATTTCTATGGGAGTTCGATGGGCCAGGACTGGAACTCCGCTTCCGTGGGGGGTCGACTTCCGCGGCGGAACATTGGTCTACGTGAAGTTCTCGCACACGCCGGATCTGAACGCAGTGCGCGCCGACATGGATCGTGCCGGTCTGAAAGACCCGAAGATTCAGACCTACGGTGTCGCGTCGAACAATGAGGTTCTGGTCGACCTGGGCCTTCGCGAGACCAGTGAACAGGCGCTCGATGTGGGCAAGAACAAGATTATCAATGCCCTGGAAACGAACGTCCCCGCAGGCAAAGTGGATCTGAACAACGCCAGCGTCCTGACCATCAAGAACTTTCTGATGGAGAAGGACCCGATGCATCTGGGGACAGATGCCGACGTTAAATACGGCGCTCAAGCCCAGACCATCGCTGATTTTCGCGACAAGGTGCATGGCGGTGTACTGAACTCACTGGACCAACTGAAGGGTGCCCCTGGTATCGATCCTGCTGCTGCAGCTGCGATCCCTGATGGGTTCTACCTCTCCGATTTCCATGTGCAAAATGTGGCAATCGTGGGCCCGCAGGTCGGCGGTCAGCTGCGCACTCAAGCCGGCTTGGCCACCCTCTACTCCCTACTGGGAATGCTGGTGTACCTCGGATTCCGGTTCGAATGGATCTACGGCATTGCCGCAGTGGTCACCGTTTTCCACGATACGCTGATCACCGTAGGCGTATTCTCCCTGACCAACACCGAGATCTCCCTGACGGTCATCGCCGCCATCCTTACCTTGATTGGTTACTCTAATAACGACACGATCGTGGTATTTGACCGCATCCGAGAAAACATTAAACTCATGCGGCGGGAAAAGCTGGGGGACATTGTTAACCGCAGCATTAATCAGACCCTTAGCAGAACCATCTTGACAGCGGGCTTAACCTTCCTTACTGTACTTGCTCTCTTCTTATTCGGCGGCGAGGTGCTTCGTGGTTTTAGTCTCGCGCTGGTAATAGGCATTTTGATCGGAACGTATTCGTCGATTGCAATTGCCGCCCCCATCCTCGTTGCCTACCAGGATTGGAGGGTCGAAAAAGGCAAGCGACCGGTCGGTATGCCGGTTGGCAAAGCTAGGTAACATACCTGATAGTATTCGCGGAATCATTGGTTTACGCCTTCTTAAGGTACGCAGTAGAAGGTTTGCTCTGACGCCACGTCGGTGACGTAAAAGACCCTTGGCGTATCGATAGATTCTGGGAGCAAATGAGAAGCAGTCGGTGTCTAAAGTATCCGTAGGGGTCTTTCGTTTGGGGAGAATCTTATGTTTGAAGACAGCCTTATCGAGTCGGGCGGCAAGCTAAAGACGAAGCGAGGATGGACGTCGATCGTCTCATTCGCCATCCAGTTCATGATCATCGGCGTCATGGTGTTGATTCCGCTGATCTTCACGGAGGCCTTGCCAAAGACGGTAACTCTGGGGTTCCTGGTGGCTCCCCCGCCACCGCCACCACCGCCACCACCGGCCGCAGCTCCGGTGAAGATCGTGAAAGTGATCCAGACCGACATCATCAACGGTCAGCTGCGCACGCCCACCAAGATTCCACAAAAAGTACAGATGATTAAGGAAGAAGAGGCGCCACCGCCGGTCATGGCTTCGGCGGGTGTAGTTGGCGGCGTGCCGGGCGGCGTCCCGGGTGGGTCGATGGGCGGAGTGATTGGCAGCGTGCTTAGTTCCACGCCCGTCGCAGTTCCTAAAATTGCTGTGCCGCAACGTGTGCGCGTGTCGGCTGGTGTAACCTCGGGTCTTCTGATCCGCAAGGTTCCGCCGGCATATCCCCCGCTGGCGCGTCAGGCGCGTATTCAAGGAACAGTGATTTTGCAAGCGCAGATCAGCAAGACGGGTGACATTGAGAATCTCCAGTTGATCAGCGGGCACCCGATGCTTGCTCCAGCCGCGATTGAAGCTGTAAAGCAGTGGAAGTACAAACCCTATCTGCTGAATGGCGAACCGGTCGAAGTCGAGACGCAGGTGCAGGTGAACTTCACGCTGGCCGGCGGCTAGACGGCTGCGGGCGCATAGTTTTGATCGGTTTGTGTGAGTGTGTATTGGTTCTCCCCTTCCCTCCTTGGGTTGGTATCGGGAAGGGGTATTTTTGAAAGCCGGACTTCGCATCGAAGTAGGACACATCGCCAGCGAAGGTTCCGTGAGAGCGATTAGAGGCGTTCGGCCCGCCCGTGGTTGATTCTTAGCCAGCGGGAAGCACGAAAAAGCGCATCAAAGGTTCCTGGCAACACCTAGAGTAGTTTCCGAGGAGGGAAAAGCAACTCATGTTCGCAACTCATGTAGCAAGCATGCTGCACCATATTCCTGCCGCAGCCGCCTGGATCGTCCAGGAAGGTGGCGGCGCAATGGCGACCGATCCCCTTGGCCTGTGGAAGGCGATGGGGTGGGTTGCTCGCACGGTAGTTATCATCCTGTTCATCATGTCCGGCTGGTCTATCGGTGTCATGATCGACCGCTGGATGGCGTACAGCGCCGCCCGCAAGCAGTCGCGCGCTTTCGCCCCCGCTGTGGCGGGAGCTCTGCGCGATGGCCGTATCGATGAGGCCATCAAGGTTGCCGAGCGCAACAAGAAGAGCCACCTGGCCAAGGTTGTCACCGCTGGCCTGATGGAATTCAAGGCTCACCAGGACAGCCCGGGCGCAATCCCTGGCGAAACCATCGAAGCCTCGAAGCGCGCCCTGGAGCGCACCGAAGCCATCGTCCACGCGGAACTGAAGCGCGGATTGGGCGGCCTCGCCACGATCGGTTCGACCGCTCCGTTCGTCGGACTGTTCGGAACGGTGATGGGCATTCTGAACGCCTTCATCGGCATCAACAACTCGAAGGCCACCGGTCTGGCCGCCGTCGCCGGCGGTATCGCGGAAGCGCTGGTCACGACAGCCATCGGGCTGCTCGTCGCCATCCCGGCCGTCATGATGTTCAACTACCTCACCGGTCGCGTGGAAGCGTTCGACGTCGAGATGGATAACTCCTCGAGCGAACTGATCGACTACTTCCTGAAGAAGCGCGGCGACGTTCGTCGGTAGGCTCAGTCGGGCTTCCGCATTGAGTTGCTTGTCCGGCGCTGAAGAATGGCTTCAGTGCCGGCCTTCCCAGCTTAAATGGACGGAATAGCGGAAGCACGGGAGAAATCAGCTATGGCATTAGCGAAAAGAGACGAAGGATCAAAGGTCAGCTCAGAGATCAACGTCACACCAATGGTGGACGTGATGCTGGTTCTGCTGATCATCTTCATGGTGGTCACGCCCATGTTGCAAAAAGGCATCAGCGTGGACATGGCCAAAGTGAATAACCCCGAGCAGATGCCGGACGCGGATAAAGAAGACGCGCTACTGGTGTCCATCACGCGTGACGGGAAAGTTTATTTTGGCAGCGAACAGGTCCAGGATATAGGCAGTCTGACCACGAGAGTGAAAGACCGGCTCGCCAATAAAGCCGATAAACGCGTGTATGTGAAGTCGGACATGCGGGCGCGGTTCGGCAGCGTCGTGCAGGTCGTAGATTCCGTGCGTGCCGCCGGAGTCGACGATCTTGGCCTTCTTACAGATCAACGCAAGACATCTCCAACCACCCCGCCACCCGCCGGAGCCGCTGGCCAAGGGCAGGCAGGGCAATAGAGGAGAGCTACTACTATGGGAATGAGTCTCGGTTCACACGGAGGTCAGAGCGCGAACATCAATGTCACGCCTCTCATCGACGTGCTTCTGGTATTGCTGATCATCTTTATGGTGATCTCGCCGGTGACGCCGAAAGGACTGGATGCTCTGGTACCCCAGCCGCCACCGCCGAATGCTCCCAAGAACAACACGCCTGACCGTACGATCGTCGTGCAGTTGATCGATCGCGGCGCAGGTCAGGAACCAGGCGTCAAAGTCAACAACGAAGACGCGACTTGGGACAACTTGCAGGGTCGGCTTACCGATGTTTACAAACAACGCGCGGAGAAGGTGATGTTCGTGAAGGGAGATGACGCGATTCCCTTTGTGAACGTCGCCAACGTGATCGATATCGCCCACGCCTCAGGCGTGGACAAAGTCGGTCTGATCACCGCGAAGATCGAAGCAGGCAACTAGACTGCCTGTTCCAGACGGCCCGGTATCGAAAGCTTCTTCATTGGCCCGTGGCGCGGAAGCCGGTTGCTTCCGTGCCATGAAAGGGTCGCTTGTCAAACCGATGTCTCTGGGCCTAGGATGCTGTGCCGAGGGAGATTTATACTGCAATGAATAAAACTCTTAGACTGCTGACGCTAGCGGCAGTAGGGCTGGCGTTGTTCTCCTCTGTGGGATGCGAGAAGCTGAAGGCGCGCGATCAGCTGAACAAGGGCGTGAAGGCCTATAAAGACAATCATTACGAGCAGGCCATCGATCATTTCCAACAAGCGGTTCAGTTGGATCCAAGTCTCATCAACGCCCGCATGTACCTCGCAACCGCTTATGTGTCTCAATACATCCCAGGCGTGGATTCCCCGGACAACCTCCGCACTGCCGACGAAGCGATTAAGGAATACCAGAGAGTGATCGATATGAATCCGTCGCGCGAGCAGAAAGTAAACAGCGCGAAGGGCATTGCATATCTCTACCTGAATGAAAAGAAGTGGGATGATGCGAAGAAGTACTATCGCATGGCGTCGGACCTCGACCCGAACGACCCCGAGCCTTATTACTCCGTCGGCGTGATCGATTGGACTGCCGCCTATCAGCCGCGGATGGAAGAACGTGCCAAGCTGGGCATGAAACCAGAAGAGCACCTCAGCGCAAAGAGCAAGGATCAGAAGAAGGTCTGCGAAGACTTGAAGACAAAGAATGCACCCGCGATTCAGGAAGGCATCGACAGCCTGAATAAGGCGATTCAGCTTCGTCCTGACTATGACGACGCCATGGCGTACATGAACCTGATGTACCGTGAGCGCGCCGATGTGGAGTGCGATGATGAATCAGCCAGAGCTGAGGATCTGAAGACTGCCGATCATTGGGTCGATGAGACCATGCGCGTGAAGAAGGCTAAAGCGGAAAAGGCAGCACAGGCCCAAGGTGGCGGCATTACTATGGACTCATCGAAATAGAGTTCAATTCTTGTAGACAAGCCTTCCGCGTCAGCGGAAGGCTTTTCTGTTTTGAGTGGATCATCCCGTCACTCTTTGCTGTAAAGGCGTACCTCAACCCGCGGGAACTGCCAGCGCTGCACCTTCGGGAACATCTCTGGTAATACCTGCGTCAGCATAACCGTGGTTGGATCAGGTTTTTCCGCTGTGCCGTTACTCATCAGCATCACCCAGCCCCGTGAATATCCGGGCAATTCATTGCGCAGGTTTTGCGCCGTGGGTTTGCCGGTGAAGTCCCGGTAGTCGAGGCTTTGGCCGTGATTTGGAAAGATAGTTACAGGCCCTGCCGCAACAGAGCGCTGGGACCGGACAAACTCATAAGGAATCCGCGCCTCAGCGATATGGAAGACCGCGGCATCGCCGGGCTGGAACTGATCAAGGATGAAGTTCGCCGCCGCCACAGACCCATCGCGCTCGTCATCAAAGTCGTGCGCATAAACGAATGGTACGAACCGCGCCGAGAGTAATAAAACAGATGTGGTCAGTACAGCGCTCAACCAAGCCGGTCGAATGGTCGCCAGACCAGCCGCTGCCAGCAGCAAGAGCGCAGGGAGGCAGAAAATCATGTAGCGCGGCAGAAACACCGGTCGCGCAAATGACAGTAAGACTGTCAACACGATCGGAAAGAGCAGCCAGATCAAAAGAAACTGTACTCGCCACTTCTCCCAGCCTCGACCGCGTTCGAACAGGTTCTCCCGCACCGTAAACAGCGTCACAAGGCACGCTGCTAAATAAACGAGAGGCAACCCATTCGTAAAATCCTCGCTGAATCGGACGAGATCGTGTATCCCCGGCCGCTGAATCCACCGAATCGGTCCCGCTCCGGTTTTCGCCACGAAGATCAACAAGGGCAGAACGGCAATTCCAATCGCTTTCCATGCGCGACCCAGCCGAGTCGTATCCGAATCCTCAGCCCTCGATTGCTCTTCACCTTCCCTTTTGTTTCTTAAGCGCACTGCCAGATACTGGGCAACGATCAAGAGGAGAGCGTAAAAATGTGCGTAGGCAGCGAGAATGCTGGACGCTATGTAGCCAATTCGACCCCGGCGGCTTGGTCCTTTCAGATATGCAATCAGAAATCCCGAGGAAAGTGTCGCCAAAAGGACGAAAAGAGAGTAGCTACGCGCTTCTTGCGCGTAACGGAGGTCATAGCCGTTAAACGCAAGCAAAGCAGCGGCGATGAGTCCCACACGGCGGTTATAAAGCATGCTCCCCAGCCAATAGATCGCCGGAATCGTGGTAGAGGCAATCACCACTGACAGGCTTCGAATGAAAAATGGGCTCTGCCCGAAGTGCAGCCAGATCCGCAGCAGCACGTAATAGAGCGACATATTCGCTTCGCGCCACCACAGCAAATGCAGAAAGTTATGCCAGTCAAGCTGAGCGACCTCGACGCTGAAGGTTTCGTCGAACCAGAAGGGTTTTCCCGCGAGATACAAGAAGCGGGCCGCCGCGCCAGCAGCAAGTAGTAGCAGAAAAGTCAGCCAATGAATCCATTCCGCCGATGTCCGTATGGATGGATAGCCTGCGTTTTGGTTCACCTCACTTGGCTGCATGTGTGCCTTGAGTCGCCGTCGATCATACTAAACCCCGAAACCGCGAAGGACACGAAGTTCCTCGAAGGAAGCGACACGTTTCCTTCGTGTACCTTCGTGCCCTTAGTGGTTATTGCTTTTGAGCGTCGGCAAGTCGAGCACCTCCGCACGCCGTCCAGTACAATATTGCGTTCGATTGCTCAGGACTTTCGATGTTCAAGAAGATTCTCATTGCGAACCGGGGAGAGATCGCTGTCCGGGTGATCCGCGCGTGCCACGAAATGGGAATCGCTGCCGTCGCCGTCTACTCGGATGTGGATCGCGCGGCGCTCCACGTCCGCAAAGCCGATGAGGCTTATCCGATCGGCCCGGCCGCAGCGTCCGAGTCGTATCTCAATATTCAGAAGATCCTTGATGTCGCAGCGCGCTCGGGTGCCGACGCAATTCATCCCGGTTACGGTTTTCTCTCGGAAAATGCGAAATTCGCCAGGGCCTGTGCGGAAGCGGGCGTGAAGTTCATCGGACCGACCGCCGCGGCCATGGAAGCTATGGGCTCGAAGACCCGTGCCCGCCAGGCGATGGAGCGCGCCGGAGTTCCGTTCGTTCCGGGAACGTCCCGCGGGCTGGAATCATTCGAGCAGGCACAGCAGGTGGCGGAACAAATCGGTTATCCCGTAATGCTAAAAGCCGCCGCAGGCGGAGGCGGGAAAGGCATGCGCCTGGTGCATGCAGCCGGCGATCTAAAGTCCGCCCTGGATAGCGCCCGTAGCGAGGCCGAGCGGGCGTTTGGCGACGGTGAAGTCTACATCGAAAAGGCGATCATCAATCCACGACATATCGAGGTGCAGGTGCTCGCCGACGAGCACGGGAATACCGTTTACCTTGGCGAGCGCGAGTGCTCGCTACAGCGGCGCCATCAGAAAGTAGTCGAGGAGGCTCCTTCTCCGATTGTCGACCCCGATATGCGCCGGCGCATGGGAGAAGTTGCCGTCCGTGTCGCTCAAGCAGCTGGCTATACCAATGCCGGTACCGTCGAGTTCCTGGTCGATCAGCAGAAGAATTTCTATTTCCTGGAAATGAACACCCGCCTGCAAGTCGAACATCCGGTGACAGAACTCATTACTGGTCTTGATCTGGTCCACTTGCAGATCCGTATCGCGAAAGGGGAGCGACTGCCTTTCGCGCAAGACGATGTGAAGGTTCGTGGTCATGCGATCGAATGCCGCATCTACGCGGAAGATCCCGACAACAACTATTTCCCAAGCCCGGGGAAGATTACCCTCCTGCTGCTTCCCTCGGGCCCCGGAATTCGACGCGACAGCGGAATGTACGAGGGTTGGACCGTGCCGATGGATTATGATCCTCTGCTTGCAAAACTGATCGGCTACGGCACCGATCGTGATCAAGCGATTGGCCGCCTGACGCGTGCCCTCAGTGAATATTTCGTGGGGGGCATCAAGACGAACATTTCATTGTTCCGCCGTATCTTGAACCACCCCGACTTCCGGTCGGCGAAGATCGACACCGGCTTTCTGGATCGGATGCTCAAGCAAACGAATGAGCAGCCCGATTCTCAAGCTGACGCTGAGGCCACAGAAGTGGCCGTGATTGCCGCAGGGATGTTCGCAACATTGGGTTCAGCCGCCGCGGGCGTAGACGAGCGCTCTGCTACGGACGGATCCACCAACACAGTTGAGTCGGCCTCGAACTGGAAGGCCGCCGCACGCCGAGAGGCGCTGCGGTAGCAAACTGCCCTGAGAACGGTCGCTGACCACTCATCACTGAGTGCTGATTTCCATGACCTACGAGATCTCCATTAACGGCAAGAATTATCGCCTTGAGCTAAATCAGTCGGCCGGCCAGTGGTCCTGTCGCCTCAATGGTCGGGAGATCGAAGTCGACGCGGTGCTGGCGCGGCCCAATGTGCTTTCTCTGCGCATCGGCAACAAGGCATACGAAGTGAAATGCGAGCGCGTTGCCAGCGATGTCCACATCTGGGTCGGCAGTCAGCGTTTCGCGCCCGAAGTTCGCGACCCGCGCTCGTTGCGCAGCCGCAGTCATGCGGCGGATGACCATGGCCCAAGAAAGTTGACGGCGCCCATGCCAGGGAAAGTGGTGCGCATACTATTGGCACAAGGCGTTGAAGTTGAAGCGGGTGCGGGTGTCGTGGTGGTCGAAGCGATGAAGATGCAAAATGAAGTCAAATCGCCAAAAAAGGGAACCATTCAGAAGATCCTGGTGTCGGAGGGCGCGGCAGTTAGTGCCGGCGATGTCTTGGCGATTGTAGAGTAAGGCTGTTCAGGATGCGGGCTTCCTATACTTCGAAAACACACCTCGGATAAAGGCCACCGCGTTTATTTCTCGATGCCGTTGCTCTCGAGGACCTGCTTCGCGTAGTAGTTCTCGACCTTGGCAGAATCCCGTAAGACTTCGTAATAGGCGGCCTTGAGCAGTTGTTCGCGGCGATCATGCAGTTGGGAGCGAATTGCCTGCTGCACGCGCGGATCGGAGAACTCCCGCTGTCCAGCCGGTTCTTTCGCAACCAGCCTGACGATGCGGAACCCCACATTTTGCTTGTTCGCTGGATTCACCACTGTGATGATCGGGCTATACATTCCCGGCTTGAGCTTAAGGACGGTGTCTCTGGTAGCCGGGTCCGTTCCCTTCAACCCCGATTCCGGTACGGTGCCCAGATCGCCGCCGTTGCCGGAGGTTTCCGGATCCTCCGAATACCGCATGGCTAGCGTGGCAAAATCGTCCCCACTCTCAAGACGGTTCGCAATCATTTGGATCTTCTTGCGCGCATCGGGCTCGTTTTGCGCCTTGTCGTTTTGATTGGAAGCCTGAGGATTAGGAGTCGGCGTTACCATAATCTGTGCAAGGTGGTACATCGGCTCGATCAAATTGAATTCGGACTTATGCGCGTTGTAGTAGTCCGCGATGTCCTTGTCCGAAACATCGATCTTCGAAGACACTTCCTTATTCAGCACTTTCTCGACCGTGACCGAGCGACGAATGTCTCGCTTGAAATCGGCCAGCGTGATCTTTTTTTCCTGGAGACGCTTGTCGAACTCCTCCTGGCTGAAGGGCGACTTGATATCGTTGTACTTCTTATCGACCTCGTCATCGGTAGCCAACAAACCAAGCTTCTCCGCCCGGCGCATCAGAATCTCGTCGTCGATCATCTGGTGCAGGATGTTCAAGCGCAGTGCGGTCGCCTGCTCGCCGGTGGGAGCCTGCTGGGCAGAGGCGACGTTGTTGTCATAGTACTTGTCGACGTCCGAACGGAAAATCTTGCGGCCGTCGACAGTTGCCATCACATCGCCCCCGGGCTTCGAGTTGCACGCGGACGAGATCGCAAGCAAAAGTGTAAGCAGGAGCCCGGTGGCCGCCTGCGAACAGAATCTGGCTCTTTCCAAGGATGTTTCTCCAGTCGCTTCTCGGCACCTACAACACAAACGCACAGTGAAGATCAGCGCGAGAGCGCCAAATATGCCCGCCCATTTTACTTGGATGCAGGCACGGGCGCTGACGGCGTGTGTTCGGGTACGGGCAGTCCGGCGTCGCGTAGCGCAGCATCCAGGGTTGCCCGGACTTCGTCGATGGGAACAGCTCCATCAATCTTTCGGCCGTTGATGAACATCGCAGGCGTACCGCTGACGCCGAGTTCGTCGGCGAGCTTCATTGAGGCCCTCACGGCATCCTCGTTTTGCGCCTTCATGCAGGCCTGCAACTTGCCCGTGTCTACATTATGTTTTTGTCCCTGCAGAGCGCTTATCTTATCGACGGCTTCGTACCGCGCCGGAAGAGACTTCTCCTTATCCACTTCCTGCTTGTTGTTGTGGATGTAATCGGCGAAATCCCAGTAAGCATCCTCGTTTTGCGCCGCCAGGCAATTTGCGTCAACGGCAGCATGAAGCGCCCAGGGGTGTATCTCTACCAAAGGATCATCCTTGTAGACGAAAGTGACCCGGTCGCCGTACTCCTTCAAGATCTCGGGAAATAGCGTGCGGTGCATGGCCGCACAATAAGGGCATTCGAAATCGTCGAAATTTACCGCAACTACCTTGCCATCTTTCGCGCCACGGGATGGCCTTCCCTTGGTGTCGATCTTGTTCATGACTTCGGCATAGGGATCTTTGTTCAGATCGAACTTCGTTAGCCGGAACAGGGTTGTACGGTCCTTCGACAGTAAGAACGTATAGTCCCTCTGCTTGCCGTCACCGTCGAGTTTCACGGGAACGCTGTCATATCCAGGCATTTCACTGCTGACCGTAATGGCTCCGATCGTGACTTTTACGTCGGACGGAAGGTTGTAATACGAGCGTACCTGGTGTTCGATCTTGCGAGCCAAGTCCGGAGGAGCCGACTGGGCTACACAGCCCAGGCAAATCAACAAAAGCATGAACAAAGAACGACGAAAGAGAATCACTACTACCCGCCTTAATAGCATGTCGCTAGATGTTTGATTATCTCATAGCGTAGCGCTGGACCAGTTGCGGCGGGGCAAGTCGGCGCACTCTAACCTGTGCGGCGGAGTTGATCGGCGGGAAGGAGTGCATTCATCGAGCCGGAGCGAAATCCCTCCAGGTCGAGGGTGACGAACTTGAATCCAAGCTGCTTGAAGATTGCGGTGAACTGTGCGGCCATGGCTGGATCCAGCGCACGCTCCAATTCCTCTCGGTCGATTTCGATGCGGACGATATCGCCATGATGGCGCACGCGGAATTGACGGAAACCGAGGGCGCGAACGGCGTCTTCGCCGCGCTCGACAACGTCGAGAGCCTCGCGCGTAACCGGGCGTCCGTATTCGATTCGTGAAGAAAGGCACGCCGACGCGGGTTTATCCCATACGCGCAGCCCCGCTTCGCGCGCCATTTCTCGGATATCTTGTTTGGTCAGTCCTGCGCTTAGCAATGGCGCTGCCACGTGATGCAGTTTTGCCGCTTGTTGCCCGGGGCGGAAGTCTCCCTGGTCATCGAGATTTACCCCGTAAGCAATCGCATCATAGCCACGGTCCTCTCGCAGTGTTTCCATTACCGCAAAAAGTTCATCCTTGCATTGAAAGCAGCGCTGGCCGTCGTTGCGAACGTAATCCGGACGATCCAGTTCCGAGGTATTGATCACTTCAAATGGAAAGCCTTGCTCATTTGCGAATGCGATAGCATCGGCCAGTTGAGTACGAGCCAGACTGGCAGAATCCGCGATGATCGCCAGCATCTTGTCACCAAGGGTCCGGTGCGCGGCCCAGGCCAGATATGCGGAATCCACGCCTCCCGAATATGCGACCAGCAGGCGGCCAAGTCGAAGCAACTCGCACTCTAGTTGCGATGACTTTGCAGCGAACCTGGAATCGGAAGACTGCATCGCCCTATGGTATCAGGCGGCCCCACACGCGGCTAATACAACCGTTCCTGCCGTCTCAGGTTCCCGAATGAGGCGATGTTCGCCAGGCTGAAGGTGAACCGGTACAGATTCTCGTTGCGCACGTTCGCGATCGCGTAGCGCCGGTATTCCAGAGTGATGCCACAGCAGTTCCAGTTATACGTGGTCTGGGCCGTGGCAAACTGCATTTGCTGCGTCTCCGCGTCGAATCCTAAGCTGGCGGCTGCGCTGAACCCGCGCCGAGCCAAGCCCCCGTATCCAAGTGCCGCTCGAAACTGATGGAATTTGCATGTGATTTGCGCCGTCCCTCCGATTGGCCCGCACTGGCCCTCACTTAAGGTGTTCTGGGAGTTGGCTTGCGGAATCTCCAGGTATGCATCCCCGCCGCCGAAGGTGAAAGCTCCCCAGTTGTAATTGATCAACAGTGTGCTGGCGTTAATGCGCGAAAGCTGGAAATCATAGTCGAGGTCCCATTCCGTATCGGTGTGCGTGCCGGTGGCGGCCCTCAGGCGTGAGACGAGTGGCGACAGATGCCGCGGCTGCGTGAGGAATGCAATTCCCGTCAGTTCCTCCGTAGTGGTGAACACATTTCGCTGCTCCGGCACTAACGCTCCACCAAAAGTCGGATCGAAGAAGTACTTTTGAGACAGCTCCCAGGTAAGCTCCTCTTTCACCTCCGGAGCTATCACACACGATCGGTTCTCCCGATTCGTGACGCGTTCCCAAGGCACCGTCTGTTCTGGAGCAGCCGCCCCGACGGCCAGCCCGGTCATGGGCATCTCGCACTCCTGCACGGAAGACGCCTTGCGCTTGGAGTACAACCGCGTTACGAAACCGTACCAAATCTCATTAGTGTCGCTGAGGATGTCCCTCTCGTCGAACTGCAGCACGTTGGAAAAATCATTAACGCCATTCACATATCGGTACTGGATTTTGGGTTCGATGACATGTTTCCACTTTCTTCCCAGAAATTCTCTATCGAAGACTTTTTCGAGTACAGGCGGGCGTATTTCGAGCGATGCGTCAATAGCCTGCCGGTGAATTGGGTTCGTGACAGCTTCTCCGGTATTCAAATCCAAGCTCTGGGAGTAGTACGTCTCATGGGCTGTCAGGGAAGGCCGAACGCCCCAGCCGTGGAAGTGCCAGGGCAGGGAAATCTCTGGGTTCAGGTCGTAGCGTTGCACCGGACTATTGGTACTAAAACCCGGCTCGCTGCGAGAGAGTCCTGCCACCGAACTATCCAAAGACCAATAGAAGGGCGAATGTCCAATAGCACGGTCTACACTCGTCGCATCGAAACTTGGAGTGTGCAGAATGCGGATCGAGTCGAACACGGGCGGATTCGAGAGAGAACCGTTCGGATTCGTTGTTTGGAAGAAGTTTTGATAACGCTCCACCATGCCGGCAAATGTGTACCCGTTGTAGCTCTTCGTGAGAAAAGCCTGCGATTTCACTTCGGAGTTAATGGCTTGTGTAAATACATCGTTGAAAGCTAACCGGAAAATAAACGAACTCAGGTAGTCGATATTTGTGACCGCGCGAAATCCCTGAAAGTTTCCATCAGAGATAAGCTTGGCTTCCTCGCCACCCTCCTTTAAGAGTTGCTTGCCCGTGGGAGTGCCAATCTCAATCCCGCGGTCAATCACGCCGAAATAATTCAGATCGACATACGACGTGTCGCTGGGACGCGCCCGAAACTCTCCCCGTTGCGAAGAACCGCGTAACGAGAGGTATTCCGCACCGATGGTTCCGTCCATGCTGCGATTGATCGCCCAGTAGAACGCATCGCCAGCGATGGTGCCCTTGCTCGAGGATCGTCCAGCCGTGGGCACCAGAAACCCCGAGTGCCGCGTCTCCCGCGCCACTGGATGTGTCGCATAAGGAAAGTAGAAAATTGGGAACCCATGCAGAAAGAAATCACTGTGGTAGATGCTGGCGTTGCCGCCGACATCCACCACAATTCTGCGAGCCTGGAACCTCCAGGCGGGATTCGGCAGTTCGCAGGTCGTGATACTGCCGTCGTAGACGCGGTAATGGTCCGAACTCAGTTTCTGGACGACTCTGCCACGAAAGGCAAATGGCGCGGTCGATGTCAGAATGGCACGGTTGCCTTGAAATCGGAACCCGGTTGTGGCGGTAACGTCGTAGAATTGGCCAATTTCCGAAACCAGATTGTAATTTCCATGGCTGGCCTTGATGTGATCATCGTTGGGACCGCCATCAATCGCGAAATGGCCGGAAGCTGTAACCTCTCCCGTGTCTGAATCGTACGTAACTTCGTCCGCGCGAATCACATAGCCACGGTAATGAATCTCGCCATCGCCGTGCAGTTTATAAACATCGCCATCTTTTTCCTGCTGCACCGCGCAAATTACAGTTCCGTTCTTCAACCGGGTCACCGCACGGCCGGGGCAGGGATTGTCCCCATCTTCCTCTGAGATGGATTTCTGGTTTTGGGTTGAAGAGCTCGAAGTCTGATCAGAATCCGCAAGCAACTGTCTGGTTACTAGTCCGTACGCGAGAAGCTGATGACAAAGAAACAGCGCCGTGATAAGGAATCTAGTGCGCAGAGTCATCGGAAGAAAATCGACGGAAGACGATTTCCATCGAAAGCTGCCTGCCTTTCGCGTGCTAGTCGTGGCAACGTGAACTTAACATGCCATTGCCAGCAAGGAAAAGTGACGACAAGGGCTAGGATTGCCGTGGGTTCCCTCCCGGTTGCACGAGCAGTTGATTGACATTGATTGATACGGATTCTTTTTCATGGATTGCGAGAAGTCTGACCTTTCTGGTTGCCCTATGGAGCCCCCTCCCACCGAGTTTCCGATTCCTGGTCCGACCTCGGTTGAAGATACGGCATCTGCGGTGCGCTCCGAGTTGGCGTCCACTCAGCAAGAAGGTTCCGCATGGCGCGATGAATTATCGGCAAAGCTGAATCGTTACCGCGCGCGAAGAAAAGCTCCGCCACCTCGGTATCCATCGCTCAAACTGCCATTCGGTCCGCTGGAGTCTGCGGCCCGAGCGGCAATTCAGCAAGAGCCGGTGTTTGAATCGATCGCGAACCATGCTCTCGCCTTGGACGAGGTTCACCCGGCTGCGCAAGTTCAGGAACCTCCGGCGCCACGCTCTTTCGTTGAGACCGAGTCGCCGACCCGGCACGAGGCTCCACATGCCGGTGCCAAGATCATCGAGTTTCCTCGGTTCGCCTGGGGACCACCGCCACCTCCACCGGACCAGCTGGCCGAGCCGGTCATGGATCGCCCTCGAATTCTGGAAGTCCCGGAAGTGGCACCGCCTCCTCCGGCTCTTGGCGGGATATTGATTGAGCCTGCTCAGAAACAGGAGTTGGAAAAGCGCCCGGGAATTGATATCCCTTTGCAAAGCGCACGACTCCGGTCGCGAGCCCTGGCTACTCTGGTCGACGGCGCACTCATTGGCGTGGCTTCCTCCCTGTTCGGCTTCATCTTCTGGAAAATCACGAGCATTCGTCCTCCACTTCTGCAAACCACCGCGATCACGGCGGGAGTCGCCTGCGTCCTCTGGGCTGCTTATCAATACTTGTTGATCGTTTACTCCGGCACTACCCCTGGGCTGCGGGCTGCGCGTCTTGAGTTGAGCCGTTTCGATGGAAGTCCCGCCCGGCGTTCTCTGCGCCGCTGGCGGGTTTTGGCGTCTTATCTTTCGTTCGCCTCGTTGGGCATGGGATACGCCTGGCTCTTCCTCGACGAAGACGCGCTCTGTTGGCACGATCGCATCACCCACACGTATCTGGCGCCGAGGAAAACACGCAGCAAATAGACGGCGACTACCCGACGATATCGCGCCGCTTTCTAGCGCGGACCTGAGTTCCTCTGGTAGCCTACGATCTATGCGCCTCCCCACAGTTTTCCTTGTTTTTCTCGCCTCTGTTGCTTTCGCTCAGAGCCCTAAATCAGCGGCCGACCGTGTCGCTGCCCAGAACGCCCTTTTCGACAACTACTACGAGACAGAGCTACGTAACCGGCCGGAGATGGCGACTGCGTTTGGCGACTACCGCTATAACGACAAATTGAGCGACTATTCGCTCCAGGCGATTGCCGCCCGAGAAAAGAATAACGAGGACTTTCTTCGCCGCATTCAGGGAATTTCTACCGACGGTTTCTCAGATCAGGATCAGCTTTCGCATGACCTTCTGATTCGCGTACTTCAACAACGCATCGCCGATTTCAATCTCAAAGAATACGAGATGCCAATCAACCAACAGAACGGCATCCACACCAGCCTCGCCGACCTGTCTCTCGAGGTACCGTTCGATTCGGTTAAGCATTACGAGGACTACATCTCACGCTTGCACCAGGTTCCGCGTGCCCTTGAACAGGTGACGGACGTCCTCCACGCCGGCATGAAAGACAAGTTGATGCCGGTGCGTTTCCTCGCCGAGAAGATACCAGGACAATGTGAAGGCATTATCAAGGCCAATCCGTTTCTGCAGCCCACCAAGAAATATCCTAAGAGCATTTCCGCTGAGGATCAGGCTCGCTTGACCCGCGAAATTACCGAAGCCATCAATACCGACGTGATCCCCGCGTATAAGAAGTTCGCCGAATTCGTTCGCACCGAATATGCCCTGCAGGGGCGCACGACACTCGCCGTTACTTCTTTGCCCGACGGTGAGAAGCGTTATGCGAACGATATCTACGGCCGCACCACGACTCACATGTCACCGGAGGAAATTCACCAGCTCGGACTGCGCGAGATCGATCGCATCCAGGCTGAGATGCTGGCTATTGCGAAAAAAGAAGGGTTTGCCGACCTAGCTTCGTTCCGCGAATCGCTGAAGACAAATCCCAAGTACATCCCAACCTCTTCCGAGCAGATTCTCGACGACTTCCGCCACTACATCTCGCAAATGCAGTCGAAGCTTCCGGATCTTTTTACCCTACTTCCGAAGTCTCCGGTGACGGTGGAAGCGATTCCAGATTTCAACGCCGCGGCCGCCACTCACTACATGACCGGTACCCCCGATGGCAAGCGCCCCGGACGGGTCGTCGTGGCCACATCCGATTTCGCGAAGCGCTCGTTGATTAACGACGAAGCGATTGCCTACCACGAAGGCGTACCCGGCCATCACATGCAGCTCTCGGTCCAGCAGCAACTGCACGGCTTGCCGAAGTTCCGCCAGCACGGTCTCGGCTTTAATGCCTTCGTCGAAGGTTGGGCGTTATATGCCGAGCAACTCGGAAAAGAGGTCGGCTTCTACCAGGATCCAGTCTCCGACTACGGACGTCTGTCATCGGAATTGTTCCGCGCAGTTCGCCTGGTCGTGGACACCGGAATTCATGCCAAGGGATGGAGTCGTGATCAGGTAGTGGACTTTATGCGCAAGACCGGCGCCGTTGACGAACCGACAATTCAATCCGAGACCGATCGCTACATCTCGTGGCCAGCCCAGGCACTCAGCTACAAACTCGGCCAATTGAAGTTCCGGGAACTCCGTGATCGCGCCCAGAAAGAGCTTGGTCCCAAATTCGACATCAGGAAGTTCCATGACACCATGCTCGACGGCGGTACTCTGCCGCTCGATTTGCTCGACGCCCGCACGAACAAGTGGATTGTTGAGCAAAAAGAGAAGTAGCCATTTGAGGATTGGTCTTGCAACCGTTTCCAGCCCGTGGCGCTCCTATGTGATGGCACAACGCGGCGGGTTCAGGGTGCGCCTCGCATCGGGGGTCACGAAGTGCGGAGCTCGGATTTGGCCCCTCTGATCTAGCCTGTGCTATCTTCTAAGCTTGTCCCATAACGTTTTGGCATTGTGTTTCAAGCATGGCAACATCCGCTGAAGGAGCTAAACCAGCAGTAAAGGTCTTTGTCGCCACCACGGTGATGCTGACCTTTATTTCTTTCTGGCGGGCTGCCGCCATCGTCCTCGCCGACCTCGCTTCGTCCGCATACTATGTCGGCGGCGACGTGGAAAACGTGCTCGGGAAAAGCGCCCCTTGGTTTGTGCTGGCTGTCATGCTGTTCAGCTATGCGGTGTGCGCGCTGTATATCGAATCCAGCAGCATGTTCGTTCGCGGCGGCGTCTACCGTGTGGTGAAAGAGGCCATGGGCGGGACGCTGGCGAAGTTTTCCGTCTCGGCCCTGCTGTTCGATTATGTCCTGACCGGGCCCATTAGCGCGGTTTCGGCCGGACTCTACCTGGCTGGTTTCATCAAGGAAATCAGTGACTACGCGCACCATCACCTGCAATTCAATGACAACTACTTCGCGGCTGGCTTTGCGATATTGATTGTTCTGTATTTCTGGTGGAAGAACACCGAAGGGCTGCACGAGTCTAGTGGGAAAGCATTGCAGATCATGATTATCACCACCGTGATGGTGGTAATTTTGATCTCCTGGTGTCTGATTACGCTGCTGCACCAGCCCGCGCCGCTGCCGCCCGGCCCGATCCAGGCACCCTTTCCCGAAACCAAGGAAACATTTGGCTGGCTATCAGGTACCGTGTTTACCAGGCTAACCGCCGTGCTGCTGTTCGTTGGGTTTGGGCATTCAGTGTTGGCTATGAGCGGCATGGAAACGCTGGCCCAGGTGAACCGTGAAATCGAGCACCCGAAGCTCAAGAATCTCAAGAAATCCGGGGCCGTAATTTTCCTTTACAGCTTACTTTTTACTGGCCTGATCTCGTTTTTTGCCAGCATGCTGATTCCCGACGACGTGCGGCCCCGCTATTTTTCAAACCTGATTGGCGGCTTAACGATTTATTTGTGGGGACCGACGTCGCTCAAGTTGCTGTTTCACGGGTTTGTAGTCCTAGTCGGAGTGCTGATCCTGGCTGGTGCGCAGAACACGTCCATTATTGGCGCTAATGGTGTACTCAACCGCGTCGCCGAGGATGGAGTGCTGACGCAGTGGTTTCAAAAGCCCCACCCGCGTTTTGGAACCAGCTATCGCATTATCAACCTGATTGTGATTTTGCAGCTACTGACTGTCATCGGAAGCAAAGGTAATGTGTATACGCTGGCCGCGTTATATGCCTTTGGCGTGATCTGGAGTTTCACCATGAAAGCGCTTTCCGTGGTGGTGCTGCGCTTCACCGAGCCCGGCAATCGCGAATGGAAAGTGCCAGGGAATTTTCATATCGGGAAGACCGAGATTCCCGTCGGTCTACTCCTTATTTGCGCCGTTCTGTTCATTACAGCAATCGTCAACCTGTTCACGAAATATCAGGCTACGATCGCCGGAGTGATTTTCAGCGCGGCGTTCTTTACGATCTTTACCCTCTCTGAGCACCACGTTGCCAAGGAGCGTCACGGGAAGCCCGAACAGCTGGATCAGTTCCGCGTCTACGGCAATCAGGAACTCGGCAGCGGTGCGATGGGAGTTCGGCCCGGTAATATACTCGTTGCCGTCCGCGATCCACGGAATCTTTACTACCTCCGCCACATCCTGGGACACACTAACACGCTGAAGCAGGATGTCGTCGTCATGAGCGCGCGACTTTACCATCGCGAGCACACCTTCAGTGGCAGCACGGTGTTCGATGCCACTCAGGTTTTCGATCACTACGAGCAAGAGCTGTTTACCGCAGCCGTCGCCGTCGCTGAAAAAGAAGGCAAGCCGATCTCGTTGCTGGTCGTGCCGGCAACCGATGTCTTCGAAGCCATCATGGTGACCGCGCAGCGTCTGGATTCCAGCCGGGTGGTCTGCGGTTTATCGAACAAGTTGACTTCCGATGAGCAGGCCAAACTCACCGGCGATGCATGGGAGCGACTAAACGAGCCTCGTCCACGGCTGACATTGGAAGTCTGCGCTCCCGACGGTTCGGTCCGCGAGTACGCGCTGGGCCCCCACACGCCTCGAATGCGCCCCCAGGACGTTGAGCTCATGCACAAGCTTTGGCTGGACATCACCGCCGATCCCAAGTTTGCAGGTGCCCATCACTATCACATCGTGGCCCTGGCTCTCGAAGAACTGAAGCGTGAACTCACCACCGAGCAGCGGGTACAGCTTCTGCAAAAACTGCACGACGAAATGAATCGTTCCATCCAGCAGTGAATCAGAATCGCGGGGAGAGCCACTCATGTCACGCATCCCAGGTGCACCCGCAAATCAAGGCGGCCCGCTTCGCCGCCTCTTTGTTTCGCTCGTCTATTACCTGACTCGCCGCCGTCTCGGACGCGTCATCATGCCGATTCAGGTGACTGCACACCATTCAAAACTCTTCTGGGGATATCTTCAGATGGAGCAATCCCAGATGAGCGCCAAGCTCGTCGATCACAAACTGAAAGGCCTTGCCGAATTGCGTGTCGCGACGCTCGTCGGCTGTCCATTTTGAATTGACATCGGTTCTGCCGTTGGCAGAAAGAGCGGGATCTCTGAACAGCAGATTGCTAACCTCGATAGCTACCGTACCAATTTCAATTTTTCCGATCTGGAGCGCCTCGTCCTCGAATACGCCGACGCCATGACTGAGACTCCGGTCGAGGTGTCGGATGCGTTCTTTGCCAGGCTTCGCGAACGTTTCAGCCATGCCCAGTTGGTAGAGCTGACCTCGGCCATCGCATGGGAGAACTATCGCGCCCGCTTCGATCACGCCTGCGGCATTGAAGGTGAAGACTTCAGTGAAGGCGCGGTGTGCGCCATGCCAGTGCGGACTCTGGAGTGGTCTAGGAAGGTTTAGGGAATAGTGTGATCCCTCTTCTGTGCACCCGGAAGACTGTCATGCAGAGCGGAGCCGGAGTGCAGCGAAGCGGAACTCCGGCGGAGTCGAAGCATCCCTACCGGAGCAACTGCTGGTAGAGATTCCTCACTCCGCTCGGAATGACAACTATCCTTACTACGCCGGTTTCTCGCTCTTATTCGAACCGCAGCATCCCTTACCACATTCTTTTCCGGCCTTGCGGTTGCAGCAGGATGCCGCCTTGTCCGTCCCGGATCCCTCTTTGCAGCAGTCTGCTGTGCACTTACCGTCCTTCATGCACGCCTGAGCGTCTTTTCCGCCGCAGCAAGAGGCCGCATCCTTTCCAGAGCAGCAGGAAGCCATTTCCTTGCCGTCTTTGTGACGCATGCATGCCGGGCTTCCGTCCTTTGCGCCGTGTGCCATCTTTTGGCAGCAAGTCGGTTTTGCCTTTTCAGCCGCCGAAGGGGTTTGAGAGGGCGTCTGAGTTGCTGTTTGGGCCCATGACATAACCGTCAGAGCCAGGATCGCTGCGAATAACTTGTGTCTCATAGTCCAATCTCCTCAATGATTCTTGGTACAGTTGCTTGATGGACAAATCCATCGCGCACAGGAACTAATTGTTTGTCAGTAATGGAGTGCGCCTCTGGGCGACTGCAGCAACTCAGTTCCGCAGGACTGTACTTTGCAGGAGGCAAAACTTGGAGGGATTCACTTCGATCGGCGCTACCGTAACTAGCCGCAGAGCAGCCTTTTCGTCGCTGCCGTCCATGTACACAGGCTGCAGATCTGGCCGTGAGTCAGTTCGAAGTGAGGGAAGCGCCGGTGCATTCTGCTGTCCCCGCTGCAGGCAACACGGATGCCGGCTATCGCAAGGCATTTTTGCAGGGCGGAACGCCGCAAAAAGGGATGGCCGCACCTTAGAGGGAATCCGCGGACAGCAGGAGTGTTTCTGTGCTATCGCTGCTGTGCTCGCGTGAGCTGGGCGCTTGCTAAGAGCCGCCACGGTCATTGCTGGCAGGCTCCAGCAGATCACACAAACCAAAAGCACCACGGCTAAGATCTTGTTCCCCATACGAGCACTTAAAGCTCAGTCTCGCAAGAGGGACATGCAGAGTCTGTGACGGAAATCACAATTACATGCGTACAGTTTTCGAAAGTCACTTCCTCAGAAGCGTTGTGAGCGACGCACGTAAGTCACTGAACCGAAAAGGATAACCGCTTGCAACCAATTGACCCGGCTCAACCCGTTGGCTGCCAAGCAGTGCGGTCTCTCCCATCTCACCAAACGCCAGCTTCACGACAAATGCAGGTACTGGAAAGATCGCCGGTCGTGACAGCACGCCAGCTAGCGTTCGAGTGAAGTCGGCATTCGTTACAGGCTTGGGCGCAACCATATTCACCGGCCCGTGCAGCAGATCGTTCTTAAGCAGGTGATGAATCGCACCCACCATGTCGCGTATGTCGATCCAACTCATCCATTGCTGCCCATCGCCGATCCGTCCGCCCATGCCCATTTTGAAAGGCAGGAGCATCTTTGCTAGCGCGCCACCCTTCGGTGTCAGGACAATCCCCGTCCGGATAGAGACTGTTCGAATGCCCGCATCCGCAGCAGGCTGAGTCGCAGACTCCCAATCGCGACAAACTTCCGCTAGAAATCCGGAGCCGGGATCACTCTGTTCGTTTAGCACTTCATCGCCACGGTCGCCGTAGTAGCCGATGGCCGAACTGCAAACGAAAACTTGCGGCTTGTGTTTTGAGAGTGCCAGAGCCTGCGCCAGAAAGTTTGTGCTTTTGACCCTGCTCTCTCGAATCTCTTGCTTCTTCGCATCCGTCCAGCGTCCAAGGATGGTTTCCCCCGCAAGATGGATCACCGCATCCAAGCCGGAAACTGATTCTGGAGAAATCGGCTGCGTGGGGTTCCATGGAATTTGCTGCTCGTCCGAGGACGAGTACTTTCTAGCGTTGCGGACAAGCCGCGAGATGCGCGCACCATTGGACTTCAACGTAGGAAGCAGCGCAGTGCCGATCGGCCCAGACATTCCACTCACCAGAATTCGGGCCATGCTGAGATTGACCATGCGCCCAACACTCTAGCAGACAAAGCCGCACCGAGAGATGGTTCCAGAAAAAACTATTGGACTAAATTTCTCAATTGGAAAATCTGCATCGCAATTTTTGAAAAAATCGACCGCAGTCTCGTCCAGACCTCCGATTTTTCCCGCGAAACGGTTCGATACTCGGCAACAATGCAACTCCAGCGCTGATCGGAGAAGCTATAATGAATGCAGCCCCCGTACCCTTCTTCCGGTTCCAGAGCCAGTCCCCCGGGCTGTTTGCGGGCTATAATCCTTCATGGCGAGCTTGCGCCAACAGATCGCTACGACTGCTCTTACGCTTACCAAGTTTCGTGACTTGATGAAGCGGATGCAGGAAAGCCGCCCGCAAGACGATCTGTCCATCGTCAAGAAGGCCTACGACTACTCCCTCAAGCACCACGACGGCCAGACCCGAGCCTCCGGTGAGCCTTACCTCGTACACCCACTGGAAGTCGCGCTTGTTCTTGCCGAAATGAAGATGGACCCGGTCGCCATAGCTGCCGGGCTACTTCACGACTCGGTCGAAGACACCTCGGTGACGATCGACGACATCCGTAAAGAATTCGGCGAGCAGGTCGCGCACATCGTTGAAGGCGTTACCAAGATAAGCAAAATTGACTTCGCCACCCGCGAGGAGCAGCAGGCCGAAAATCTCCGCAAGATGATGCTGGCGATGGTCGACGACATCCGCGTCGTCTTAATCAAGCTCGCCGACCGCCTGCATAACATGCGCACGCTCGAGCACCTTCCGCCTGAGCGTCAGCAAAAGATCGCGGAAGAAACTCTGGAAATCTACGCTCCCATCGCCCACCGCCTCGGCATGGGCAAAATTCGCGGGGAGCTTGAAGATTTGGGCTTCCGCTTTCTCGATCCTCTCGGCTATGAGCAAGTGGAAAAGGCCGTTAACGCCCGCCGCAAGCAAGGCGAAGTCTTCCTGGCGAAGATGCAGGCCATTATCAGCGACAAGCTGAAAGAGGCTGGAATTCAGGCGCGTGTCGACAGCCGCATCAAGCGTATCTACAGCATCCACAAAAAGCTTCAGCGGCAGCGGATCTCAGTCGACCAGGTCTACGACCTTTACGCCATGCGCGTGGTTACGCGTTCGCTCCAGGATTGCTATGCCGTCCTTGGCATCATTCATAACCTGTGGCGCCCAGTGCCCGGACGTATCAAAGACTTCATCGCCATGCCGCGGCCGAATTTCTACCAGTCGCTGCACACCTCGGTCATCACTGAAGACGGCACGCCCTTTGAAATCCAGATTCGTACCGAAGAGATGCACAAGATGGCCGAGGAAGGAATCGCGGCCCACTGGAAGTACAAGGACGGCCCGGTCTCGGCGCAGGATGAGCAGCGCCTCGCCTGGCTGCGTCAGGTCGTCGAGTGGCAACGCGATGTCAGCGATCCCAACGAATTCCTTTCTACCCTGAAGGTCGATCTCTACCCCGAAGAGGTCTATACGTTCACGCCGAAAGGCAAGGTCGTTGTTCTTCCACGCGATGCTACTCCCATCGATTTCGCCTACACCATACACACGGAAGTCGGGCACACTTGCACTGGCGCCAAGGTCAACGGGCGCATGGTTCCGCTCCGCTACAAGCTTCATTCCGGAGACATCGTCGAAATCCTCACCCAGCCCGGCCACAAGCCCAGCCGCGACTGGCTTGGCCTGGTCAAGTCCTCGCGTTCGCGCAACAAGATCAAGCACTGGCTCAATGTTCACCAGCGCGAGCGCGCCATTGAAATCGGACGTAAGCTGATCGAAAAAGAAGCCCGCAAGTACCGCATTGCGCTGAAGGAAATCAAAGATGAGGATCTACTGCGCGTAGCTTCTGGATACGGTCTCGGCAAGGGTGAGGACCTGATGTCGGGCATCGGCTACGGCAAGTACTCCGCGCGGCAGGTTCTGGCACGCCTGCTGCCCGCTGGTGCAACTCCGTCGATTGCGGGGGACATCGAATCTGAAGGCCTGACGTCGCAGCCCGGCGGTATCACCAGCGTTGTCCGCCGCGTCTTCGGAGACCACAACGCCATCACCGTGCGCGGCCAGGGAGACATGCTGGTCTACCGCGCCCGCTGTTGTAATCCAATCCGCGGCGAAAACATCGTCGGTTACATCACACGCGGCAAGGGCGTCGCAGTGCACTCCGTCAATTGTCCGAACGTGACAAATCTTCTCTATGAGCCGGAAAGAAAAATCGATGTCGAATGGGCCCGCGACGACAGCACTCCAACTGCTTATCCCGTGAAGCTGACAGTCTTCTGCGACGACCGCTTCGGTATGCTGAAAAACATCACCGGCGTGATCGGGGACGCCAAGAGCAACATCCGCAACATCGCCGCACATACGGCAAACAGTCAGGCCAGCGTCGAAGTTGTTCTGGATATTTCCGACCTGAAGCACCTCGAGCAGATCATCGTCGGCCTGCGGAAAATCCCCGGAGTGCACGAAGTGCAGAGACTGCAGAAAATATAGAACTCCGAACCAAAATCCACCGCTCCGGATGACAACTGAACGCATACCCCTGTGTTACCCTGTGCCGTTTGTGGTGTAGTCATCTGACAATTCCTATGCGCGAAATCATCTCCACCAAAGACGCCCCGCAAGCCATCGGCCCATACTCTCAAGCCATTAAAGCCAACGGATTCATCCTCACTTCCGGCCAAGTCGCCATCGATCCCGCAACGCAACAGGTCATCACCGGTGACGTTGCGGCGCAAACCGACCGCGTGCTCCGCAATCTGTCTGAAATCCTCGAGGCCGCAGGAAGTGGCCTCGGCAAGGTCGTTCGTTGCGGCGTGTTCCTGAAAAGCATGAATGATTTCGCAGCCATGAATGAAGTCTACGGGAAATATTTCAGCTCCACTCCCCCAGCCCGCTCCACCGTCGAGGTCGCGCGCCTGCCCAAAGATGTTCTGGTAGAAATCGACGTCATCGCGCTGGAATAGAGGGATCGTATGAGGCTGTTCCGGATTGCCATCCTCGCAACGCTCGTCGTAGTCGCAACCCCGCTTCTCTCACAAACCACCACTCATAGAACAACTCCCGTCCGCGTCCCGAACACAAACGCACCCACGAAAGTTACTGGCGACGGCGTCAAGACCGACTCCGGCCTCCAGTACTGGGATATCAAGGCCGGCACTGGCACCGTTGCCAACGACGGAGACCACGTCAAGGTTCACTACACCGGCTGGTTCACCGACGGAAAGAAATTTGACAGCAGCGTTGATGCCCACCAGCCCTACAGCTTCACGTTAGGGAAAGGCGAGGTAATCAAAGGCTGGGACGAAGGAGTAGCCGGTATGAAAGTCGGAGGAAAGCGCCAGCTCCGCATTCCTCCCGAGCTAGCCTATGGTGATGCAGGATACAAGAAAATCGTACCGCCCAACGCCACGCTGATCTTCGACGTGCAGTTGTTGGCCGTGACACCAACCCCGCCAGCCAACTAGTCGATAGGTGTCGACGCTGACGGTTCGTATTAGGGCATCGCTTCAGCGATGCCCTAAACGGTCGAGTAAAGAACCGCCTTTAGGCGCTGCTCTCAGCAATGGGGTCCCGCATCTTACCTCGGATCGAACCTAGAAAAAGACACAAGGCATTTCAGGCTCGTCACAGCCTCCATGAACCCCTGTGCCCTCTGTGGTGAGTTGGTTAAGCCTTGACGACTTTACCGCTGCGCAGGCAGGACGTGCAGACGCGGATCCGCTTTCCCTGACCATTCACCTTGGCGTGCACCGGACGCAAGTTAATATTCCAGCGCCGCTTGGTGACGTTGTGGGCGTGGCTGATGCGGTTTCCCGCTTGCGGCTTCTTGCCGCAGATGTCGCATTGTTGTGCCATTGGACTGCTGCTCCCAGATAGTTCAAATCTTGTAGGGCAAACCTAGATTTTACAGGAGTTTCGCCAGTTTCGGCAACGCCAGTTGCTCTGCAGCACTTACGATTGAGGCAACGCTCTTTCCGCAGTAACATTTGCTCCCCCATCGTTACTGCGTATCCGCGCTTTCAACACAGAGTTCCTGGTCGCGATGCATTGGCGGCAGGAGAATCTGTGGTCCGATTCCTAACATCGTGAAAGGCGGTACTATGCTCTAAACAACCCAACTCAACCGGAAGGGCCACTGCCGCCTACGATGAACCGAATCATCGGTCCGACGTCGAGGAATGCAGAACTTGGACTGCTGATGAAGGCGGGCCGTGAGATCGAGCAAATAGATGACAGAATTGGCGTTTGACGATCTGCGCTGGAGGTAATGACTAGCCTCCCTCGGGGCCGAAGAATGGTTCAGAGATTGATGTCGTTGCCGGGACTGCAATGCAGAACTGGGGTTTGCGACCGCGTGTCATGGCCCTATGCGATACTTACTGCATGCAGTCCCCACTTCAGACGCCCACTGCCGCCACTGATCCCAAATCCGTAAAAGTGCATCTCAGCACAGGGGCTGGCGTGGACATCGAGTGGGCGGACGGCCATGTCTCGCACTACAACTTTGTCTATCTGCGCGACGCATGCCCGTGCGCTATGTGCGAGGACGAGCGCGGTAAGGCTGGACGTAATCCCGGAGATCCGGCTGTGTCGCCACCCGGCAGCCTGGTGATCTTTAAGCCAAATGCGAAGCCACTTTCGGCCGAAGGCGTGGGGAAATATGCGATCAAGTTCTCATGGAACGATAACCACGATCTTGGCATTTATTCGTGGAAGTTCCTGCGCGAGGTCTGCCCGTGTGAAGAGTGCAAAAAGTCTCGCGCCGCCGGCTGATGCACCGAGTGGAACCGCACCAGGTGGTGTCTAATTCCGTAGCTGTGCAATGACTTCGTCGAGTCCCAACCCGGCCATTCAGTCTGTCATCAGCGAACTCCTGCCGGACCTCCATGCCAAAGCCGGATGCAAAGAGATCGGCCTCACTCACGAATCTTTCGCGATGATTTTGGTCGAGGTAGGAGCCAAGCACGCCGCGGGATTGGCCCAAAACGAAATCCGGACTTTCTTCCTCAGTCTACGCATCGATGAACTTGCCCTGGCCCGTGCCTGCGCTTCGGGACACGAAAAGGCCTGGGAGCTTTTTTTGACTCGGTATAGAGAAAAGCTCTACCTCTCCGCTCTGCGAATTGTTCGCGAGGATTCCGCCGCCCACGACCTCGCCGACACTCTCTATGCCGATCTCTACGGCACGACGACACGTGAGGGCCGGCGCGTCTCCAAACTTGCTTCCTATACTGGCCGGGGATCTCTCGAGGGATGGCTTCGTACCGTCCTCGCTCAGGAGTACGTCAACCGCTACCGCAAGACCAAGCGCCTGATCAGCCTTGATGAAGAATCCGAGGAGGGCGTGCAATTCCGAGCCCCTGATCCGGAACCGGTCCCATCGGCCGACAATCGCTTATCGCGCGCCACCGACCAGGCGCTGGCGACGCTTCCAACGGAAGATCGCCTGATTTTGAGCGCATATTTTCTCGACGGACGTACCTTGGCCGAGATCGCCCGCATGCTGGGCGTTCATGAATCAACCATCAGCCGGAAGCTCGATAAGCTGGCTAAGTCGTTGCGCAAGCAGATCGTTACAGCCCTTGCCCGCGCGGGAATGTCCCGCCGCCAGGCCGAAGAAGCATTAGAAGTTGACGTCCGCGACCTGCAGGTAGATATTCGCCGTAGCCTCGCGCAAGAACAGCCAGCACCAGCGTTCTCAGAAAAGAGAGTGGAAGCGCAAGTCCGGGAAGGCGAAGGTTGAACGAACCGCAGCCCACAGGTGGTTGATTTGCTAGAAGCTAGACGCTAGTAGCTAGAAGCTTTAGATGGAAAAAGTACCCCAAATCGTGAGCGAACGGCTTAGAGCCGCTTCACCGGCGGTTGGCCACCCCGATGCCGATGTGCTCACGGCCTTCTCCGAGCATTCGCTTCGGAAGTCGGAGCGAGCCGCCGTGGTCGAGCATCTGGCACGCTGCTGCGAGTGCCGCGAAATCGTCGCCCTGGCCCTGCCGACACCTGACCAACTGCAAGAGACCGTCCGTCCGTCAAGCGAGGGCTGGCTGACGTGGCCCGTGATCCGTTGGGGATTTGTCACCGCCGGAGTCGTCGCTATTGCCTCGCTGGGAATCATGCGATACCAGCACCGCGTCGAGATCGAGGCCTACCTGAAAGCCCCATCCGAAGCGACAGTGAAAGAAGCCAACAATCAGGCGCCAGCGCCACCGTCCGCGGCATCTGCCGAGAATCGCAACAAGACGACGGCTGCCCCGTCTTCGATGTTGACCGACCGAAAGGATCTCACTTCGCCGAGCCCCGGTTCCACGCCCTCAGAGGAAGTTTCAACTCCTGCGTTGGGCGTTCCAGTTCAATCAAAGCATGCTGTGGTCGGCGGAACATCACCACACGGACCTCGCGTGCAGTGGCAGCAAAATTCGATTCTTCAGCAACAGGCGGCCCAGGCACCTGCGAAACAGTTGCTTGCCATCCCGCCGCAAGGTGTCCCACCTTCATCCAACCCCGAATCGGTAGAAGTACAGTCCGCTGAAGGAACGTTGTCCGCCAACCTGGATAGCTCCGCTGTTCAAAGCCAGGTCGACCGGCAAGCTCTGCAACCCGGTCCCTCCGAGACGAAGGTCGAGAGAAGCAAGCCCCCCGTTGCCACGGCTCCCCAGCCGATGTCCGCTTTTCCAGCCTCGAATTCTCCGGTGAAAGCTCAACTGATCCGCCAGAATGCTCAAGGAGCAGCTGCCGTTTCCATTGCGCCTATTCTGTGGACAATCAGCGCGGCAGGCAGGTTGCAGCGCTCGGTCAACCACGGCACAACCTGGCAGGACATCGACGTCAACAACTCCTCTGCGGGCGCCAGTCTCGACTCGATGAGGGCTTCTTCGAAGATGAAGGAAGCAGACACGGCCCGCCTGGCCAAGAAGGACGCTCTCGTTCCTCTCACCTTTCGTGCCGTAGCTTCCAACGGACCAGACGTCTGGGCAGGAA
>DATFQQ010000039.1:0-3833 GCA_035264195.1 Candidatus Sulfotelmatobacter sp. | reverse complement strand
TTTTCTGGTTGGAAGTCTAGCCGCTACGAAAAGAGCCTACCGACGGCCGCCGCTCGCAGGCCCCCGAGTGAGAACATGAACCAATACTATTCTCTTATTTCCCTAACCTAAGATTGTCAATCCACTTTGAGAAAGAACGTTCGGATTTCAGACGGTGAGCGACTGAACCATCCGAATATCGAACGCCTGCGGCGACTCAGGCGACTTTCCCCTCGCTTCTTTGTAGTGAATTTATCAATGGTTTCACGCGCATGCCTGATCTCTAACAGAATGGCACTGGGGTTGCTCAATTTGCGATATGGAGTTGGAACCAGAAAGTCACAAGGAGGCAAACCATGAAACATCGGTGAGAGAAGTCCGCGGCAAGGTTAGCACTTGCAAGTTGGCTTAATGGCAGAAAGGAGACGGATATGGATTTTGTTCACACGTCCTTTGCGTCCGAAGTAGATGAGATTCGATGCTCAGAGCTGCAGGTGACCGACTCAAAAGAAAGATTACTAAAGAGACCCGCACCGCTCCGCCTGATTCCAACTGAACTCAACTTCAAGGAGATCATCGGAGAAAGTCCGGCTTGGAAGCGTACGTTGAAACAAGTCGAAATCGTGGCTCCGACGGATTCCACAGTTCTGCTTTTAGGAGAAACGGGTACGGGCAAGGAACTGGTTGCACGCGCGATCCACAATATGAGTTTCCGCCGCCAACGGACTTTGGTGAAAGTAAACTGCGCGGCTTTACCGACAGGCCTGCTTGAAAGCGAGCTCTTCGGGCACGAGAAAGGCGCGTTCACCGGCGCCATTACACAACGCATTGGCCGCTTCGAGCTGGCCAACCGCGGGACGATATTCCTCGACGAGATCGGCGATATACCGCTGGAACTCCAGCCCAAGCTACTGCGTGTGCTCCAGGAGCGAGAATTCCAGCGGCTAGGAAGCACACGGACTCTTCGCACCGATGTCCGCCTGATTGCCGCTACAAACGCCAATCTGGCGCAGAGAGTGAATGAGAAACGATTTCGCAGCGATCTCTATTATCGCCTCAACGTCTTTCCCATCTTGATCCCGCCGTTGCGCGAGCGACCCGAAGATATTCCGCTCTTAGTGCGCTACTTCGTGGAGAAGTACACACGCCGGATGAATAGGCGGATCGATACGATACCGGTTGCGGTGATGAAAGCGATGTCGGAATACCAGTGGCCAGGCAATGTGCGTGAGCTCGAAAACTTCGTTGAGCGTTCGGTTATTCTCTCTGATGATTCGGTGCTCCGAGCACCTCTCGCCGAATTGACCCTGCAACAGAACTTATCGACCGTGCCCTCCGAGAGCAATCCGACCACGCTAAAAGAAGCTGAACGGGAACACATCCTGCGCGCTCTCAAAGATACAAAATGGATCATCGGCGGACCCAATGGTGCCGCCGCTCGGCTTGGAATGAAACGCACTACTCTTAGCTCTCTGGTCAAGAGGCTGGGGATCGATCCGCCAAGCGAAAGGCGAGGCCCGGCTCGGAGACCAAAAGGCGGGGTTAACGAACATCCAACGGGGGATGCAGGGAATATACAACTGGCTTCAGTACATAAACACGAACTTTCGTTATGAGTGAAGGACGGGGACACTGGCGGGACAATCTAGGGCTGGGATAAAAAGCGATCTTGCCATGATCTCAAGCGGCAACGTCGACTGGCCGCAGCTTGTTGCTAACGGAGAGAAGCTCGGTATAGGCATTGAACAAGAGGGAGAGTACTTTCGGGACCAATATGCGAGACGAGGTGTTGGTTGAGCCAGTGGAGATTCTTCGTGGCATGGCGTTTCCAAGGAGGTCTTTATGCAAACACCAAAGAGTAAATGAACATCATGCGTAGTGCTATAGCATCGTTGGCAACTCTTCTTTTAGTTTCGAGTCTTGTCGCTGGCTGCAGTTGTTTGGCCGCCGACAGTTACGGCAGCCCGGTGTGCCAAAAGTATCACACTAACTGGCCGTTCAGCCCTGGCTGGGACGACTAAGGCGGGTGGCTGAACTCAGTCTGGCTCATCCCGGCTCGATGAGTTGCTGTCATTCGTTCAGCTGTACAAGGCCCTAGGGGGAGGGCAGATCCTCGGCGAACGGCCTGGAGGATGTTTCAAGGATGCCGGCGCTAGTCGCGGTTTTGCTGAAACGAGGATATGCAGAAAGCGACCTGAAAAAGATCCTGGGCGAGAATCATCTGCGCGTGGTTCGCGAAGTAACGGGTGAGTAAATCGGTTATGCAAAGAGTATTGAAGCCCCTTACAGAAAGGAATTAAATTGGATATCCCTTAGAAGAGTTCTTCGCTGTCTTTTCCCACAGGGAGTGCTCGGAAAAATCATGCTTCAGAAACTAATGAACACCCAGAACGAATATTCCCTTGCTTTAGCTCGCGTCATCTTGGGGCTGGTTTTCTTTGCCCACGGAGCGCAGAAGATGTTCGGCTGGTTCGGCGGATCCGGTTTTTCGGGCACCATAAGCGACTTTGTTAAATCTGGAATGCCTGTCGCGGTCGCACTGTTCGCGATCTTTGTCGAATTTCTTGGAGGTTTAAGCCTGTTGTTCGGGTTGCTTTCGCGCGTGGCTGCATTGGGCATCATCGTGGAAATGATCGGTGCGGTTCTGACTATCCACATTCACATCGGTTTCTTCATGAATTGGGTGGGAGACCAGAAGGGGGAAGGATTCGAGTACCATCTCATCGCGATTGCTCTCGCGTTCCTGATCATGGTCCGGGGCGCGGGCGCACTATCCATCGACTACATGGTGTTCTCTCGTCATTTCCGGGGAAATAGGGAACTGCAATGATCCGCGAGCTGTGCAAATCTCGTTAAGGGGATACCGTCTGACGGCCACCCAGGATTGAGTGACTTGGGCCTCTAAAGAGGACAGATGAAAGCTGCACGAATTCTGGCCAGTTTCAAAAACGACTGGAAGGGGGCGTGGTCGCATGGAAAGGGATTTAACCGAACGAATTTCAGCTCGGATCATCGAGTCCAATTTGATCAAGAAGATCAGTGCGCTTCTCGATGGGTTCTTGCAACGTTGTTTTCGAACACCTGCAATGCGCCGGCTCAAGATTTTTCTGAACGGAACATGGGTTGGCCATCCATTGCATCCCGCGCTGACCGATATACCCATCGGAGCGTGGACTTTGACCATCGTCCTTGACCTGATCGGGCTACTGTTCAAGCTTCCTCAGCTGGGCCTGGCTTCCAGCATAGCTATCGGGATGGGCGTGGTGGGGGCAGCGGGTGCCATCATGGCCGGGCTAATGGACTGGATGGACGTTGATCCTCCTGAGAAAGCCGTGGGTGCCTTTCACGCGACCCTGAACACCAGCGCAACGGTCCTTTTCCTGGCTTCGTTTCTCTTGCGCTGGGGCCAGCACTGGCAGCCTGGATGGGGAGCGTTTGTTCTGGCTTTGGCGGGATACCTGTTGGTTATGTGCGGTGGCTATCTGGGAGGAGTCATGGTGTTCCACCTCGGCGTCATGATCAACCGCAATGCGTACCGCAGAGGCCCAGACGATTCTACGCCGGCGGCGACAACAGACGAACTGGTTGAGGGTGAACTCAAGCGAGTATTGATCGAAGAACAACCCGTGCTGCTCGTAAAACTGAACGGCACAATTCACGCTGTCGGTGCCGTCTGTTCTCATTACGGAGCACCGCTCAACGAAGGCACGGTGGTACAAAACACAATTGAGTGCCCGTGGCACTTGTCCCGGTTTGCGCTTGAGGACGGCAGGGTTGTTCAAGGGCCCGCCTGCGCTGCTGTACCTGTTTACGATTGCAGGATTGTCAACACTCAAGTGCAAATCAAAATGCGG